>NZ_CP049742.1:12500-387500 GCF_015482585.1 Mangrovibacillus cuniculi | reverse complement strand
TCCGAACTGAGAACGGTTTTATGGGATTGGCTTAACCTCGCGGTCTTGCAGCCCTTTGTACCGTCCATTGTAGCACGTGTGTAGCCCAGCTCATAAGGGGCATGATGATTTGACGTCATCCCCACCTTCCTCCGGTTTGTCACCGGCAGTCACCTTAGAGTGCCCAACTAAATGATGGCAACTAAGATCAAGGGTTGCGCTCGTTGCGGGACTTAACCCAACATCTCACGACACGAGCTGACGACAACCATGCACCACCTGTCACTCTGTCCCCGAAGGGGAACGCCCTATCTCTAGGGTTGTCAGAGGATGTCAAGAGCTGGTAAGGTTCTTCGCGTTGCTTCGAATTAAACCACATGCTCCACCGCTTGTGCGGGCCCCCGTCAATTCCTTTGAGTTTCAGTCTTGCGACCGTACTCCCCAGGCGGAGTGCTTAATGCGTTAGCTGCAGCACTGAAGGGCGGAAACCCTCCAACACTTAGCACTCATCGTTTACGGCGTGGACTACCAGGGTATCTAATCCTGTTTGCTCCCCACGCTTTCGCGCCTCAGTGTCAGTTACAGACCAGAAAGTCGCCTTCGCCACTGGTGTTCCTCCACATCTCTACGCATTTCACCGCTACACGTGGAATTCCACTTTCCTCTTCTGCACTCAAGTTTCCCAGTTTCCAATGACCCTCCACGGTTGAGCCGTGGGCTTTCACATCAGACTTAAGAAACCACCTGCGCGCGCTTTACGCCCAATAATTCCGGACAACGCTTGCCACCTACGTATTACCGCGGCTGCTGGCACGTAGTTAGCCGTGGCTTTCTGGTTAGGTACCGTCAAGGTACCGCCCTATTCGAACGGTACTTGTTCTTCCCTAACAACAGAGTTTTACGATCCGAAAACCTTCTTCACTCACGCGGCGTTGCTCCGTCAGACTTTCGTCCATTGCGGAAGATTCCCTACTGCTGCCTCCCGTAGGAGTCTGGGCCGTGTCTCAGTCCCAGTGTGGCCGATCACCCTCTCAGGTCGGCTACGCATCGTCGCCTTGGTGAGCCGTTACCTCACCAACTAGCTAATGCGCCGCGGGTCCATCTGTAAGTGATAGCCGAAGCCACCTTTGAATCATCTGTCATGCGACAAATGATGTTATTCGGTATTAGCCCCGGTTTCCCGGAGTTATCCCAATCTTACAGGCAGGTTACCCACGTGTTACTCACCCGTCCGCCGCTAACTTGCGGGAGCAAGCTCCCACAAGTCCGCTCGACTTGCATGTATTAGGCACGCCGCCAGCGTTCGTCCTGAGCCAGGATCAAACTCTCCAATAGATGTTTGATTAGCTCATAAAAAACTTGTTTTGTTGTTTCATAGAAACAACTGAATTAAACGTTGGCACTTGGTTTGTTTAGTTTTCAAAGTTCAATGTCGTTTTCAGCGACTTTATTAATTTAACACATTAACAAGTCGAAGTCAACAACTTTTTTCATTTTTCTTTGTCGCTACTAACTTCCGTCAGCAGCGACGTTTAATAATATATCAAGATACTATTCAAAAGTCAACGGATTTTCAAAAGTTTTTTTTCGCATAGTAGCGGTGATAGATTCCTACCCCTTTTGTTTCTTCTAATTGAATATGAACTTGGTGCTTTTCAATTAAGAATTCGAGCATACCAGTTAGATCTATTCCGTAACTCTTTACTTCTTCATGTTTTAACAATTCCTGAATAGACCACGAATCTTTTTCTTCTAATACACCGAATAAATGAGCAGACCCTTGCTCTACTTTTTGAAGTATAAGTAGTTCACTAGCCAAGAACAACAGCTCTAATCTTTTCTCCATCGTCTCTTCACTCATAACTAATTCTTCATATAATTTATAAATTTCTGGTTCAATTTTTTTCACTTGATTCCAGACTGTAACTTCCGGATGAAAACCATGGTCAATGACAGCTAATCTTGCCAAATGGTGAAGAGAATGAACAATGTGATTGTAAGCATCTAAATATTGATGACTTTCAAAAAAGGACTTCCCGTCACGATACCTTCTAATCAAGCGAGCAAACTCAATGCCCATTTTTAACTTTCTACCGTGGAAAGGAAACTCGTTTAATTCAGTTTTTAACTTCTCAATATATTCATTCCTATCAAACACAATTTTCCCGTTCATTAACCAGTCAATGATTTTTCGATTACTTCCTAGTAATAGCCACTCTAACACTTGTTTTTCCGTCACTAAGTGAAGAGCTGCTTTTTTCTCATCAAAAGAATAATGTTTAATGAATACATCTTCTTCCGCTTGTTTTAATATGACAAAAAGAATTACATCAAACGTATCTGTAACTGGGCTTACTATATCTTTTTTCTCTATAAGGACAATTCCTAATGTGTTTGGATGGCTAGCTCGCTCTTGGTAGATCGGTCTTAGTTTTGCTTCCATGTATCCCACTCCCTAACTACTTTTTAGACATTATTCGACGTAATTTCGCTTTTTCCTCCCTTAGAAACTGGTGAATGTTCCAAGTCTGTGTGATAGACTAGCAATTATAGGGGGAGACGAAATGGCTAAGTACTCGAATAAAATTAATAAGATTAGAACATTTGCCTTAAGCTTAGTATTTATTGGCTTCATCATTATGTATGGAGGTATTTTCTTTAAATCATACCCCATCGTTATGACAATCTTTATGTTGCTTGGTTTATTATCTATTATTTTCAGCACTGTCGTATACTTTTGGATTGGAATGCTTTCCACAAGAGCAGTACAAGTAGTTTGTCCAAATTGTAACAAACTAACGAAAGTACTAGGACGTGTAGATATGTGTATGTATTGCAATGAACCACTAACGTTAGATCCTTCATTAGAAGGAAAAGATTTTGATGAATCATATAATTCAAAGAAAACAATTCAACAATAGCTGATATTATAAGAAAAAAGGTGCTGGCAATCAGCACCTTTTTAATGTTTCTTTTTATTAGAACACTCTGGACACGATCCGTAGATTTCCATTCTATGATGACTAATGGTAAATCCAGTGACATGTGCAGCTAGTTGTTCAACTTCATCTAGTCCAGGGTAAGAAAAATCTACCATCTTACCGCAGTCCTCGCAAATGACATGATAATGATCTGTTGTAACAAAGTCAAAACGACTGGAAGCATCTCCATATGTTAATTCTTTTACCAGCCCAACCTCTTTAAAAACTCGTAAGTTGTTGTAGACTGTAGCTACGCTCATATTAGGGAATTTTCCCTCTAACGCTTTATAGATATCATCTGCAGTTGGATGAGACATTGCTCCAATCATGTATTCAAGTATTGCATGGCGCTGTGGTGTAATCCGGACGCCCGTGCTTTTTAAAGTATCTAGTGCTTCACGTAAGTGTTCATGGGACACCATCATGCACCTCTCTTCCTTTAAAGGTATTTATTCTTACTTTATAATCTTTATAAACAGTGTACTCCTCTAGTGAAGAATCTGTCAAACGTTTTAGTACGTAAGGAAGGTATCTACCTAATGCACTATCATTTTATCTGCAAAGGCGTCTCTGGTTTCTGAAGTTGTAGATTTACATACCTGGCTGCAACAAATAAGTAATCGGATAATCGGTTTAGGTAAGATAGTACTAATGGATTTACTCCATCGATTCCAACCGCTATTCTTTCTGCTCTTCTAACAATCGTACGAGCAACGTGAAGTTGAGCACCTGTTGGATGTCCAGAAGGTAGAATAAATTGTCTAAGCGGAGGTAGTGCTTCTTCCCACTTGTCTAACTCCGTCTCCAACATACTAATGTGCTGATCCTTTAGTTCCCATGTTACTTTTTTATCTTGGGGTGTAGCAAGCTCAGCTCCAACGTGGAACAATTCGGTTTGTACTCTTTGCAAAGACTCCACGAATGCCTCTTTCCCTTCAAATGTCACAGCATCTAGAAAACTAAGACTTACACCAATTACGGAGTTTGCTTCATCACACGTTCCATACGCCTCCACTCGAAGATCATTTTTTGCAACGCGCGAACCATAGATTAGAGACGTTTGCCCCTTGTCACCTGTTTTTGTATATATTTTCATCGTTAATACCCTCTTTTCACGTCTATTATATTCTGGAAGTCTTCTTGTCCTTCTATAAAAAGCTTTAGGTTTTGCTCAAAGATTTCAAAAGATCTTGGAAGATATTTTTTGGTGATGCTTGAAATATGCGGAGTCACTGTGATGTTCTCCTGTTTCCAAAATGCGTGCTCACTTGGAAGAGGCTCATGTTTAAAAACATCTAAATAAGCATGTGCAATCTCATTATTGTTCATGGTATCCAATAAAACTTTATCGTCAACAGCATCTCCTCTACCAATGTTAATAAAAACAGCAGTTGACTTCATTAGTTTAAAATGGGGTTTTCTCCAAAAATCAATAGTGCTTGGAGTACTCGGAAGGATGGAGATAATATAATCCGCATTTGGAAGAGCTTGATCCATATCTTCCATTGAGTATGCCTCGTCAAACGGAGTTGGTAAAGTCCCCGATGTGTTAACTCCAATCACATTCATAGTAAACGCTTTGAGAATGTGTGCAATTCTCGTTCCAATTGCACCAGCTCCTACAATCATTGCCGTTTGTCCATAGAGTTCTTGCATTGGCACTCTTCTATTCCATAGATGTTCCTCTTCCTGCTGTGCTAACAGTTTCATCTGCTTCGCGTGATGAATCATGACACCTAATGTATACTCCGCCATTGGGATTGCATGAATTCCTCTCGCATTTGTAACTAGAATATTTTTCTTCTGTATAGAAGCGAAAGGCATTTTCTCCAAGCCTGCTGAAACAACCATAATCCATTTCAAATTAGTTGCTTGTTCAATATGTTGATCTCTTAAATCTTCTCCGTATGTAACGATTACTTCTGCATCACTTAATCGCTTCTCCGCTTCCCTTATAGATTTGGCGAATGTCCAATGAAGGTCCTGATACGTTGACTGAAAGTGCTGTTGAAAATCTTGATTTGGTTCAAAAGTAAAAAGTATGTTCACATGCTCACTCCGTTCTTCTATATGCATCTATTAACTTCTATTTTATTAGATAGAATCCTTTTTTTATATTTTGGAGATTTGAGGTGTGGGTGAGGCAACTTGTGGGATTTGCCGCATGGGGATTGCGGGGCTTATGGCGACTTTTGGCGTTTGTCGCCTAGGGATTGCTGAACACGGGGCGGCTTTGGCGACTTGCCGCGGGGGAACCACTCTCTTCTCCGTGGCTTTGGCGACTTGCCGATGTAAATCACTCTCTTCTCCGCGGCTTCGGCGACTTGTCAATGGGGAACCGCTCTCTTCTCGGTGGCTTCGGCGACTTGCCGCTAGAAAAGCTGGCAGCATAAAGTTGTCGCGGAAATCTAGGAAATTAAAGGATACTACGCTAAGTTCCGGCCACATCACGTGGCCATCGCCTAGTTGTCGCGTCACGAATTCTAAAACAACATTATGGATACTACGCTAAGTTCCGGCCACATCACGTGGCCAACGCCTAGTTGTCGCGTCACGCGACAAAAAAATACGAGCTAAATCGCTTTAGCTCGTAAACTATATATAATCTGAGGAGGTATGCCCTACTCTACAATATGTACAAAACCTCTTTTGGCATGGACACCTGTCCTATTGTGTGAAAAATGGGTGTTATTGTTGGCTTTTTACGAAATCTAATGCTTCTTCTACGTGGCCTTTCACTTTCACTTTTGTCCATTCTTTTAAAACCACTCCATCTAGTCCGATGACAAATGTGGAACGTACGATTCCCATGTACTCTTTTCCGAAATTTTTCTTTAGTTGCCACACTCCGTAAGCTTCTGCTACTTCGTGGTTTTCATCTGCTAGCAGTTCAAATGGCAGTCCGTGTTTATTGATGAATTTTTCGTGTCGCGCAACTGGGTCTGGACTAATCCCTACGATCATCGCATTCACGTTTTCGAATTCTGCTGATTGATCGCGGAAGTCACAAGCTTGTGTTGTACACCCTGGGGTCATATCTTTTGGATAAAAGTAGAGAACAATCACCTTTTTACCAATGTAATCACCTAAAGAAAACGTCTCTCCATTGTTTCCCTGTAAAGAAAATAAAGGTGCCTTTTTTCCTTCTAATGTCATATCTAATCACTCCTTCGTGACTAGGTTATCCAATTCAACTTGAAATCACAACTCTTAAGGCTCTTTCTTTTCCAACTCCCAGTCCAATACTGTACGAACCACCAGCGCAGCCGGAATAATGTAGCCGATTAAAGACTCAATTACGGCTATTAATCTGCCAATTCCGATAGGCACAAAATCTCCGTAACCTAGAGAAAATAACGTCGTCGCACTGAAATAAAACATCGTCCATAAATCATCCAACGTCGGTTCTGGTGGAGTGGATCCTAACTGTTGTAACACCGCATGTCCATTCCAGTGATAAAGCATATATAAAAAGCCAAAGCCTATTAGCATCTGTAAATACACACAAGTCAAAATCCATAAATGACGCACGGAAAGATAAGGAGTGCCAGGTGATTTTGGTTGGCAAAGTGTTATAAACCCCATAATCATAATGACAACTATCGCTAATTGACCAATCCAAAACATAAAAAATCCTCCTTCCTTTCATTAGTACTTGTCCTTTATAAGTACGTTGAAAGAAAGAAGGATATTCGAAATTTTAATTTCCCGCTCCTCGATATCTCTTAACCCCAGCGTTCCACAGAACGACAGAAAGAACAAAGAAGGCTACGCCAACTACTGGTGTTAAAAATGCGTAACCAAACCACTCGGAGCGACCTAAGAAATACGCTGCTGGATACACACCCACGAAGGCAAAAGGTAAAATCCATGTCAGAACAAACCGGATCGCACGGTTGTAAATATCTACTGGATATCTTCCGTAATTTCCGATGTTATACATCATCGGCATGATCGACGTACGTGCATCAGACCAAAAGCCGATACTCGCAAGGGAGATGAATATGCCAGCATACACTAGAGCTCCACCTAACGAAAGTACAATAAAGATCAATGGGTCGTACCATGCTAAGTCGAGTCCTAACTCAGAGCCAGCATAAATCATGACTGCAATTCCAGTTACAATCCCAAACAACGACTCTAGTTCCATTCTTTCTAAGATAATCTGAAATAATGAATGGATTGGTCTCGTTAAAATACGGTCAAATTCCCCTTTTACTATATAGCGTTCGTTAAAATCCCAGATGTTAAAGAACGTAGAAAAAATCGCAAAAGGAACTAAGAAGAATCCATAGATAAAGATGATTTCTTCCCTACTCCACCCGTTTAATAAAGTTGTATGCCCGAACACTACAAGAATAAAAATTAAGTTAACAGCTTGAAACAGTAAATCAGAAAAAATTTCAACAATAAGATCTGCTCGATATTGCAGCCTCGTTTTCATATATTGCGCAATGTAACGAAAGAACATATTTATATAAAACATTTCTTACCCTCCTTGAATGACCATTTGTTTTTTAGCAGTCACCCATAGCAGTTGAATCGGAATCATCAGAAGGAAGACCCACACTACTTGTAGAAGAAGTGCATTCCAAATCTCATTTCCGACAAATCCTTCCGTGAAAATCATACTTGGTACATAACTGATTCCTTGAAACGGTAAAAACTGCATGATGTTTTGCGCCCAAAGTGGAAAGAAACTAATCGGTAATAATAGTCCAGAGAATAGATCAATCACTACTCGTTTCGCGCGAATTAAGCCATCATTGTTAAATAAGAAGAACGTTGTCATCCCTGTTAAGAGATTGATTTGCGTATTGATCATAAAGCTAAACAATAAAGAACATGCAAATAGAGCCCAAGTCGAGAAGGTTGTTGTGAACTCCATCGGGAAGATAAACGCAACGATGATCATTCCTGGTATGGAGAAAAAGGCAATACGGAAGATTCCTTCTCCGAAAGCCTGCATGGTTTTCATCCCAAGGTAAGAATAAGGTCGTATGAGTTCAACCGCTACTTTCCCCTCTTTAATCTCCATGGCTATTTCTCGGTCAATGTTATTAAAGTAAAATGCCCTTACCATCCAAGATACAGCAATATACGTTGTCATCTGGATAGCAGATAATCCTTGGATGTCATCTTGACCAGAATAGATTGCTTGCCAAAGGAAGTAATACGCACCAATGTTAATAGAATAAATTAAAATGCCACTGTAATAATTCGTGCGGTACGCTAACATCATTAAGAAACGTATTCGCATCATTTCCATATACTTTGCCAATTTCCACACCTACCCTATGGCTTTTGCAGCTTTGTTATCGTTTTCTGCAGAACCTTTTTCGTAGATTTTTTGAATAATATCTTCCGTAGATGTTTCTTCTATATGAATATCTTTGATAGGGAAAGCTTCCACAACATGTTTAATTAGCTGAGAAATAACTTCCTCGTCTGCACCAAGTACAATGGAATAACGCTGCTCTTTCTCGTCATACATCCACTTTTGTTGTGCAACGGAATCCGTGTGCATTTGCAACACTTCCACTGGGATATCATCTAGGAATTTCATGTGAATGATTTTCTGATCTCCCCAGTTTTGCTTAAGTTGAAGGAGACTGCCATCATAAATGATTTGTCCTTCGTCTAGCATCACCACACGTTCACATAGTGCTTCAATGTCACTTAAGTCATGAGTGGTTAAAAGTATTGTCGTATTATAGCGCTCGTTTATTTCTTTTAAAAATTGACGAATCTTTACTTTTACTAAAACGTCTAATCCAATTGTTGGTTCGTCTAAGAATAAGAGTTTTGGATTATGAATAAGCGCCGCTGCAAGCTCGCATCTCATTCGCTGCCCTAATGAAAGTTTACGAACTGGTTTATCCAAGAGTGGTTCTATATCCAGCGTGCGGATAATTAATTCCATGTGATCTTCGTACAAGTCATCTGGAACGTTATACACTTTCTTTAAAAGTCTAAAGGATTCTTGCACCGCAATGTCCCACCATAATTGAGAACGCTGACCGAACACTACACCAATCGTCTTTACGAATTTCTCTCTTTCTTTATGCGGGTCCATGCCATTTACGCGAACCGTCCCACTTGTTGGAGAAAGGATTCCGGTTAGCATTTTTATCGTCGTAGATTTTCCTGCTCCATTTTCTCCGATGTATCCCACCATTTCTCCTTGCTTCACAGTAAAGCTAATGTCTTTTACAGCTGGAACTATTTTAGACTGTCTATTTAAAAGGTCTCGAAAAGCGCCTGCAAGTCCAGGACGACTAGAATATACTCGGAATTCTTTTCGAAGATTGTTTACTACTATCGCATCCTTCATTTTGAAACCTCCTAGCTATTTAATTGCCGCAGTCTAGTGTAACACATGAAGGCTGTGTTCAGTCTTTTCGTGCTTGGAGATCGTGTCTATTCTCATCTAGCAGCGGATTTTCTCTTCCTTCGTAAGTTTGGGACGCGCCTATTCTATTCTCACCGCCAACTTCCTCCTCCGAGATGGGTATAGAGCGCCTCTATTCTCTTCTCACCATCAACTTCCTCCACCGAGATGGGTATAGAGCGCCTCTATTCTCTTCTCACCATCAACTTCCTCCTCCGAGATGAGTATAGAACGCCTGTATTCTCTTCTCACCGGCAATTTCCTCCTCCGAGATGCGTATAGAACGCCTCTATTCCCTCCTCACCGCCAACTTACGCCTCTGAGATGGGTATAGAGCGCCTCTATTCTCTTCTCACCGCCAACTTCCGAATCCGAGATGGGTATAGAACACTCATTTCAAATATCGACCATTTGCTTTACCTACCGATGGAGACTACAATAGTTACTAGTTTGAAAGCTTAGGAGGATTAATCATGAATTGGAATAAATCAGAGCAGTTACATGAAGAAGCTCTTCTACATATAGTTGGTGGGGTTAACAGTCCTTCCCGCTCTTATAAAGCAGTTGGCGGCGGAGCTCCGGTAACGATGGAGCGCGCGAAAGGAGCCTACTTTTGGGACGTGGATGGAAATAAGTACATTGACTACTTAGCAGCATACGGTCCGATTATCACAGGGCATGCACACCCGCACATCACGAAAGCAATCACGTATGCGGCAGAGAATGGCGTATTATACGGAACGCCAACTCCGCATGAAATTAAATTCGCGAAGATGATTAAGGAAGCTATGCCGTATATGGACAAAGTAAGGTTTGTAAACTCTGGTACAGAAGCTGTCATGACAACGATTCGTGTTGCTCGTGCATATACTGGTCGAGATAAAATTATTAAATTTGCAGGATGTTACCACGGCCATTCTGACTTAGTACTAGTTGCTGCAGGCTCTGGACCTTCTACTCTTGGGACGCCAGATTCCGCTGGAGTTACAAAAGCCATCGCGAAAGAAGTTATCACTGTTCCTTTTAATGATATTGAGTCATACAAAGCTGCGATGGATCGCTGGGGAGATGAAGTAGCTGCAGTACTAGTAGAACCGATCGTCGGAAACTTCGGTATTGTCGAACCTCATCCTGGTTTCTTAGAGGAAGTTAATAGAATTACCCACGATGCTGGAGCTCTAGTTATTTACGATGAAGTAATCACTGCCTTCCGCTTTATGTATGGTGGTGCGCAAGATATGCTTCAAGTAAAGCCAGATTTAACGGCACTAGGAAAAATTATTGGTGGCGGACTTCCAATTGGTGCATACGGTGGCCGCGCGGATATTATGGAACACGTTGCTCCATTAGGCCCTGCCTACCAAGCAGGTACGATGGCTGGTAATCCAGCTTCTATTCTTTCCGGAATCGCTTGTTTAGAAGTGTTAAAGCAAGATGGCGTTTATGAAGAGTTAGATCGCCTTGGGGCAAAGCTTGAAGATGGTATTTTAGCAGCAGCGAAGGAGCACGGAATTACCATTACCACGAACCGCTTAAAAGGTGCACTCACTATTTATTTTACAGATGAAAAGGTCGTGAACTACGAGCAAGCGGAGGCAACGGATGGGGAGCAATTTGCGAAATTCTTTAAGCTAATGTTGGCTCAAGGAATTAATCTAGCTCCATCTAAGTATGAAGCGTGGTTCTTGACTACTGCCCATACAGACGAAGATATTGACACGACATTACTTGCGGTAAATAAAGCATTCGAACAGTTAAAAAACGCATAAATAGTGTATAAAGCAACTACTATTTTACGGTAGTTGCTTTTTTATATAGATTTTTATTGAAAACGCTTACTTTTAGACTTGTACTTTTATTCAGCAGAACGAATAATTATTTGAATTCATACACTAGGTATGCTACCATATAAGTATTCTGAATTTTTTAATATATATGTGAATTCGGTCATTCTTTACACGGAGGTGCTGCAGATGACAAAGAACGTCGTGATGCAATCAATGGAGCAATTTACGAATTTTGCAGTTCAGGAACACGATGCTTGCGGTATTGTAGCAAGTCTTGAAAAAGAGCAAATCCCTACTAATCACAATGTGCAAGCATGTATCGATGCATTAGTTACGATGAATCACCGTGCTGGCTTTATTAATGGTGAAGGCGATGGTGCTGGTATTCATACCGATATCCCTCGCGCACTTTGGGAAGAAAAACTTAGGTCTGTTGGACTGGATGGATCTCTTGCATATGATGATTCTTTTATTGTTGGACATTTCTTTCTACAAAAAGATACTGCAAGTGAGTTAATACGCGAAACAACAAACCTGTTTAACGAACAAGGATACACTCTACTATATTCCTCTACTGAAGCGGCAGACATTACTGCTTTAGGACCCATCGCACTAAGTGAAAATCCAACATTTTGGCAAGTTGCACTAGTGC
Organism: Mangrovibacillus cuniculi; assembly: GCF_015482585.1. Taxonomy (NCBI): domain Bacteria; kingdom Bacillati; phylum Bacillota; class Bacilli; order Caryophanales; family Bacillaceae; genus Mangrovibacillus; species Mangrovibacillus cuniculi. The sequence goes on along the minus strand of NZ_CP049742.1, from coordinate 375,710 downwards.
ATTCAAACGTAACTTCTTTATTACCATTAACGATTCAATTAGAAGAAAACAAAAACTTTCATGTTGCCTCACTAAGTAAATCTGTCGTTGTGTACAAGGTAATGGGAGCTGGTGATACACTTCGAACATATTATCCAGACCTTCGTCATCCAAAGATGGCTTCTACTATTACATTAGGACATAACCGTTATTCAACAAATACTCAATCCTCTTTTTTTCGTGTGCAGCCATTTAGTTTACTAGGACATAACGGAGAAATTAATACGATTAGTAAGTTACGTGAAGAGGCAGAAGCTCTTTCTGTGACACTAACTCATCAAGGTAGTGACTCTCAAGATTTAAATAGAACGATTGAAACATTTATTGAAAGAGATGGATTAAGTCTGTTTGAAGCAATGGATGTAGTCTTTCCGCCTATCATGAATGAAATTTTTGCGATGCCGACACACCTACAAGATTTATATGTTTTCCTGAGAGAATCGTTTGGACACTTTGCACAAGGTCCAGCTGGGATTGTGTCTAGGTTCGGAAATGAAGCAGTTTTTAGTGTGGATTCTTTAGGGCTACGACCGTTGTGGCAATTAAGCACTCCTTCTTCTTATTTGTTTTCATCAGAACCTGGTATTCTACCAAACTCAACGTATGTAGAGGATCCTATTCCTCTAGCTCCTGGAGAAAAAGTGGGCTTCCATTATGAAGACGGTACTTTGAAGCGTTACACTCTGGAGAACTATCAAAATCGAGTGTTTGAAAAAATGAAAAAGCGTGTGGATTTCAAAGGTTACAGAGAACGTGCAACAAGCGCTGTATTGGAGAAAAATGTCCACTTCCTTCACCAAGATACGGTAACTGCCGGACAGTATAATGCGTACGGTTGGGATCGTGAACAGATACAGCTTGCAGAGCAAATGGCTGAAAAAGGCATTGAACCAATTCGATCGTTAGGACATGATTCTCCTTTAGCTGCTATTGATACTGGTCGAAAGAATGTTGCTGATTTTATCAAGGAAAGTGTAGCTGTCGTAACAAATCCAGCCATTGACCGCGATCGTGAAACCGAACATTTTTCTACTAGAGTAGTAGTTGGAGCTAGACCATTTTGGGATGGTGCACCTCTTGCAAAAACAATTGAACTTACATCACCTTTATTACTAGAAGGAGCTGTAGGTAACGATTTAGCTGACACGTTAAAGCATCCTTCTTTAGACCAATTAATGAAAGCGTTTGGAGAAAAGACTAAATCACTATCTTTATCTTTTAGTAACGAGGATACCATTCCTAGTAGGTTAAAAGCTTTAGAGAATGAGGCAGTTAAACTTGTAAAAGACGGAGCTTCCTTCTTAGTGTTAGACGATGCTCTTGCACATCATCAACAGTTATGGCTAGATCCAATGATTGCAGTGTCTGCAGTGGACAGAGCGTTACGTATAAATAAAATACGTCGTAAAGCCTCACTGGTCGTACGTTCTGGCTCCTTACGTACTCTGCACGACTTAATGGTTTGTCTTGGTTTAGGAGCAGATCTAGTAAGCCCATATCTATTGTTTACAACTGTAGCTTCCGATGACGAGGATTCTACTAAACGACTTCATGAAGCTTTAACAAAAGGTATGGAAAAAGTCATTTCGACCATTGGTATTCACGAGCTTCGAGGATATAGTCGCCTCTTCTCTGCCATTGGATTAAACGAAGAAATTACGGATATTTTAAAGATCCCTAACTTCTTTGGATCCAAAAATTTAAGAAGAGACTGGGACTATTGGAAAGAAGATGCGATGGCTAGAAAAGCAGATTACGAAGACGAAAAGCAACGACACGCGAAAAGCTTCTCCCTCTTCCCACGTATTTGGAAGTCTATCGGAGATGTAGCTAAAACTGGCGAATATACCGCTTATCGTGAAAAGTTAGATGAGATGGAAACAAGTAATCCAACTACGATCCGTCACCTAACAAAATTCGTGGAGAAGGATTCCACTGTTTCACCAGACGATGTGGATATTTCTGTTGGTGAGCATTCCCTACCATTCGTTATTGCATCCATGTCCTTTGGTTCTCAAAACGAAATTGCGTTTAAAGCTTATGCCGAAGCTGCTGACCGACTTAACATGGTTAGTTTAAACGGTGAAGGCGGCGAGATGAAAGAAATGCTTGGTCGATACCCGCGCACTCGAGGACAGCAAATCGCTTCCGGCCGTTTTGGAGTAAACGCTGAACTTCTTAATTCTTCTAACTTACTAGAAATCAAAATAGGGCAAGGAGCGAAACCGGGTGAAGGTGGACATTTACCGGGATCAAAAGTTACGGCGAAGATTGCAGAAGCTCGAAACGCGACAATCGGTTCAGACTTAATTTCACCTTCTAACAATCACGATATCTACTCTATTGAAGATTTAGCGCAAATGATTCATGAACTAAAAACGGCAAACGATCAAGCAAAGGTAGCTGTGAAAGTTCCTGTTGTGCCTAACATTGGAACCATTGCTGTTGGAATCGCTAAAGCTGGTGCAGATATTATTACCCTCAGTGGTTTTGACGGCGGAACTGGAGCTGCACGTATCCATGCACTGCAGCATGTTGGATTACCTGTTGAAATTGGCGTCAAAGCAGCACATAACGCGTTACTAGAAGCAGGACTTCGTGGGAACGTGGAGCTTTGGGCTGATGGAGGAATTAAGAGTGTATCTGATGTATTAAAAGTGATGTTACTTGGTGCGAACAGAATCGGTTTCGGTACCCTTTCCATGATTGCTATTGGGTGTACAACATGTAGAGGTTGTCACTTGGATACTTGTCACGTCGGCATTGCAACCCAAATTGAGTCAGAGGCTCAAGCTAAGGAACACGGTCTACGACGATTTGTTCCAAGACAATCCGATTTAGCTGTTCAAGGGTTAGTTAACTTCTTCACTGCTTTTGGGAACGAGCTTCGTGCGTTAACAGCAGCTTTAGGCTTTACAAATACACAAGATATCGTGGGACGTTCCGATTTACTCGAGCAACATCGCGATCAGCAATCGATGGATTTAACGTACCTTTTAAAGACTTTATCCATTGAAGCTGTAGCGTTTAAAAATAAAGAAGAGCCTTCTTCTCCTTCTTTACTTGTCGCTTCTGCCGTTGGAGCTGAATACCTTGATTATAAAGTAGAAGAATTATCTACATCTCGACAGTTTGCTTCTATTACATCAGAACAACGTGTATTAGCAAGTCGACCAGCTGGACACCGTGTTCGTGGACGTTTAAACGGCGGCTATAAAGGACTAGATCCTATCCACCTTCACTATAAAGATGGTTCAATTCCTGGTAACGGACTTGGTGCCTACAATACAGATGGTGTTCATATCAACGTGCAAGGTGGTGCACAAGATGGCTTAGCAAAGACGGCATTCGGGGAAGTATAGCTATCTTGAAATCGTTTGGAGCTAACGGACAGTTAGTTGGAGGTTCCACTGGTAAAGGCTTTGGTTATGGTGCTCAAAAAGGAACATTTATTGTGCAAGGTAGAGCAGACGCTCGTGCGGGAATTCGCTTATCAGGCGCTGATTTGATTATAGGAGACCAGCTAACTACTCCTGCAAAAGAGTCTGGTGCTAATCTAGGCACCACTGCATCCATAAAAGGATTTGCATTTGAATACATGACCAATGGACGCGGTCTTGTATTAGGCGATCCTGGTCCTTGGGCATGTGCAGGAATGACTGGTGGAGCTGTCTATTTTAGACTACAACCAGAGATGGGCTTAACAAAGAAAGCACTGCAAAACCGTCTTGCTAAAGGAGCAAAAGTTACCTTAACGGAACTTTCTTCTACTGGTGTAAAAGATGTACAAGAGCTTTTAACTAGCTACGTAACAGAACTAGAAAAGGACGGTCAGCAAGAGACTGCAGCCTCTTTAAAAGCGTTGCTTGCAGACCCAACGAACCACTTCTTGCAAGTAGTACCGGTAAAAGAGCAGGCAGATCCATCTGTTTCTACGGAATAATAAAAGCGGAAGGCCAATGCCTTCCGTTTTTCTATATTCCCTCCTTAGTAGTTAAAGTGTTTTCTTCCACAACTCATGATTCTTTTATATTTTCCTTGCACTACATTGACAAGGAATGTATAGTACTATAAGGTTGAAACAAATTACTTGACTAGTGTTCTCTCACTTTTCAAGACTAGAAGCAAAGCGAGGTTTATTTATACTCATGAAACTTGGAGCTCGGGTATTAAAAACGGGGATTGCCATCGTACTAGCGTTAACGTTAGCGGAATTACTTAACTTACCCTCCCCTATTTTCGCTGGAATCGCAGCCGTTTTTGCCATACAACCGACCATCTACCGTAGTTATTTATCTGTAATTGAGCAGTTACAAGCTAACATTATTGGTGGTGCTATCGCAGTTATCTTTGTGATGCTGTTTGGTAACCATGTATTCATTATCGGACTTGCAGCAATTATAGCGATTATGATTATTTTAAAGCTTCGTATTGAGTCGACCATTGGTTTAGCACTCGTTACGATTATGGCTATTATGCAAGAGCCTGGAGAACATTTTATTGAATTTGCTTTTATTCGAATCGCTACTATTATGTTAGGAGTCCTTTCTTCCTTTGCGGTGAATTTAGTTTTTATCCCACCGAAGTATGAAACAAAGCTCTATCATAAAACAGTTAGCGTGACAGAAGATACGCTAAAATGGATTCGTTTAAGCACACGCCATGCCTCAGAGCATACGCTTTTAAAGAAAGACATTGAACGTATAAAAGAGAGATTAATGAAGTTAGACCAACTTTACTTAATGTACAAAGAAGAGCGGAACTACTTCCGTTCTAAAGAAGTTTTAAAAACTCGTAAGTTAGTTATATACAGACAAATGATTTCTACTACTAGAAGATCTTTAAATATACTTCGTCGCTTACATCGATTTGATAATGATTTCCAACACCTTCCGGAAGAAACGCAGTTAGAACTTCAAGGTCAACTGGACGGACTCATCACTTATCACGAACAGTTACTTTTAAAATTCGCTGGTAAGATTAGACCGAATGTGGAATTGGAGACAGAAAGCACCGAAGCTCCTCAAAGAAAAGAGCTAGTAGGGCGTTTCTTACATCAAGTAAAACAAGATCAGGCGTGTGAAGAAGTGGAAACGTACCACTTCTTACATTTGATATCAGATATCTTAGAGTACGAAGAGAACTTAGTTCATTTAGAGAAGTTGATTAACAGCTTCCAGACGTATCATCAAAAAGAAAATACCGTTCGCCTGGATGAGATTGAGGATGAACGATGAAAAGAATAAAGAGAACCGTCTATGAGTTGTAGACGGTTCTCTTTTTTTGGTTTTTACTCTTTTGACGACCGTCTACCGCTTCCGACGGTTCTCTTTTTTTGCTTTTCACTCTTTTGACGACCGTCTACCGCTTCCGACGGTTCTCTATTTTAACTTTTCATCCTTTTGACGTCCGCCTCCCGCTTCTGACGGTTCTCTTTTTTTGCTTTTCACTCTTTTGACGACCATCTCCCGCTTCCGACGGGTCTCTCTTTTAGCTTTACATCCTTTTGACGACCGCCTCCCGCTTCCGACGGGTCTCTATTTTGGATTTCACTCTTTTAACGACCGTCTCATCCACATGGAGGTTCTCACATCATAACATCTCTAAAGTAGAGAACATCTTCCGTCCAAAATCGCCATTAAACATCCTTCATCTTCGGATCCAGCGCATCACGCAGGCCATCACCCATTAAATTGAAGCCTAGAACTGTCAGCATAATCGCTATTCCTGGGAAGACCATCATCCAAGGAGCTTGCAGCATGTACATTTTTGCATCCGATAGCATTTTTCCCCACTCTGGATTTGGCGGTTCCGCTCCCAACCCTAAAAATCCGAGTGCAGCTGCTTCAATGATAGCCGTTGCGACAGCCAGCGTACCTTGCACGATAATTGGTGCTAAGCTATTCGGCAACACATGCTGAACTAAAATTCTCGTATGGCTCATCCCGAGTGCCTTCGCTGCTGTAATGTATTCTTCTTCTTTTACACTCAATACTCTCGACCGAATGAGTCGACCAAACGTTGGGATATTAATGATGGCAATCGCTATCAACGCATTTTGTAAAGATGGTCCAAGAACCGCAACAATTCCAATAGCTAAAAGAATACTAGGGAATGCTAGCATAATGTCAAATATCCTCGAGATAATGGTATCAATCCATCTTCCAAAATACCCTGCAATAATACCAAGTGTACAACCGACAATAACAGAACCAATTACGGAGAATGTCCCTACCCATAGAGAAATTCGAGCACCATGAATAACCCGCGATAAAATATCACGACCAAAATCATCTGTACCAAACCAATGTTCACTAGAAGGTGCTTGTAATCTGTTAGAGAAATCTTGATCATTTATTCCTTCTGCTGCTAATAGCGGTGCGAATAAAGCAACCAAGATAAAAAATAAGACAATCCCTGCACCAACTAGACCTAATTTATTTTTCCTAAATCTCCTCCACGCTTCCATCCAAGGAGACTCTGGTTTCCCAGCTGTAATTTTTGCGGTTAAAGTAGTCATACTCTCCCCCCTATCGATACTTAATTCGTGGATCAATGACTGCATAGAGTAAATCCACAATTAAGTTGATGGTGACAAAGATAATTGCAACGATTAAAATACCTGATTGAATAACTGGATAGTCTCGAAAATTAATAGCTTCAAAGATATAACGACCAATACCAGGCCAACTGAAGATGGTCTCCGTTAAAATTGCTCCGCCTAATAGCAAACCAGTTTGAAGACCAATAATAGTTAATACAGGAATAACTGCATTCTTTAATGAATGCTTGTACACAACAAAAAACATTCTTAATCCTTTCGCATGAGCCGTTCGGATGTAATCGGATTTCATGACTTCTAACATAGAGGAACGAGTAATTCTTGCGATAATTGCCATAGGTATTGTTGCTAATGCAACACTAGGTAAAATCAGATGTTTTATAGTAGTTTGAAATTGAGCCCACTCGCCTTGAATGGCTGTATCAATTAAAAACAAATGGGTAATTGCCTCCACCGGATTCCTCACATCTTCTCGTCCTGAAGTCGGCAACCAATCTAGTTGAATGGAGAAAATCCACTGTTCCATCAATCCTAGCCAAAAAATTGGCATGGATACACCAATTAAAGCTAGTAACATAGCAGTATAGTCAAACCAAGATCGCTGGAACCAAGCAGAAATAATGCCTGCATTCACTCCAATAACAATTGCTATAAACATTGCACAAAATGTTAACTCCATTGTTGCAGCAAGGTATGGCCATATCTCTTCTGAAATAGCAGACTTCGTTCGTAACGATTCACCTAAGTCTCCTGTGAGTAAGTCCCCAACATAATAGACATATTGTGTATACCAAGGCTTGTCTAATCCTAAAGATTCATTCAGCTCTGTAATAGCTTCTTTTGTGGCAGCTTGTCCAAGGATCTGTTCAGCAGGATCACCTGGAATTGCACGAATCATAAAGAAGACGATTAATGTTAGTCCGAGTAAAACAGGAATTAGCATACCTAGTCTTCTTAAGGTGTAGGAAAACATCCATTTTCCCCCTTTCCTTCATTAACAATTTTAGAAAAAAAGAGAGAGACGAGTCCCTCTCTTCTTTTGCTTTATTTCATTTCAACTGTTGCTAACACATCGGACCCAGTTGGATGAGCTTTAAATCCAGAGATACCAGCTTTACCTGCTAATGCTGGGTTCGAGTGAACAAGTGGAATCCATGGAGCATCTTCGTGAATTAACTCTTGTGCTTGCTTGTAAAGCTCTTCACGTTTTGCTTGATCAGGAGTGGATTGTGCTTCTACTAGTAAATCATGTACTGCTTGATTCTGATATTGAGCGTAGTTATTACTTCCGATGCTATCTTGATCTAGTAGCACATAAAGGAAGTTATCTGCATCTCCATTGTCTCCAGTCCATCCTAGTAAGAAGGAATCAGCTTCTCCGTTACGAGCTTTTTCTAAATAAGTAGCCCACTCATATGAAGTGATTTTTGCATTTACACCAACAGCAGCAAAGTTTGCTTGTAGGGCTTCTGCAACCTTTTGTCCATCTGGCATATAAGGACGTGCAACTGGCATTGCCCAAAGTTCCATTTCAAAGCCATCTTCAAATCCTGCCTCCGCAAGAAGTTCTTTTGCTTTTTCAGGATTATATTCGTATCCTTCCAACGCATCATTATATCCAGCAATTACTGGTGGCATTGGGTTTTTCGCTGGTTCAGCTGCACCTGCATAGAACGCATCAATGATGGATGCTTTGTCTACAGCATAGTTAAGCGCTTGACGAACTAATTTATTTTGTAAAGGACCACGAGTATTTGTTAAGCCAACATATGCAACGTTCATAGAAGGACGATAGAACATTTGAAGCTCGCTGTTCCCTTCAATAGTAGGAACGTCACTGTAGTTCACACCGTCAATAAGATCTACTTCACCTGTTGCTAAAGCATTTACACGTGCAGAGTTGTCAGGAATCGCACGGAAAATAACTGTATCAAGTTTCGGTAAACCTTCTTCCCAGTAGTTAGGATTCTTTTCAATTGTAATACGGTCATTACGCTTCCACTCTTTGAATACGAATGGACCAGTTCCCACAGGATTTTCGTTAAACTTATCTCCGAATTGCTCTATTGCTGCTGGTGAAGCAATCGCGAAAGGTGACATTGCTAAGTTTTTATAGAAAGGAGCTAGAGGACGAGTTAGCTTAAATGTTACAGTGTACTCATCGTCTGCTACTACTTCGCTAATTACTTCTCCAAATTGAGAATTATAGTAGTAGAATTGCTCTTTACTTCCACCTTTCCATCTTTCAAAGTTGAAAACAACCGCTTCCGCATTGAAAGGTGTGCCATCGTGGAACGTGACACCTTCTCTTAATTTAAGTGTGTATTGTAAACCGTCTTCTGTATTCGACCACTCTGTCGCAAGTCCAGGGTGTAGTTCTGTATCTTGCTCACCAAATTCAATCAACGTTTCAAATACATTTTTCGTTACTTTAAATGATTCTCCATCCGTTGCTTGAGATGGATCTAAAGATACAGAATCTCCTCCACGTCCGAAGACTAATACTTGTGGTGTTTCTTCAGCAGGTTCTTCTGTCGTTACGTCTCCAGGATCATCTGTTGGTTTCTCTTCCTCTTTGTCATCCCCACCAGTACAACCAGCTAAAACGATAGATAAAACGAGTAGTGCAGAGATGAACCAAAGCCATGAACGTTTTGCCATTAATAAAGACCCCCTTTTATCTTAGAGCCCAAGCTCTTACTCTATGAAATATGCTTGTAATTCTTTCTTCATGCATTTAAAGTGAGAAATAGTTTAATTAATTTACTTCATGACAAGCGACGTAATGCCTATCTTTCACTTCTCTAAAGCTAGGAATCTCTTTCTTACACCGTTCCGTTGCCAAGGGACATCTCGTATGAAACACACAGCCTGATGGCGGATTGGATGCACTAGGGATATCACCTTTAATGGTCACACGCTTTCGTTCATTCCGAACAGTAGGATCTGGAATCGGAACAGATGATAACAGCGCTTGCGTATATGGATGCAATGGTGATGCATACAACTCTTCAGCTCCAGAAAGTTCTACTAGATTTCCTAAATACATTACTCCTACACGATCAGAAATATGGCGCACTACACCTAAGTCATGTGCAATAAACACGTAGGTTAAATCAAATTCTTGCTGAAGGTCTTCCAGTAAATTCAATATTTGGGCTTGGATAGATACGTCTAGTGCAGATACCGGCTCGTCTAATACGATAAGCTTTGGTTTCGTCATCAATGCACGAGCAATGCCAATCCGTTGACGTTGCCCACCACTAAATTGATGAGGATAACGAGAAGCGTGTTCTCTACGTAATCCAACAGTCTCCAATATTTTCGCAACTGCTTCTTTTCGTTCTTTTGCCGTATCATAAATTTTATGAACAATTAATGGTTCTTCTAGTATCTTTCCAATCGTATGCCTTGGGTTTAACGAAGCGTACGGATCTTGGAAAACCATCTGCATATCTCTTCTCATTCTTCTAACCTCTAACTCTTTTAGATCTGTAAGATTTGCATCTCGAAAAATAATTTCTCCAGACGTAGGTTCATGTAATCGCAGTAGTGCTCGTCCTGTTGTGGATTTTCCGCAGCCACTTTCTCCAACAAGACTAAACGTCTCTCCTTTATATACGTCAAACGATACATGATTGACCGCTTGTACTTGTCCAATCGTTTTCCCAAGGATTCCACCTGTAATAGGAAAATGTTTCGTTAGCTCTCTAACGGTTAACAGTGGAGTTTTACTCATACCAATGCCTCCTCTGCTTTTAAACAACGAACTAAGTGGCCTTCTGCAATCGCGCGTAGATCATGGTTATTTTCACTGCACTCTGTCGTAGCTTTTGGACAACGGTCTGCAAATCGGCAACCTATTTTAATGGAGCCTGGAATTGGTACCGTACCTGGAATAGAGTACAACCGCTCTTTTTTCTCTCGCATATCCGGTATCGAGGAAAGTAGGCCTTGCGTATATGGATGCTGCGGGTTACGGAACAACTCCTCTACGGTTGCTTCTTCTACTACTTGACCCGCATACATGACAATAACTCTGTCACACGTTTCAGCCACTACACCTAAGTCATGTGTAATTAACATGATTGCCGTTCCTAATTTTTGATTTAGTTCTTTCATGAGGTCCATCATTTGTGCTTGGATGGTTACATCAAGAGCAGTAGTCGGTTCGTCGGCAATTAAGAGTTTGGGTTCACAGAGTAAAGCCATGGCAATCATGACCCTCTGACGCATCCCACCTGATAGTTGATGGGGGTAATCTTTTAAGAGTGCTTCTGCTCGCGGCAGCCCCACAAGTTTTAACATGTCGATTGCTCTGTTTTTTCTTTCTTGTTTGGATAAAGATCGATGAATCGTTAACACCTCGTCTAATTGATCTCCAATTGTGAACAACGGGTTTAGAGATGTCATCGGTTCTTGGAAAATCATTGCGATATCGTTACCTCTTACTTTCCGCATTTCTTTTTCTTTTAATGTTGTTAGTTCTTTTCCTAGCAGAGAAATGGATGATCCCTCTTTTATTTTTCCAGGAGGCTGCGGGACGAGTCTCATAATGGAAAGGGATGTCACACTTTTTCCACAACCTGATTCCCCTACGATCCCAACGACCTCTCCTTCATGAATAGTTAAATGAACATCTTCAACTGCAGGAATCTCTCCTTTGTCTGTGAAAAATGAGGTAGATAAGCTTTTAACTTCTAAAACAGGAACTGACATAATGCTCCTCCTTCTTAACCACAGCAGACACTTGTCCACTTGTTTGGATTATGGTCACTATATGAGGGGGATAGCGGAAATATGTGTGGGATTTTATGGATAGGAGTCTATTTACCCATTAAGCTGATTTTCGTTAGATACCTGGAATTGCTTTTCACTCGGCTGGTGTACCGCGAGTCGCTCCTGCGGTATACCTGAAACCGTTTTTCTTTCTTCTGCTATACCGCAGCACGCTCCTGCGGTATACCTGAACCCGTTTTTCTCTCTTCTGCTATACCGCAGCACGCTCCACCGGTATACCTGAACCCGTTTTTCTCTCTTCTGCTATATTGCAGCACGCTCCTGCGGTATACCTGAAACCGTTTTTCTATCGTCTGCTATACCGCAAGACGCTCCTGCGGTATACCTGAAACCGTTTTTCTCTCTTCTGCTATACCGCAAGACATTTTTTCATCTCAAAGCAAAAAAGCCACCCAAAGAGCAGAGTTATCTTCTCTTCAGACGGCTTCTTTTTATACTTGGCTTTGTTGTAACAAACGGTGGAAAGCACCATCTTTTCGAATCAATTCATCATGTGTTCCCATTTCCACTACTTTTCCGTGTTCTAAAACGACAATGCGATCAGCGTGTGCAATTGTTGATAATCGGTGGGCTACAATAAAAGTGGTTCGATCCTTTGCTAATTCCTCTAAAGCATCTTGAATTAACTTTTCACTTTCCACATCTAATGCAGAAGTCGCTTCATCCAACAGAAGAATTGGTGGATTCTTTAAAAATACCCTCGCAATCGCAATTCGTTGCTTTTGGCCGCCAGAAAGTTTGACACCTCGTTCTCCAACCTGCGTATCATAACTATTTGTTAATCCTTCAATAAATGTATGAGCATTTGCGGCTTTCGCAGCAGCCACAACTTCTTCATCAGAAGCGCCAGGCTTACCGATTTTGATATTCTCTTTAATCGTATCGCTAAACAAAATGGTATCTTGTAGCACAATACCATACTGGTTCCTCAAGTCAGTCAAATCATACTCTTTAATATCCACTCCATCTAAGAGTATCTTCCCATCTGTTACATCATAGAAACGTGGAAGAAGACTAACGATCGTCGACTTCCCGCCTCCGCTCATTCCGACAAGAGCAATCGTTTCTCCAGACTTCACATGCAAATGCACATCTTTTAACGTATCATCATCTTCGTCGTTATAACGGAAAGAAACATGGTCAAAGATGATTTCTCCCTTCGTTCTCGGTAGCGCCTTTGCATTCGGGCTATTTTCAATATCATATGGCTCATCAAATAACTGAAACATACGATCCATGGAAGCGATAGATTGCGTCAAAGTAGTCGAAGAATTAACCAATCTACGTAACGGGCTATACAGTCTTTCAATATACGCTAAAAATGCTGCTACTTCTCCCACAGAAATGCTGCCTTGAATTGCTTGATAGGCTGCAACAGCTAGAACCAACAATGGAGCAATGTCTGTAATCGTATTTACCACTGCAAACGCTTTTGCATTCCAACGCGTGTGATCCAATGCTTTGTGTAAAAAAGTATCATTTCGCTCATCAAATTGACGTTGGTCATGCTCTTCAATCGCAAAACTTTTTACTACTGCCATACCGCTCACTCGCTCATGCAAATGACTTTGCACATCAGCTAACGCTTGTGAACGAACTCTTGTTAAGGAACGTAAACGACCAAAGAAATACTTTACAGAGCCCCCGTATAAAGGGAATAAAATAATCGCTACAAACGTTAAAGGGACATCTAAAGTAAACATAATTCCTATAGCAATGATGATCGTCGCAATGTCAAGCCACACATTCATTAGGCCTGTGACAACAAAGTTTTTTGTTTGCTCTACATCGTGAATAACTCGTGAAATGACTTCTCCAACCTTGTTATTGGCATAAAAGCGAAAACTTAATTGTTGAAGGTGTCCATATGCTCTCTCTCTTATATCATATAAGATTTTGCTTGCTGTCCACTGAGCAAAATACTGTCGATAATATTCAACAGGTGGTCTCACTACTAAATAAATCACAACAGCTGAACCCATTACCCAGGCTACTTTTGATAGCTTTTCATCTGCCGTCAATATTTCTGATAACACTATATCATCAATTACATATGCAATAAGTAATGGCAATAATAGCGGGATAACAAATTTCACAATACCTATTACTAATGTCAATGCAATTGCCCATCGGTATGGACGGACAAAGGTCATATATCTCTTTACACTACTCAAACCTAGACACTCCTTTCTTGCTGCAAAACAATTCGTTTTTCGTCTTGGTTTTATAACAGATAAAAAGGCCGGACTAAATTTAGTCTGACCTTTCTTTTCATTTACGATACGTCAAATAGCGCTCATACCAATTGTCCACGAAGTCTGGAGCAAAAGGTCCTTTGCGCTGGCGTATCCAACGAATTAACTTGTCCACATTTCTTCGTAAAATGTGATCAATTACATCGGGATATCCCATTAGTTGACGATGATGCTCATATTCATCTTCATCTAACAATGTAAATGTCATATCTGGATACACTTTAATGTCTAAGTCATAGTCTATGTATTTTATTGCTTCCTTGTCGTACACAAATGGTGAACTTAAATTGCAATAATAATAAATTCCATCTTCTCTTAGCATTCCAATAATATTAAACCAATGCTCGGCATGGAAATAACATATTGCAGGTTCTCTAGTAATCCAGGTACGACCATCCGATTCCGTTACCATTGTACGATCATTTCCGCCAATAATAATACGACGAGACCCTTTTAGAACAGTGGTTTCTTGCCAAATACGATGGATATTCCCATTATGTTTATAACTTTGAATTTGTGTACCTTCTCCTTCGGTGGGAATCCACATACAACCTCCTACTTTCTGTTTTTCGACTTCTGCAAACGTTACACTTACAACCTTGCCAAATTTATCCTATACTCTAACGTGTCCTTTCTATTATAACGGTTTATTATGCAATTTAAAACTAAAGAACATTATCAATTTCAATAGTTTACAGTTATTTCATGTTCTTTTTCTTGATTTAACTCTTTATATGTTTCAATAACTAAGGCAGTTTGTTCCTCAAATTCTTGTTGAATTAATCGCAGTTCTTCCTTCATTAAATTAATTTCGTTTTGTACTTCCCCCAATTCGTCTGCCTCATTTATCTCAGAAAGTTGTTTTTCTACTTCTTGACATCTTTCTAATTCTCCTTGTAAATACAATAATTGTGACATCGTTTCCATTTGCGCTGACACTACTTTTTGAAATGCACTCATCTTTTGTTCCTCCTCGGTCAAGTATTCTCCTTACTACCATTCTTGTTTGTACAACTAAATTCCTTTGCTAACCACGCGTCGACTTTTCGATAAATTGTGCGTCATGAGTAAAAAATCTGACGGAGAATCATGATTTCTGTCGATAAGAGAATTGGTGTATGAGGAGTGTTGGTGAAGTGTTTCTGTAATGCGTAGATATTCATTTGTAGCTAAGACGTAAGGGTGGATACTTATCTAACGGCTAGCTAGGAACCTTAGTAAGGATACTAATCTAAGAACAGACCACAACACGTGGTCAACGATGAGTTGTTACTGATCACGTGACAAAAAAGCCAAAACTCGAATAGTTTTGGCTTTTTTTTACTTCATATTAATATTTATTTTGTTGGTTGTTTTGAGCACCAGAATTCTGAGCTTTTTTAGCTTCAGCTTGTTGGTTTTGCTCTTTTACTTTTTGAACGTCTGTTTGAGAAGCGAACTCAGCACCATACTGTTGCTTAGCTTGCGCTTGTCCTTGAGCAGAAGCAGCGTTTTGTTGCTTCACTTTTTGAACGTCTGTTTGAGAAGCGAACTCAGCACCGTATTGTTGATTAGCTTGTGCTTGTCCTTGTGTAGAAGCAGCGTTTTGTTGCTTCACTTTCTCAACGTTTGTACCAGATTGAGTTTGTTTGTAGTTGTTTTCCATTGTTATCACCTCCACGAAGATTAATATGTCCCCCTATGAGAGTGATTATCCTTCTTTATTTAAATTTATTTGGGTTGTTTTGGTATTTATTTTTATCTTTATTAATCATTTAACTTGTGAAAGGAGACTCATCTAAAAGCAAGCCACATCACGTGGCTAACGATGAGTTGTTACAGGTCACGTAACAAAAAAAAGAACACCTCAACAGCAACTGTTAAGGTGTCCCATATTACGAATTAGTATTTGTTTTGTTGACCAGCAGAGTTTTGAGCTTTTTTAGCTTCAGCCTGTTGGTTTTGTTGTTTTACTTTTTGTACGTCTGTTTGAGAAGCGAATTCAGCTCCGTATTGGCCTTGAGCAGAAGCAGCGTTTTGTTGCTTCACTTTCTCAGCGTTTGTAGCTGATGCTTGTTGTTGGTTGTATTTGTTCTCCATGTTTATCACCTCCACGAAGATTAATTTGTCCCATTTCAGAACAATTATCCGCGTAAAAGAAAAAAAACTTTGGTGAATTAAACTAACAGAGATCTTCCACCATCTACAATAATGGTCTGACCACGAATCATAGATGCTTTTTCGGAAATTAAGAATTCCACCGTATCAACCATATCTTCTATCTCTACCATGCGACCTGCTGGTGTATTTGCTTTTGCGTCATTCAGTAGTTGTTCTCTGTTAGGGAAATGTTTCAATGCATCAGTATCAATCGCACCACCAGATACTGCATTCACTACAATATTTTTAGGAGAAAGTTCTACTGCTAAGTATCTTGTTAGTGCTTCTAATGCAGCTTTTGACACACCAACTGTTGTATAGTTCTCTAATACTCTGATGGAACCGAGTGAACTAATGGAAACGATGGATCCTCCATTCGTTTGTTCCATTAACTTTGCTGCTTCTTGCGCACAGAATAGTAATGCTTTACTGTTGATATTCATGGTCCAATCCCAATGAGATTCTTCTAATTCCATTGCTGGACGTAGAACACCAGATGCAGCATTGTTTATAAATACGTCAAGGCGTCCAAATTCTTCTTGTATTGTTTGAAATAACACTTTAATTTTTTCTATATCTCCAACATTGGCTCTAACAACTAATGCTTTTCTTCCTTTTGCTTCTACCTCTGCTGCTACTTCTAATGCCGACTGCTTACTTCTTGCGTAGTTGATGACTATGTCATACCCTAAATCTGCTAGTCGAAGCGCAATAGCTCTTCCTACTCCTCTACTACTTCCTGTTACTAAAGCTACCTTTTGTGTCATATTATCTCCTCCTATGTATAGCTTCCTTTTGGTAACTAATAATAAGTACAGTTACGCAAAAGGAGATGAATGAAATGTACGTTGGTCGTGATATGACTGAATTGTCCATGTTATCACTAAAAGAATGGAAAGAAGAAGAGCTTGCTTATTTCCATCATTCGTTACAGCAAATTATGCCATATTTGAATCAAGAAGGGCATACCATTCAAAAAGAAATTACAGAAGAAATTATGGACCGTGGTGGTCTGCATCGTAAGGAAGCAGATTGGCAACACGGTACCAGAGTTTCTTATGATTGAATAGACTTTAGAAGACCTTTGGATTTTTAAAAGGTCTTCTTTTTATCTAACTAAGAAGTAATTGCCTAATCTTCTGATGCGGTACTGGGAAAGCGAATTGATTCAGTTCTTCTGTTGTTAACCAGACCATGTTTTCAGGAGTTTTTTGAGTAGCTGTTTTGGCTTTTCTTACTTCTAAGTCCCACTTTAGGTGAGAAAATATGTGATGTACTTCTGTAAAGATATCACTTTCTACTTCTAGTGCTAGTCCGTATTCTCTATCTATTTCTGATTGGATATAGGTCGACCTAGCGTCTGTAGCTTTCAGTTGTTCTATCATAGGGAATTGATACAAACCAGCTAACAAACCAGTTGATGGACGTTTCTCAATTAGATACTTACCATCTTCTCTTTGAATGACGAGAGTCGTATACTTCTTCAGTTTAGTAGAAGACTTTTTAGACTTTACTGGTAGTTCTTCTTGCACACCATTTTCAAATGCCACACATTGTTCTCTAACTGGACATAATAAACACTTTGGTTTAGTTGGTGTACAAATTAACGCTCCTAGTTCCATTAATCCTTGATTGAAGGATGATGGATCTTCATGTGATATAACCTCTCTTATAGCCGCCTCAAATATTTTTCTAGTAGCTGGACGTGCAATATCTTCTGTTATCCAAAGTACTCTGGACATTACTCTCATCACGTTTCCATCCACTGCTGGTTCAGGTATGCCAAAAGCTATGGAAGAGATTGCTCCCGTTGTGTATGGGCCCACACCTTTTAGTTTCTTTATTTTCTCTGGGTCATTAGGAACTTTCCCACCATACACCTCATGAACTTCTTTTACTGCAGATTGAAGATTTCTTGCTCGGGAGTAATATCCTAACCCTTCCCATGCTTTTAACACTTCATCTTCTTCCGCTTCTGCCAGAGCTTTTGGTGTGGGGAACTTTTCTAGAAAATTTAAGTAAAACGGGATAACTGTATCAACTTTTGTTTGTTGCAACATAATTTCTGACACCCATATTCGATATGGATCTTTTGATTCTCGCCAAGGTAATTGTCTTTGCTCGGCTCGGAACCATTCCATTAAGTTATGTTGAAAATCAGATACTGGATAGTTCTCTAGGTGTTGTAAACTTTCTTGAGACAATCGGTGCCCTCCTCAAATGTTTTCTATCATTAAAAACGGGAATACTATTTTTAGACTGCGAGATACAGTAACACACAATGCTATCTGGTTCAATCCACTTCTCCAGTTGTGTAAAAATGGAATGTTTCTTTTCTGTCCTCCACTTCTTTAACATGTGGAAATGGGACGCTGTAGGGAGATTTATTTCTTCAATACATTTGTTATCATCTTCTACATGGATAGAAAGAAGCGTTGCATCATAGGATGGGAGAGTGTGACGCAGTTTGTTTACCCACTCTTGATACTCTGTTTTAGCATAAGGTTTAATATTATAAGAAAAAATCATCGTAGTCGACATAGAATTCAATCCCTTCTACCTTATCATGATACCATGGAAATACAACAACCAAGGGCATAGTAATGTTTTACACTGAAAGAGGTGATGTTTATGGATACAGCAACACATATCACTATGGGAATTGCACTAGGTGGTATTGCTACACTAGATCCTACTGTAGCCACTAGTTCCACCGTTGCAACAGCCGTGATGTTTGGAACGGTTATTGGTTCACAAATACCCGACATTGATACGGTCTTAAAATTAAGAAACAATGCTATTTATATCCGACATCATAGAGGCATTACCCACTCCATTCCAGCAGTTTTGTTGTGGCCAATCGTCCTCTCCGGAATTATTTTCCTTTTCTTTCCTAGCGTACCTTTTTCTACGTTATGGCTTTGGACATTTTTAGCTGTTTTCCTCCATGTATTTGTCGACATTTTTAACGCTTATGGAACACAAGCATTGCGACCATTCTCCAAAAAGTGGGTTGCAATAGGAGTTATTAATACGTTTGATTGGGTTATCTTCTTGACACATCTTGTCGGAATTTTTTTATGGTACTTTGGCGCTGAGCCGGGACCTTTATTTATAGGGATGTACTGTGCACTCGTCTTTTACTATTTAGTTCGATTTGCACAGAAATTAGTCATTCATTATAAAATTAAAAAATTGATTCCAGACGTTACAAATATGATTATCGCTCCAACGATGGGCTTTACATCTTGGAGACTTGCTATCGTTAGTAAACAAAGATTTTACGTTGGACGAGCGGAAAATGGAAAGGTAGAAATCTTGGATGAGTTTTTGCGCAAAAAATTACCAAAATCAGATGTAATTTCTGCTGCAAAGGTAGATCCAAACCTTTCTGCATTCTTATCGTTTTCCCCTCTTTATCGTTGGGTGATTGAAGAATATAATGACCACTACGAAGTAAGGTTTATTGATTTGCGCTACAGAAGTAACGATTACTACCCTTTTGTAGCTGTTGTAAAGTTAGACGAGGAGCTAAATATCTTAAGTTCCTATACCGGATGGATATTTAGTGAGGAGAAGCTGAAGGAAAAACTGAAGTGGACGTAAGAAAACGGAAGGATTGCCTTCCGTTTTTTGTTTTAACTTTAAGTTTTCAGTGCTTAACATCTTCTTCATCATCCAAGAGATGCGCATATTTCTTGTTTACATTCGCTAAGTCATGCAAACGGTGCCCATAGTGTAGCACCCACTGTTCCACTATTCTTTTTGTTTCTTTCTCACCAAGATACTCACGACCGCTTTTGGCATAAGTTGTTTCGAAATCTTCCCACATTAATTCTACCCATGATCTTGCTCTAGCTACTGATAAGGAACCGTTTTGCTTTAACAACATTTTAACCAATTCATCTTGATACTTTTTCAAATTCTATACCTCCCTAATACTGCCTTCATAACAAGTAAGTTTATGCTCATACTATAAAGGTACCTTGCTGAAAAAGCAAAGGGCATGAAGATAAGGGGGAGATTCGATTGCGTAATAAAGCGAAGAATTTTACCAATTTCCAAAACAACAAGTTCGAAGGGGAAGGCCGTGCTAAAGATGAGTTTAACTCAAAACGTGCAGACGGCTCGATTAATACCCACCCGCAAGAACGTATGAAAGCTTCTAATCAACGAGAAGACGACAGTATCCACTCGATGTAACAAGCATTCACACTTTAGGAGGCGGTTCGGATGGGAAAGAAACAAAACGTTTTTGGTAAACAGCATTATGAAAGCAATTTATCGTTAACTCACTTCAACCCTAAGCGACAAAAAAACCAAGTCAACGGGGAGACGCAGCAAACGCAACCTTTGTTGATATTGGAGCAAATGGCAAGGTCAAGAAGAAATTAGTGTAAGAAAAGAGCCTAATGATTGATCATTAGGCTCTTTTTTAGATTTAATCACGTTAATTTTTTGACTCATTTAGCCAGAACGATACCAAGTCGCCGGGAAAGCTAGCTTTCCTTAAAGACTTGGTATCGTTCTGGCTACCTTTCAACAAAGTTGAAAGGCGTGTGAAGTAAAGCTTCACACGAATGAGTCAAAAAATGTTGCAGTCACTAGAGTCTTTAACCATACAAACTTCTACCTCTTCTTCCTCAACAACGCAATTGGAACAGCTTCCTCTTTCCCGTCATCATTCATACGATATCCCCAAGCAAACACACCATTCATATAATCAATACGGAAAAAAGTACCCGGATCACTTTCCAACTCGTAAATCTCTCCAGCGGAATAATCTTTTGGATTTAAAAGATAGCTTTGAGCCATAATAGCTTTACGTTCTAAGACCGCAAATTCATTTACAATCCCTAACTGCTCTGCTTTTCTCGCTTTTTCCTTTAACGTAGCAATTTCTTGACGAAGTTCATGTTCTGTTAATTCACTATAACGTTTTTCCATCTTCTCCAACACCTTCTTTGTCTTCTTACTCAATTGTATACTATACTCATTATAGCTGTACAGAAAGGGGTTTCAAAAAATGAAAAGCGTTCTAATCACAGGAGCTGGTACTGGGCTTGGGGCAAGTTTTGCACAAAAGTTTGCTGAACAAGGTTACCATATCATCCTTATTGGAAGACACGAAAAGACACTTCAAGAAACAAAAAATACTATTGAAAGTAACGGCGGAAAAGCAACAACCGTTCGTTTAGACGTTCGCGATCGGGACCAAGTAGAAAAGAAATTACCAACAATCTTTGAGCACCACACGATACACACTATAGTTCTATCAGCAGGTGTCGGGAATTTTGGTCCTTTTAAACAATTGGATCCTAAAGAATTTAACCGAATGATGGATACAAATATAGGTGGATTAGTCAACATCATTCAAGTTTCCCTTCCCTTTGTAGAAAAACAAGATTCTGCAACCTATTTAGGGATTATTTCAACCGCGGGATTAAGAGGGAAAAAGAATGAAGCAGTTTATTGCGCAAGTAAATTTGCTGCTAGAGGATTAATGGAAAGTCTTGCAGCAGAGTATGAGGATACACCTATCCGATTCGTACGAGCGTACATGGGTGGAATGGATACGCCATTTTGGGAAGAAAGCGATCATATCAAAGACAAGAGCCGACTTCGTCCAGCAGATGTAGTAGCCGATGCTATTTTAGAACAGGTAGACAAAGAAGACCATATAGAAGTGTAAAATAAAGAGGTGCCCGACAAAGGCCCCTCTTTATTCTTCTTCTAAATATCGGTCTATTAAATGTAACGGGAAGCCTTTACGAAACAATGCTTGCTTCAGCTTCATCTTTTTCTCATAGCCTTCGAACTTGTCGTACTTTCTTGCAAACTTTTCCCCTTGCGTTACTAATCTTGCCCACTCTTCCTCTTCTTCCATTCCTTGCTCTTCGAATTCTTCTTTTACTTCACCCAATAAATAAGCTGGATATCCCTTCTTTACAATCGCTTCTTCCACTTTTAGCTGAAGCATTTTAGCGGATTGCGTTCGCTGTTTCTTCGCCACTTTCTCCGCTAACTTTTTAACCTTCTCTATCATTCTTTCTTCACTAAAGTTCAACAACGCTTCTTCGATTTTTGCATCACTGACAGACTTTAGCTTTAACTCCTGCTTTAGGACGTTGGGGCCTTTATCCGTCGTCTCCATCATTGTTCTAACATAAGCGTTCGCAAAAGCTAAATCATCTAAGTACCCGTTCTCCATTAGCTTAGAAAGTATTTGTTGAATCACGTGTTCTTCTACTTCTTGTTCTTTTAAGTACGTAAACACTTCTCCAGTGGAACGCATTCGATAGGATAGAAAATTGATGGCTTTCCCATATGCCTTCTGATCTTCCTCTTGCACTTGAATCTGTTCAATATCTTCTTCTGTTAACTGTTGTCCTTTTACTAAGTTATGTTTAATCAGAACCGCTTCATCTACGCTAAAAGCGTATTTTTCATTTAAGAAGATATTATAACGATCTTTTCTTTTCTCTTGAACGCTAATCTTTGTAATGATTTTCATGGACTCCTCCTTAGTATAAGAACCGCTTTTAAATAGTATTTTTCATACTTTTAACATAACATAAAGTAAGCATAAGTTCTTATTTGAAGGCGAGGGATACGATGAAAATAGCTATTGCAGGTGGAACAGGATTTGTTGGAAAAGGCTTAACTAATTACTTTTTAGAAAACGAACATGAGGTAGTAATTTTAACAAGATCTGAAGAAAAGACATCCTCTCACCCAAGACTTTCTTACGTAACTTGGTTAAAGGAAAGCGCACAGCCTGAACTGGCATTGTCCGGAGTCGATGTTGTCATTAATCTTGCTGGTACGTCGATTAATAGTGGACGTTGGACAGATGAAGTAAAGGAATCTATCCTGAAAAGTAGAGTAAACACAACGAAAGAACTTCTCCGAATAATGAAAGTTATGGAGCCGAAACCAAGTACGTTTATAAATGCTTCAGCGATAGGTATTTACCAAACTAGCGAAGACGCTACCTATCGTGAAGATAGCTTGAATCATGGTGACGACTTTTTGGCAACGACCGTTTCAACATGGGAAAACTTAGCTTCTGAAGCAGAAAGTTTAGGTATTCGAACGGTTTACACGAGGTTTGGTATTATTCTTGGGAAAGATGAAGGTGCCCTACCTGCTATAGCTATGCCATACAAATTGTTTGCAGGTGGCACAGTTGGAACAGGAAGGCAATGGTTATCATGGATTCATTGGAAAGATGTTGTCAGAGCCATAGACCATTGTATGAACAACACTGATATTAAGGGACCTGTAAACTTAGTCTCCCCTCATCCGTTAAGGATGAAGGAATTTGGAAAGACAGTCGCTGATGCGTTAAATAGACCCCACTGGATTCCTGCACCAAGTTTTGCTTTAAAAGCACTTTTAGGCGAAAAAAGCATCTTAGTATTAGAAGGACAACACGTACTTCCAACGGTTTTACAGCATACAAATTTTACTTTTGCCTATCCAACGCTTAAAGATGCATTAGAAGATATCTATGAAGAGTAATTTTTTTGTATTTCGTATGCCACTCCCCCTCAATGGTTAGACTTGTAAAGAATATCATTCAGAGGAGTGGATACTTATGGAAAAACGTTATAAAGAAGAAGGCAAACGCTATTTACGAAAAGCTCAGGAGATCAGCTTTCACCGTGAATTTAAAAAGGCGGATCGCGCTGCATCTGAAGCTTCTCCTAAAAGAGGATAAGATCTTATTAATAACTTGATATCAATCACATAATAAAAGACATATCCATAAGAGATATGTCTTTTATTATCCACAGAACTGTGGATAATCTTAATAACTTTTATACCCTTTGATACATAAAGGATACAAGGTGGTCAGTCCTGTGGATGGTTATCCACTGTTTTATCCACAATACTGTTGATAATGTTAACAACTTTCCCTAATACCATTTTTTTACTTTGAAATAGATTAACATTCCAACAGTTAACGAAATCATGATGACCCACACTAGCGGATAAGCCCACTGTTCATCCAATTCTGGCATATGAGCAAAGTTCATACCATAAATCCCTGCTATAAAAGTGAGTGGAATAAATATAGTGGAAACTATTGTTAGGACTTTCATGATTTCATTCATTTTATTGGAAATGCTTGAATAATAGAGGTCCACTAAACTCGCGACTTGTCCACGGTGAGCCTCATAAGCATCCGCCACCACTACCATATGATCATATATGTCGTTAAAATATTCTCTCATGTTCACTTGAATCATATCGAATTCTTGTTGTAGCAATTTGATCAGCATGTCTTGAACAGGTAACGCTCGTTTCTTAAAGGAGAGAACCGCGTGACGATATTCATAAATGGTTTGAAGGTCATTTTGTCTAGGATGCATGATTAATCTATCTTCTAACTCTTCCATGTCGTCTCCCATTTCTTCGGTTACCTTCATATATTCATCAACAATCACGTCAAGCATGGTATGGAATAATCCATCTGATTGGTCCAGTAGATGATCTTGCCTTTGCTCCTCTGCTTGCGTTATTACTCTTTCATAGAAACTAGAACCGGCTTCTCCAAAAGAGATGATTACTTTATCAAAAATAACTATACTTATTTGCTCTTCTAACACTTCAACCTTTTCCGGATGAAAAGCTAGACGTTTTAAGATAACTAGTAAGTGATTTTCCTTTACCTCTAATTTCGGACGATGATCTACATTTAATATGTCCTCTACTACAAGAGGATGAAGGTTTAATATACCTCCTACTTTTTCTATTGTATTCACATCATGAACACCATCTATATGTATCCAATCGACTGGTGTGTCTTGTAAATGTTTCTCCACTTCCTCTATACGTTCCGCTGTATGAGAGTGGAAATCTCCACCCTCTACTTCAATCATATGTATAGCAGTGGGACCTGAGTGAACAGGTTTAAGAGTCGTATTCTTTTTTCTGGAAGCAATTCTTTTTAACCTTCTCATTTACGTATCCCTCTTTTCTCTTTTACGTTTCCCGAATCAAATTAGTAATAAACTTTCTTGCCATATTAAAGAGGCTGCGACAGAACAAAAAAGGTACATTTCGAGAAAACGAATGTACCTTTTTTGCGTTGTATTGAAGATCATGATACTGCAGAATTAGTGCATTTAAAGAATAATTCTTAGGGATTGGAGCGGAAGGGGGCGACTCCTACGGGATAGGTGGGTTACTGAGACCCCACAGGAGCGTTCTTCAGCGACGAGGAGGCTCAGCAACCCGCCCCGTGGAAAGCGTCCCCCTGCAGCGGAAATCCCAGTGCAGTCACTTTCTGGTTTTGTCCCAGCCTCTTTTATATTATTTACTCTTCTTTAATGTTAAGCGAACGACCGCTTCCACTTGCGCCGTTTGCGGGAACATGTCAACAGGTTGAATGTAATCAATTTCATATAACCTACTTAATTGCTGTACATTCTTTGCTAAAGTGGACGGATTACAAGAAACATAAACAAATGTCTTTGGCTTAACCTTTAAAAGTGTAGATAGGAACTGATCATCACAACCTACTCTTGGAGGGTCAACTACTACTACATCAGGGGAAAATCCTGCTTGTTTCCACTTAGGTAACCAGTTCTCTGCTGTTCCTACTTCATACGTAGCTTTGTCACCATAACCATACTTTTTCGCATTTTGTCTAGCATCTTTAATAGAGGCTTCGATGACATCCATTCCTCTAATTTCTGATGCACCATCTACAAGCCATAAGCCAATTGTTCCAGAACCACAATACGCATCTACAATCTTTTCTTTACCTGTTAATTTAGCAGCTTTTTTTGCTTCATCATAAAGAGTTACAGTCTGTACAGGGTTTAACTGGAAGAAAGCTCGTGCGGACAGTTCGTATGAAAATTCTTTTAGCTCTTCTTGAATTTTTTCTTGTCCTGCAAGTAACGTGGTTTTATCACCAAAAATGATAGGTGTTTTACTTGGTTGAATGTTTAACATGACAGAAACGACCGATGGACATTGTTCTTGCACATCTCTTACCACTTCTTCTAAGTTTGGTAAGTTCGGTGTAGAAGAAACAAAAACAATCTGAGCTTGTCCTGTCTTAAATCCTACTCGGACGACAATAGTTCGAATACCAGCTTTCTTTTTCTTTTCCGAATATATTGGAAGGTTCCACTTTGTTAAGCTTGATTTGGCAGTATTAGTAATAAAATCCGTTGCAGGATGTTGTACAATACATCGATCTATATCAATTAACTTATGAGACTGTTCACTGTATAATCCAGCTTCCACTTTCCCTCGATTATACTGCGTTTGGAATTGGCTTTTGTTTCGATAAGCCCACGGATCATCCATACCTTTTGTAGGTAGGATGGTTAACTGATCAGTAGGTATTGCTTTATAAAAACGTTCAAACGCTTGTTTTACGATGTCTCTCTTTTCTACTAACTGCTGCTCGTACGTTAAGTGTTGCAATTGGCAGCCACCACAAATGTCGTAGACTGGACAAGGGGCAGTTGTACGATGTGGAGAAGCTTTTCTAATTTTCTTTATTTTGGCTTGTGCGAAAGAGTTCTTTACTAAAGTTGCTTCTACCACCACTTCTTCTTCGGGTAATGCACCAGGCACAAACACCACTTGGCGCTTAAAATAACCCACTCCCTCACCGTTAATACCTAATCGTTTAATCGTTAAAGGGAATTGTTGTCCTTCTTTAACAGGATTTTGTTGTTTTACTTGCTTTACGTTTTTATTCATGTCCGTTCACTCTTTTCTTTCTAAACTTCTCCATAGGTATAATGCTACGTAGGATCGATAAGGAGACCAACTTTGGGACTCTTTTTCCATCCATTCTTTAGAAGGTTTATTTTCAAATCCATAAATATGTTTTAGCGCATTTTGAAGCCCAATGTCTCCAACTGGAAAGAGATCTTTTCGACCCAATCCAAACATTAAAAAGCTCTGCGCAGTCCATGGCCCAATTCCTCTAATTCTTGTTAGTTGTTTTTCCACTTCTTGATTTTCAAGCGTATGTAAGTAGGATAAATCTAAAGTGATTTTCTTTTCAAGAACTGCTTTCGCAATGTCGATGATGTACTCCGCTTTTCTCTGACTAAAAGATAGTGTTCTTAATTCTTCAACAGGTATGAGTGCGACATTCTCTGGTGTTGGATAAAACCATACACCGTCAATTTTTTCACCATACTTTTGAACAAAACGAGTGGTAAGCGTAGCAGCAAATTTTGTATTAAGTTGTTGATGGATAATACTCTTCAGTAGACAGCTAAATAAAGACCACTCCAAAATAATTGGCGTACCATTATGTCTCTGAAACAACGATTCGAGAGGCGTAGTAGAAAAATGATTTTCTAATTGATCAAACGTTTGATCAATCCCAAGAATTCTTTTAATCTCCAACAAAACTGCTTCTTTTGTCGTACTATCCTTTCCCTTAATGAGCATATGTACACCTCTAGAAACTCTAGTACATTGCACACTCACAACTTCATATGTATGGTAGATTGGGATATGAATTCGAGCATGTTCTTCATCAATAACGTTCAACGGATCTATTTTTAAACGATGTAACGCTTCTTCAAATAAATACCTTTCATCTACAACCACTAACTGCTCCCACATGTCGATCCTCCAAATTTAGTCGTATCTTTTTATTATATCATGGAAAGATGGGAAAAAGCCTGTCAAATCAATGACAGACTTAAAGGGTTGGAATTCCTGATAAAGTTGCACTTAAGTCCGATAATGACTCGAAGCGATATCCTTGTTTTTTCAAATCTTTAATAACCGCTGGCAATGCTTCGGCATTATCTTTGGAAACAGTATGCAACAACATGATTGCTCCTGGGTGAATTTGCCTCATGATGTTGTCATATGCGTATTGAGATCCTTTTTGTTGATCCGTGTACCAATCCACAAATGCTAAAGACCACATAACATGGATGTAGCCTTCTTCTCTTGCAATGGATAAAGTCCTTGCAGACAGAATTCCTCTTGGTGGTCGCAAATAAACCATTTCTTTTTGCTTGGTTATTCTTGCTGTTTCTTCTTTAACTTTTTTCAGCTCATTTCTAATCTCTTCATCCGTTAAAGACGTCATATCTGGATGACTCCAAGAATGATTTCCAACGATATGTCCTTCGTTCACCATTCTTTTTACTAAATCCGTTGCACTATTTAAGTAGTGACCTGTAACAAAAAAAGTTGCTGGTACGTTTTCTTTTTTAAGAGTATCCAGAATTTGACCGGTAAACCCGTTTTCATACCCATTATCAAAAGTAAGATATAGCACTTTTTCCTTCGTTTCATGACGATAAAAGCTGTCATGATCTTTTAAAAGGTTTGTCAGCACCGCACCAGCATCAGCCGGTTGACCGTTTTGAGATCGGCTAAACCCCCAATTAATTGGTTGATTAGAAATTGCGGAAGCCCCTTGGCTTATTACACTAAATAAAATCATGAAGACGAGTAAACTTCTCCATTTCATAAAAAAACCCCTTATCTCTTACCACTAGTTTGCGTAAGAAATCAGAGGGTACTTATGGAAAATATTACTTATTTGAATACTTTATCTTTAAATTGAGCGAGTTTCTCTAAAGAACTCTTATCTACGTCTTCATGTAAACTGTTCCCATGCGCATCCATCGTAACAACAGCAGTAAAGCCATTGACAGAAAGATGCCACATTGCTTCAGGAATACCGAATTGCATCAGATCAACACCATCAACTGATTCAATACAGTCAGCATAGTATTGTGCAGCCCCACCAATAGCATTTAGGTAAACTCCACCATGTTCTTTAAGCGCAGCGAGTGTTTTGGGTCCCATACCACCTTTTCCAACGACCGCACGAATCCCAAAACGCTTCATGATATCACCTTGATAAGGTTCTTCACGAATAGATGTAGTTGGTCCTGCAGCTTTTACTTCCCAGTTGCCATTCTTGTCCTTTAACATTACAGGGCCACAGTGATAAATTACTTGACCGTTTAGGTCTACAGGTGAATCGTTTTCGGATAAGTACTTGTGAATCGCATCACGTCCAGTAAACATTCTACCGTTAATTTGCACAACATCTCCTACTTTTAACTTGCGGATATCTTCTTCAGAAATGGGTGCTTCTAATGTAATAACATCCGGTGTTTCTTCCTTTGCCGCTGATTCTGTTTCTTTAAAATCAATCAACTCACCATCTTGATACTGCCACTCTGTTATTTCTCCAGTAGCCGCATCAATGTTTACCCCTAAACGACGGTAAGCCCAACAGTTATACGCAACAGATACGTAAAAACTTGCTGGAATGCGGTTCATTACTCCGACTTTACAACCAAGTAACGTCGTTTCACCACCGAAGCCCATTGTCCCAATTCCAAGCTTATTTGCATTGTCCATTACGTACTCTTCCAATTGACGAAGTTCTTCAATAGGATTCGTATCTTCTACTGAACGGAAAAGCTGTTCTTTTGCTAGTTCATATCCGCTTGTACGGTCTCCACCGATTCCCACTCCGATAAACCCAGCGCTACAGCCTTGTCCCTGAGCTTGATAAACAGAGTGCATGACGCATTTACGAATACCATCTAGATCACGTCCTGCTCTTCCAAGACCTTCTAATTCACATGGTAAACTGTATTGAATGTTTTTATTTTCACAGCCGCCACCTTTAAGAATTAGTTTCACATCTACATAATCTTCTTCCCATTGTTCAAACTTCAAAATAGGCGTTCCTCCACCTAAGTTATCTCCGCTATTTTCCCCAGTTAGAGAATCTACAGAGTTAGGACGAAGTTTTCCGTCTTTCGTAGCTTGTTGAACAGCAGCATAAATTGCTTTTTTAAGCGTTAATTGGTTATAGGTAACCGGTGTTTTAATTTTAAATGTTGGCATTCCTGTATCCTGACAAATTGGAGATACCACGTCATCCGCCATTTTTATATTTTTTGTAATAGTTTCTAAACTCATGTGTGAACGAGTACCTGCATTTTCTTGAAGCTTCGCTTGTCGGATTGCTCGACGCACATCCTTTGGAAGCTTTGTAGAAGTCTCTACAATCAAGTCATACATACTTTTCTCTAAAGCCGTTACACTCATGATTCTCCCCCCTAAATCCCCGTTTTGTGAACGATTTCATTATATCATAGATAGGAGTTGTAGACAGGGAATTTGCGTTGTTTCCTTAGGGGAATAAAGGAGACTCATCTAAGTTCCGGCCACATCACGTAGCCAACGATATGTTGTTACTGGTCACGTAACAAAAAAGACTCGAGCCTTCAAAAAAATGGCTGGAGTCTTCTTTATTATTCTTCTTCTGATTTAGAGAATTGTTGACACTTTACTTCAATATCATCAATCATTTCTATTAAACGATCGATATCTTCTAACTCTGCTGTTTCCGGCTCTATAGAATCTAAAACAGTTAAAAACATGTTTAATCTGTTTTTCAGATAATCTACTTGTGAATCTGAATCATGAATCGCTTTGCCCATAGGTAATCCCTCCGGTTAATTTCTTTCTATTAGTATACCCATTTCTTCTTACCCATCCTACCTAATCCAAACATTACTTGCAATGAATTATGCAAAATTTATTGACGTATACATCGTATATACCGATAATGAAGTACGACTATTCCGGCTGTAAAAGGAGTTTTAATATGAAAACAACTAGCGTGCTACCTACACTTTCACCTTCCTATGATCCATGGGAAGCATATATGGATGTGAAAGAACACGGGAAGATGACGTTATCAAATATTGAATTCACCACAACTACTTTATGTAACATGAGATGTGCACATTGTGCAGTTGGCTACACACTTTCACCAAAGGATCCTACTCCATTACCTATGGATTTAATTACAGATAGATTAGATGAAATTCCACACTTACGTACGTTAAGTATTACAGGTGGCGAACCAATGATGTCTAAGAAGTCTATCGAACAAGTAGTGATTCCACTTTTAAAATATGCGAAAAGTCGCGGTGTGCGTACACAAATTAATTCTAACTTAACGTTGGACTATGACCGTTACGAAATGATCATTCCTTATTTGGATGTATTACATATCAGCCATAACTGGGGAACGGTAGACGAGTTTATTGACGTAGGCTTTGCCATGATGGAAAGAAAACCGTCACGAGAGCAACGTAAGAAGTTATTTGATCGCATGATTGAAAATAGTAGAAGACTTTCGGAAGCTGGTGTGCTGGTATCTGCTGAGACTATGTTAAACAAAAACACACTTCCATATTTAGAGAGTATTTACGATCAAATTGTTAACGAGATGAAGTGTAAAAGGGTAGAAATTCACCCTATGTATCCTAGTGACTTTGCTTCGAATTTAGAGGTACTTTCATTAGATGAATTACGCGCAGCAATCTCTTCTATCCTTTCCTTTAGAAATCCAGATGTGTGGACGTTATTTGGGACGCTGCCTTTTTATCACTGTAGTCCAAGCAATGAAGACCAAGAAATACTAAGGCAACTACGAGAGGCAAAAAACGTAACTGTACGTAACGACCCAGATGGCCGTTCTCGACTTAACGTGAACATCTTCACAGGAGATGTCATTGTAACCGACTTTGGTGATACGCCAGCTCTAGGAAACATAGAGCATGATAGCCTTCCTTCTGTGTTTAACAATTGGATGGAAACGAAAATTGCCAAGGAACTAAATTGTCACTGTCCAAGTGTGGCATGCTTGGGACCAAATATTCTAGTGAAGAACGCTTATTATCCAGATGTTGATTTTCAGAAGAGGGTTAGTAAGGTTTAAAAGTAACAGAAGTTATACACCTCAAACAGAAACAAGTGCATCCATTAAAGAATGCACTTGTTTTTATATTTGTAAAATTTGGTATGGTAATTATAGTACTGCAGTCTACTGCTTTTTTTGAAATAAAATCCGGGATTGGAGCGGAAGGGGGCGACTCCTACGGAAAAGGTGGGTAGCTGAGACCCCACAGGAGTTAGGAGCGACAGCGACCACGACGAGGAGGCATGTCTAGCACCAGGTGCGCAGATGCTCGGCAAACTCAGATGGCCCTGTGGTGGCTGAAGAGCTGCCTCCTCGGTTCATCCAAGTTTGCTGCCGCATCTAAACGCGCGCCTTACGCTTTTCGATACAGCTGCCCGCCCCGTGAAAAGCGTCCCCCTGCAGCGGAAATCCCAGTGCAGTCATTTTGTGTGACGTCCCAGCTTCTTTTTTATCTAGGCTTGTCGCTAGTAATAAATCCAAATGACACGTGGTCTTGGATCGGAATCCATGCTCCAATTCCCTGAGATGTTACGTTTTTCACCACGATCATGCGCTTCATTCCTTTAAACACTAGATACACTTCACCGTAGGTTACTTTCCCTTTTTCATTGATTGCCGGTGCATATGCGTAAAGATAACCTAAACGCTTTGGAGCAATGTTGTATACTTGATCTTTTTTTGTGCCAGCACCAATTACTGTCTCAAAAGCTAGTGGCAATCCGCTCTTTTGACCAGCTTTTAAAATCATCATTTTCTTCACATCTTCTGCTCCAGGAACATTAGATGTTAAGCCGCCTTTGATTGTCTTTTGCGTTTCTTGCACATAGTGCATCTGAATATTTGTTTTTCCACCGCGGTTATCTACATAATTGGTGTTCATTTTTTGATACTCCCAATTTGCAGCAGTTTCAGCAGAGTCATAATTTAACGCCCATTCTCCTAAATAAATTGTCGCTCTCATACCAATCGCTGTAGGCGTTTTATTCATAGAAGATTCGTTAAACATTTTTATTAACTGTGGATTCTCAATTGGAACATTAGATGTCTTTAATAATTCTTGCGTTAATTCACTTGGTTGCAAAGTTGGAAGGTCTTCCACCGCATTTGGATAAGTATTCTCTTTTCCAATTGTCAACACAGAAGAAGGAACCTCCATTTTACTCGTTTGCGTTTGACTTTGTTTCTCTGTATCCTTTTGGTCTTTTGCAGCAAGTAAAGGAGTAGATAAAATTAATACGGAGCAAAAGCAAGTTAAAAGAGTACGTTTAATCATGTCGTACCTCCTGAGTTCTTTTTTGGTAGTTTGTTTCAGAAGGTGGTGCATTATGCGAAAGCTAATCTAAAAATATTTATTAAAAAAAGTTTACAAAATATATAGTCAGAATATTTACAAAATAAAAACGATGTTGTATACTTACATTAACCAAACGTTAAACAATCTTACATGTTTTGTCCTCACTCTTTTCATACGCGAAAAGCACTCTGCCCCCTAACAGAGTGCTTTTTGTATTGTATGGAACTTGATATTTTGAACAAAATAATAGAGAGAGAAAGGAGTGTTCATATGACAAAAGAAAAAGTACTTTCCATTATGAAGGAACACCAAGTTGGAACGTTAGCAACCATTAGAGATGGTAAGCCGTATTCTCGCTTCATGTTATTTCAACATGAAGATCTAACGTTGTATACAGCTACGAATCAACATGCACATAAAGCAGACGACTTAGCTCAAACTCCTTATGTACATGTACTATTAGGATTGGATGCTTCTAACTTCCATGAAGATTATGTAGAAATTTCAGCAAAAGCGCATGTTGTAGAAGACAAAGAAAAGAAAAAAGAAATGTGGAGTGAAAAGTGGTCTAAGTGGATTCCAAGCCCTGAGGATGATGACTACGTGTTAGTTGCATTAAAACCAGAGACTATTCTTTATTTCGAAAAAGCTGGAAAAGAACCAGTGGAGATAGATCTATAAAAGAATTAAAAGCTGCTTGGCATTATGCTAAGCAGCTTTCTTATTATACAATTTCAAACGATTCTGTAATGTCAATGGATCCTTCTACAGAGCGAACCATGGAACAATTTTTTCTAGTTACATGCAAAGCTTTTTCAATTTTTGCTTCATTCAGGTCAGTACCACTTATCAAAAATTTCATGTGGACAGAAGCTACTCGGCCAGCTTCCTCGTCGATTCTTTCATGAGTGGTCTCCACTTCAATGTTAGTAACATGAAGACGCATTTTTTCAGCTACTGTTCGAAAAACACCGCCACTACATACAGCAATGGAGCTAATTAATAGTTGGTACGGACGAAACCCAAACTCTTCGTTACCTGAAACATGTAATTCTCCAAAAGGTAATTGCGTTTTAAATCCGCCTTCTTCTTTCATTGTGAATTTCATGTGAATCCCCCTTTTTCTTTTTATTTTAACAGATGGATAAGAATTCTCCTTGTCAAACGACTTATAAGGAATTAGAGTGAAGAGTGGTATTAGACAAGTAAAGGAGATTGTTTATGTCTCAAGCATATCGTTTTTGGATTTTAGTTTCCGCTGTAGCCATTTCTGGTTTTTCTCAGGGAATGTTGCTACCACTCATTAGTATTATCTTTGAACAACAAGGTATGTCATCTACATTAAATGGGTTGCATGCAACCGCCTTATATATCGGGATTATCCTAGTCTCTCCTTTTTTAGAGAAGCCATTGAGACTATACGGTTATAAGCCAATGATTTTGACTGGAGGAGCAATTGTGGTTATTGCATTAGCTCTTTTTCCTTTTTATCAAGCGGTTTGGTTCTGGTTTCTCCTACGATTGATTATCGGGATCGGTGATAACGCGCTTCACTTTGCAACACAAACGTGGATTACCTCTTTCTCTTCTGAATCAGTTAGAGGGAGAAATATTGCTTTATATGGATTATTTTTCAGCTTAGGATTTGCA
This sequence comes from Mangrovibacillus cuniculi, assembly GCF_015482585.1. Classification (NCBI taxonomy): domain Bacteria; kingdom Bacillati; phylum Bacillota; class Bacilli; order Caryophanales; family Bacillaceae; genus Mangrovibacillus; species Mangrovibacillus cuniculi. Next base: position 341,223 of record NZ_CP049742.1, on the reverse strand, counting down.
ATTGGTCCCTTTATGACTAAGTTTTTAGACATTGGCCCAGCTTTTCCGTTCATACTATCCTCTTTACTATGTTTAGTGGCTTGGTTCTTGTTATTACTGTTACACAACGAGAAACCTGAAGTCACTAGTTCATCTGGGTCCGTAGATAAAGGATTTCCACGAATTAAGAAACTACTTACGTGGTCTTGGGTAGCCTTTCTCCCACCGTTTGGGTATGGTTTCTTGGAGAGTTCTTTACATGGGGTTTATCCGATTTATGCTTTACGCATTGATCTAAATGTTGAATTAATTGCCATCTTGTTAGCATCTTTCTCAATAGGTGGTATTTTATTTCAACTTCCACTTGGGGTTATTTCAGACAAGATTGGTCGTAGAAGAGTTTTGACTCTGATCTCCTTACTGGGAGGAACAATCTTTTTCATTGGATCATTCTTAGAAGCACAGCCCCATTTATTGGTAGGATCCATTTTTCTTGCTGGAATGATGCTCGGTTCTACTTTTTCCATGGGAATTAGCTATATGACAGATTTAGTGCCAAAGAATTTCCTTCCTCTTGGGAACGTGGTATGTGGCGTAGCGTTTAGTGTGGGAAGCTTAACAGGACCTATCCTAGGAGGTCTGTTTTTAGCAGCTTTTCCGAATGTGAGCTTGTTAGTTTTATTCGCTGTATTATTTTTAATTATTTTTGTCAGTATTATGTTGTTTAAAGAACGAGAGCAAGAGCAAATGAGTGCGGCGGCATGATGTAGAGGCGGCTTGAGCGTTTTGTCACCCTTCTTATTTCGCTCGCACGGCGGCTTCGGCCCTTTGTCGCCTTCCTTTCTCCTCTTGCACGGCGGCTTTGGACCTTTGTCGCCTTTCCTTCTCCTCTCGCACGGCGGCTTCGGCTCTTTGTCGCCTTTCCTTCTCCTCTCGCACGGCGGCTTCGGCTCTTTGTCGCCTTTCTTTCTCCTCTCGCATGGCGGCTTTGGACCTTTGTCGCCTTCAAAATAAAAACGGGGAACACAAATCCAAAGTTTGTGTTCCCCGCCTCTTTATTTAGTGGTATCCGTTCTGACCGTTTGCAGAACTTGATGTTTTGTTGGAAGAAGATTTTTGTTTACTGTTTTGCTTCGTATGACCATGCTTTTGACTGCTTTTGCTTTTTGCCATCCGTTTTCTCCTCCTTTGTCTTACAAGACTAGTATGAGCAAGAAAGAGGGCAATTTTGCGAGGTAAATTTTTACGAAGCTTTACCTAAGCTGTCATCTACATCAAAGAGTACATCTGTTTGATGTGTTTTCCACATGGATTTAGCAAAAAGTGCTACAAATAATACTGTTACAACTGTTGCCCCGATGAAAGATACACTCATTGATAACCCGAAACCAATTGGTGCATTTAAGATATATGTTACACATACCATTGTCATAAACGTTGCTGGTATAGAAGCAATATAGTGGTTCTTCTTTTGAAGTCCTAGGTACATTGCTCCCACCCACAATGCAATCATTGCTGTTGATTGGTTTGCCCATGAGAAGTATCTCCATAATAAGTTAAAATCCATCTGTGTTAAGACAATAGAAATAACAAACAATGGTACAGCGATCATTAAACGTTTAGAAATTTGTATTTGTTTCACATTAATATAATCAGCTACGATCATACGTGCACTTCTAAACGCTGTATCTCCAGACGTAATTGGTAATACTATTACTCCAAGGATTGCAAGCGTTCCACCAATGGAACCAAGCATCAATATGGAAACCTCACTTACTACTGCAGCCGGTCCACCAGATGCTAAAAGTGCACTTAGTTCTCCAGGTTGGAAAATGCTCATAGCTGCAGCTGCCCAAATCATTGCGATGACCGCTTCTGTAATCATCATTCCGTAAAATATTTTACGTCCGTTTTTCTCATTTTGCGTCGTTCTCGAAATGATAGGTGATTGCGTTGCATGGAATCCTGAAAGTGCTCCACAAGAGATTGTTAAGAATAATAATGGGAAAATTGCGATATTATCTGGGTGCATATTCTGAAGCGTCATCTCTGGGATAGGTGCACCAGTTACAACTAATCCTACGCCAACACCTACTGCTGATATTACAAGCAATGCTCCAAAGAAAGGATAAAAACGTCCAATAATTTTATCAATTGGTAAGATAGTCGCTACAAAATAGTAGACAAAGATCAGCGCTATAATAACTCCAATGGAAATCCAAGCAGGTGTTAAGTTTGCAAGTAACGCTGCAGGTGCTGTAACGAATACAGTAGCAACAAGCACGAGTAATAGTAACGAGAATGCATTCACTACATGGCGTACACCTTTACCTAAAAACTTTCCTGCAAGATCAGGTAAATGAGCTCCCTTATTACGAATGGAAATCATTCCTGTTAAATAGTCATGAACTGCTCCTGCAAAAATAGCTCCAAAAACAATCCACAAAAACGCTACAGGACCGTATAACGCTCCCATGATCGGTCCGAAGATTGGTCCAACTCCAGCAATGTTTAGTAGCTGAATTAGTGAGTTCTTCTTCGTCCCCATCGGAACATAATCAACACCATCTTTCATAGTGTAAGCTGGTGTGTTTCTTTCTTCTTTTATACCAAAAATTTTCTCCACATACTTCCCATATGTGAAGTAACCAATAATTAAAAGTACAATTGCTAATAAGAAGGTAATCATAAGGCGCTTCCCCTTTCACCGTTCATTTATTGAATACGCTTACATTATAACAATGAAAACGGATACATTTGGCGATTTAAGGCTAACAAGCACTATTTATTGTGTAACAAGCACTATTTATAGTTCAATTGCATTTTTTAAATTTTTTACGTATGTCCTACTAACAGGTATAACATCTTCACTGGTGGATAGTGTCAACTCATATACACTATTTCCCCATGCTGTTAATGAACGAACAAAAGTAGTGTTCACAAGAAAGCTTTTATGAACTCGAAGAAAGGGGTACTGACATAACTTATCCTCTAATTCTTTGAGCGTTAAAGTAGAAGTATACGTTTCTCCCTTAGAAATCACTAAGGTGTACCTGTCTTCTCTCTTAATATAATCTACGGTATTAGGGTCCAAAAAGTATGTCTTATCTTCTCCTTGCACTGCTAACTTCCCTTGAACAGGTTTCGAAAAGTCAGAGGAACCTTTTAACCTTTTCTGTAATCTAAAGATTGATTCTTCTACCGTTTCTTCACTAAACGGTTTTACTATATAATCGAGTGCTTCTAAGCGAAATGCTTTTGGTGCTAGATCTGCATGAGCCGTGACAAATATTATAAAAGGCTCTTTAGGCATACCTTTTAGTTGTTCCGCAAACTCCAGACCACTAATTCCAGGCATATCGATATCTAGAAAAATGGCATCAGGATTTGTTTTTAACACGAGTATAGCTGCTTCATGCGCTGAACTTGCCTCGCCTACTATTTCCACACCTTCTAAGTTTGATAGAACGAAACACATTTCATCTCTGCTCCATTTTTCATCATCTACAACCACAACTTTCATTAGACTTCACTCCTTTCTTCTCTTGGAACAATCATCGTCACAGTTGTTCCTTCTTGTGGAACAGAATTAATTTCTAATGAACCTCCAAGTAAACCTTTTACTCTTTGCTTAACATTCCATACTCCTATTCCCGTTCCTATTTCGGAAGAAACTCGTTCATTTCCTAATACCTGCAACCGACTACTCTCAATACCACTTCCATTATCACGGATGCTAATTCTTACCCAGCCATCCTTAGTACCTCCCACAGCAATACTGACTTTCCCGTCAATACTCTTATCTCTCATTCCATGCTTAATAGCATTTTCTACTAACGGTTGAATAGATAATGTTGGTACTTTGGTATATTTGCAGGATTCATCTAATTCTATTGTTACTTGTAATCTGTCATGAAACCTCGCTTCCTCTATCCTTAAATACGCCTCCACGTGTCTTAACTCATCTTCAATAGTAGTCAGACTAACATGTGTGGCATTTAAGTTTCCTCGTAAGTACGTAGATAAAGCTAGCAGTACTTTTCTAGCTTCAAGAGGTTCTACCCTTATTAAAGAGTGAATGACATTCAAAGCATTAAATAAAAAGTGTGGACTAACTTGTGCCTGCAATGCTTTTAATTCTGCTTGCTGTGCAAGGTTCTCTAATTGGTCAATTTGAGCTAATTCTAGCTGTGTACTAAGGATGGATCCTAGCCCTTCTACTAGCTCTCTCATTACTAGAGTCGGTTCTGTCTTGGTGGCAAAATAGAATTTCAACGTACCTACTACTTCATCTTGTTGTATTAAAGGAGCGATGATAGCTGTATGGAGTGGACAGTTTCTGTCATGGCAATGGATATCCTCCTCGTACACAACAACTGTTTTACGAAGCTCCATCGCTCTTTTCGTAGCTTCTGTTTGGATAGGACCACCACTTACATGATGTTCGGAAGCTAGACCGACATGTGCGAGAATCTCTTCTTTGTTGGTCATAGCCACTGCGTCGACACCAATTTTTTCTTGTAAAACAATACACGTTTCTTTAGCCGAGGTAGCATTTAATCCTTGTCGCATAAATTTTACTGTACTATCAGCAACACTTAATGCTTTTTGTGATTCCGATGCTTTGACCTTTTCTTCCCCACGAATGACATTCTGAATAACCAACATAAAGATTGCTGCACCTATACCATTTGCAACAATCATTGGTACTCCTATTTGTGAAACCAGCGCATACGACTGTCCAAATGGTTTTGCAACGAGTAGAATAATCATCATTTGAACGGCTTCTGCTAACATCCCCACTAAAAAGGCAACCTTAGGTGGAACAACAATCTGCTGTCGATAATAACGATGAATAAGCCCTGCCATCACCCCAGCCACTACAGTAGATATACCGCATGCTATACCGGTAAATCCTCCTAATGTAAATCGATGAACGCCAGCTACTACCCCTGCTCCAAAACCAAGCTTCCATCCACCTAATAGTCCTGCAACGACGACTCCAATTACTCTCGAATTTGCTATCGCTTCTTCTGACGCCAAATTTACTAGCCATCTATTATAATCACCATCTAATGTGTTTACAGCTACTCCGGTGTAGGTTCCAATGATCCCAAACACACCAAAAATGAAAGCAAAGATCAGACGTTTTGAAACACCTAACTGCTCCTTCTCTTCAATAAGCTTTCGAAAAAAAGGGATTCTTGTTACTAAAAAGGCAATTGTTACAATGATCCCTAGACGCTCTAACATCGCCACCAACAACATATTTTCTCACATCTCTTTCTTTACTTAAATCATAATGTCTAGCTCCAGGTGCGCAGATGCTCGGCAAACTCAGATGGCCCTGTGGTGGCTGAATTGTGGGACCTTCTGCTAAATACCGGTGACATCACGTCACCAACGCAGAAGACAGTACCTCACGTACAAGCCCTCGGTCCATCCAAGTATACTGCCGCATCTAAACGCGCGCCTTACGCTTTTCTTAAAAAAAGAAAAGCCCTCTTTTAATAGAGAGCTACATCTCATGGTTTAATTTAGCTAAAACTGCATTAATACAACCGCCGATCATAATGATTGCACCAGTTAGATAAAACCAAATCATTAAAACAATAATTCCACCGATACTGCCATAAGTTGCACTATAACTACCAAAGTTGCTTACGTAATAAGAAAAACCGAGGGAAACTATTGCCCAACCTAGTGTAGTAAAAAGTGCCCCTGGAAATAACGTTTTTCCTTTCATATGAACGGATGGGGCTAAATAATAAAGTGCTGTAAAAACAAAAAATAAGATGACTACACTAATTACCCATCTAAGTTGATTCCACATAAATAAAAATTCTTCTGATAAACCAAAGCCGTTAAATAAAAAGAATCCTATTTGTCGCCCAAAAACCGGTAAAACTAACGCTACTATAATAACTAATAACATTAAAATTGTTAATGCCAAAGAGATAAATCGAGCAAGAAATAGATTACGCGTTTCTTTTACTTCATATGCTTTATTCAATAACTTTACAAGCGCATTCATCCCATTAGATGCTGTCCATATCGTCGCAATAATCCCAAAAGATAATAATCCACCAGTGGTATTATCTAATACATCATCTAAAGTATCTCTAATGACATCCATTGCATCAATTGGTGCAAATTCAGCAATAAAAAGTAAAACTTGGTCACTTGAAATAGGGAAATATGTTAATAAGGTAAAGAGAAAAATCAGCATCGGAAACAAAGACAACAAAAAGAAATAGGCTAGCTGTGCAGCCATCCCAAACACATCATCAACGGTTATCTTATGTAGTAGTAACTTTAGAAAGTTCATTATCGCTCACTTTTTTTGGCATGATTTACTGTATCTTTTACCGCAGTTACCGTGTCTTGTACCAATCCTGTAACTTGCGGTGTAAGTTTCTTTAATTCATTCACACGATTAATGACATAATCCACATCTTGCTTCAGAGCAGTAGCAGTAACTTTCCACTCTTCCGTTTTTAAGGATACTTGATGATACGTTTCTTTTGGGTGCTGGACTGTATGCTTAACGGTATTTCCTGTTTTTTTCATACACGTTTCAAAAGATTCTCTTGTTTGTTTATCTAACAAAGATAATGTTCCTCCAACGACTGCTCCAATTAAAACACCAGTTATCATTCTCATACTGATCCCTCCTATACTATATTCTACCCAAAGTATTCATTATTTCCTACTTGTTATTCTTCTCATTTCACGCTACCCTTATAGAATCAGTTGTATAAAGGGGTGTCCCAAATGGATTTAACCGTTAAATCTACAGAAAATATTGAGTATATGGTGACAAAAATTACGGAGAAACTTCGCATGGTGAACGTTGGTGCAATTAAACCTGGTTCCTTTAATGAAGAAATGTATGAAGACTTGCACTATCTTTATACCCTTGTTATGAAAAAAGAACACTTTAGCCCAAGTGAAATGCAGGCAATTGCGCAGGAACTGGGGACATTAAGAAAAGCGTAAGGCGCGCGGTTAGATGCGGCAGCAAACTTGGATGGACCGAGGGCTTGTACGTGAGGTACTGTCTTCTGCGTTGGTGACGTGATGTCACCGGTATTTAGCAGAAGGTCCCACAATTCAGCCACCACAGGGCCATCTGAGTTTGCCGAGCATCTGCGCACCTGGAGCTAGACATTAAGAAAAGCGTAAAAGATTGATATGGATACTCGGTTAAGTTCGGACCACTTCACGTGGTCCTTCCTGAGTTGTTACCAGTCACGTAACAAAAGCTCTAGGTGCGCAGTTACGCACCTAGAGCTAGACATTAAGTAACTCTAGAGAGAATGACTAAAAAAGTTAGGACAACACAAAAAAGGCACATTTAATAAATAAATGTGCCTTTTTTGCGTTATATTTGAGTTTAAAATACTGCAGAATAAATGCTTTTAAGAATAAATCTGTGGGATTGGAGCGGAAGGGGGCGACTCCTACGGGAAAGGTGGGTTACTGAGACCCCACAGGAGCGTTCTTCAGCGACGAGGAGCGATGTCTAGCTACAGGTGCGCCTTACGCTTTTCGATACAGCAACCCGCCCCGTGGAACGCGTCCCCCTACAGCGCAAATCCCTGTGCAGTCTCTTTCGGGTAATGTTCCAGCCTCTTTTTCGTCAAAATACGCGTTGATCAAACGTTTGATTAAAACCTCTATATTTCCCAAGAAATAAAGCTTTTCATTACAAATGCCCCGCGAAAGTTGTCGCACACACCATTGCGTTCGACATTTATTTCACCATTATTTTTCGCTTTAAGAGAACAACTCTAGATACTTCTCCTGTAGCTTTTTCTTCTGTAAAGTATGTGGGACTGTTTCTCTAGATTCGTGGGAAAGCGCTGCACATGCTAAACCTAACTTGCAACATTCCTCTAATCGTAAGTCATTAAATAAACCGTAAATCACACCAGCTGCTAATAAGTCTGCACTACCTGTAAAATCAATTACCTTTGTAACAGGAGGAATGACAAGCCCCACCTCTCCACGGTATGTGTGATAAACAAGCGGTTCATGATTACGATAAATAATTACGTGTTTAGCACCTTTTTCTACTAGTAATCTTGCAGCCTCTAGAGCATCCGATTCTTCTTCCACAATCTTCCCTGTAAGTATTTCAGCTACTTCTTGATGGCAAATGAACCAATCTACCCCGTCTAAATTAGAGGGTACTCTATCTATTTTACCTGTAGCCGGGGGAACAAGGACTACAGGAATTTCTTCTTGTTTACATGTTCGAATAATATATTTCACTACTTCAGCAGAAAAATTGGTATCTACAACAACCATGTCTGATGCCCGGACTGGTGTCCACTTCTTTTGAATATGACCTATATCCACTTCATTATAAATAGACATATCGGAAAAACTCATCGTCGTGTTACCTTCTTGATCTATAACTGCTGTATAGGTTCCACATAACTTGTTAGGTAAAGTTTGTACAAATGAAGTATCTACGTACGGTTGACTATGTTCCATCAACCATTTTGACTGAGCATCATCTCCCACAACTGAGACCAATTTCGTTTCTAACCCTAATCTACCTAGTGTTTCTGCTATGTTCCTTGCAATACCGCCTGGGAAGTGGGATGTTTCCACTTCGTTGGTAGTACGGCTACTAAGCGGTTTATCACTATGAAGTTTTCTGTCTATATTAGCACCACCAAGACACACAATGCCTTTTTGATTAGGAAGTATATATGCTCGTCCTAATAGGTGACCTGTTTTTATCAAAGATGATATATAGCCTGCTACTGCTGATCTTGATAGTCCTGTTTTTTCCGCTATCTCTTGCTGACTGACAAACGGGTTTTCTTTTATTGAGTCGTATATTACCTTCTCTTTTTCATTCATGACGTTCCCCCATCATTATGCATCGCAATCCTAGCATTTTATTATGTCTAGTATAATAATTAATCATTGTTTAGGCAAAGAAGACTCTTCTAAGTACAGCCCTCATTACATGGCCAACGATGAGTAATTACCAGTCATGTAACAAAAAAACCTTGCTCTATTTACTTAAAAATGTGAGCAAGGTACCTTTATTATTCTACTACTCTAGGACGAACAAGTACTTCTACACGTCTGTTTTGAGCTCGACCTTCTACCGATTCATTATCGGCAATAGGTGTAAATTCTCCAAAACCTTTCGCACTGAATAACGTTGGGTCTAAAGATGCGTTATTCAATAGTATTTCCATAAAAGAAACAGCACGTATTACACTTAACTCCCAGTTAGAATCAAATTGTGCATTTCTTATAGGTACATTATCTGTATGTCCACTTATCACAATTTCTCTTGGTGGGTCCATGACTAATAGTTTTGCTAATTCATTGGCAATCACTTCATCTTCTTTTCTAACCGTAGCGCTTCCAGAAGGAAAAAGAACTTGATCTCGAATAGTAATCAGCAGACCTTCCGACTTTAATTCTGTTGAAAATTGTGAATCTAATCCATTCTCATTGATGTAGTTCTGTAGCCGTTCTTGAAGTTCACGAAGTTCTTCTTGATCCTTTTCGACTTCAGCCATCTTTTCTTCATCCGTTAAGTCATCCAACGGAACTTCTTCCTCTGGAATAATTGGTTCCGAGACAGTTGGTTGTTCCATGACACCGTCCCCTCCATCAAAAATGACATTAAACGTTTGAGAGAATTTTTGTAGCTTTTCTACATCCACTTGACTAGAAGCAAACAAAACAATAAACAACGCTAATAACAATGTTAATAAATCTGCATATGGAATTAACCAAGACTCATCAATGTGTTCATGTTCATGCTTTTTATGTCTACGTTTACCCATCGACACTCTCTCCACTCTGATTTCCAGCCATAAATACCACTCTTTCTGATGCTGGTAAGAAAGAAGAAAGCTTCTGTTCAATCACTCGTGGCGCTTCTCCTTCTAAAATGGATAAGATACCTTCTAACATTAATTGCTTTGATCTGACTTCTACCTTTGATTTTCTTTTTAATTTATTAGCAAAGGGATGCCACAATACATAACCAGTAAAAATTCCTAAAAGAGTTGCCACGAATGCTGCTGCAATTGCATAACCAAGTTTATCAATATCGGTTAAATCTTTTAATGCAGCTATTAAGCCTACTACTGCTCCAAGTACACCTAATGTTGGGGCATACGTGCCTGCTTGTGTAAAGATTGCTGCTCCTGTTGCGTGCCTTTCTTCCATTGCATCAATTTCTTCAGATAAAACATCACGAATATAGTCTGCACTTTGTCCGTCAATTGCTAAGAGAAGTCCTGTTTTTAAGAAAGGGTCGTCGACTTCTTGAATCTTAGGTTCTAGAGACAACAATCCTTCTTTTCTTGCATGTTGTGCCCAATCAGAGAACTGACGAATAATATCTTGTGTACTTTGACTTTGTCCCTCTTTGAATAATACTCCGAAAACTTTCGGTAGTTTTACTAGTTCTGATGTAGGAAAAGCAATCGTCACTGATGCAACAGTTCCTACTAAGATAATTAAAATTGCAGCTGGATTAGCTAACGAAGACACTGGTACACCTTTCATTACCATTCCTGCACCAACAGCTATTAGTCCTAGTATTACTCCAATTATTGTTGTACGATCCATCGTTCACACCACCAAAATGTATAGTCTTTACTACTATCGGCATGTAATCGATATTTGTGTATAGTTCTCGACAAAATTCTTAAAATTTGCCTCAATGATTAAATGTATCGTATATCTTCTGGTGATAAGCTTTAAACGTATCACTATTCGTTCGAATTTTCTTTTTGGATAGGTATTGTTGATATTGTACCTGTTTTTCATCTAATCTTTTCTGGTATTTCACTTTATCTAGCTCATCTTCCGTAGAAAGTAACTGCAGTTTAGTTTCGTGCATATCGACTAAATACTTCGCCTCATCTTCTGAATATCCAGCATTCCTCATAATTCGAAATGCCATTCTAAAAGATTCCGGTAAATGGTCTAAAGGATCATTTGGCAACGGCTTCCCCATTCCGGAAAGGTTATCAAACTCACCTCGAGCCATTGCGGCTTTTAATTGCTCCTCCACAATCTTAGTAAATGGTGTCATGAAAATCCCTCCTTTTATACTTTATATGTCACAAAAATAAGAATACCTTTAAGATAAAATGAACAATTTATAACAGTTACTATAAACTTTCATTAACATAATTTAGGCACGATTCTTTAATGTTTCGTAAAAGCTTGGTACAATAGTTGGAGTGAGAACATTCTGACAAAAAGAGGAGATTTTAACATGAACTTTGAGACTGCTTTACAAAATTATGCTGAACTAGCTGTAAAGGTTGGCGTTAACTTACAGAAAGATCAAACACTAGTAATTAATACTACATTAGACTCTGTAGAACTTGTTCGTTTAGTAACCAAAGAAGCTTACCAACTTGGTGCCAAAAATGTTGTGGTGAATTGGACAGATGATGTAGTTACTCGTACGAAATACGAACTAGCTCCTCTATCTTCATTTGAAGAATTCCCTGAATTCCGAGCGAAAGAAATGGAAGCATTAGCTGCAAACGGTGCTGCATTTATGTCCATCGTTTCATCTTCTCCAGATTTATTAAAAGGAGTAGACCCAGAAAAAATCTCTGCTAATCAAAAATCATCAGGAGCTGCGCTTAAAGCATTCCGCCAATACGTACAATCAGACAAAGTAAGCTGGACTGTAATAGCTGCACCGTCTGAAACATGGGCGTTAAAAGTATTCCCAGAAGAACGTTCAACTGAAGCAGCAGTAGAGAAGCTTTGGGAAGCAATCTTCAAAGCAGTACGTGCAGATGTGAAGGATCCAGTTGCAGCTTGGAAAGAACACGATGAAACATTACATAAAAAAGTAGACGTATTGAATGAAAAACGCTTTAAAACACTTCATTACACTGCATCAGGTACTGACTTAACCATAGACTTACCAGAAACACACCTTTGGGTAGGTGCTGGAAGTGTAAACGCAAATGGAGAAGAGTTTATGGCAAACATGCCTACGGAAGAAGTATTTACTGTTCCTCATAAAGAAGGTGTAAATGGAACTGTGGCAAGTACAAAGCCACTTAGCTACGGTGGTAACATCATTGATAACTTCTCGATTACTTTTGAAAACGGGCGAATTGTGAAAGTGGAAGCAGAAGAAGGACAAGAAATTTTGCAACGTTTAGTTGATACAGACGAAGGTGCAAAGTATTTAGGAGAGGTTGCACTTGTACCTCATCAATCGCCTATTTCAGACTCTGGTGTCCTATTCTACAACACATTGTTTGATGAAAATGCGTCAAACCATTTAGCAATCGGTAATGCGTATGCATTCTGTATCGAAGGCGGAAAAGAAATGTCGGAAGAAGAGTTAGAGAAAAATGGCTTAAACTCTTCTATCACGCACGTTGACTTCATGATCGGTTCTGCGGAAATGAACATCGATGGAATCAAAGCAGACGGAACAAAAGAAGCTATCTTTAGAAATGGTAACTGGGCGATCTAGAAAAGCATAAGGCGCGCGTTTAGCCGCGGCAGGAAAGTTCAGAAGACCGAGTAGGCAGCTCTTCAGCCAACGGAGGGCTTTTGGACTTTCCCGAGCGGTTGCGCACCTGAAGCTAGACATCTAGAAAAGCGTAAGGCGCGCGTTTAGCCGCGGCAGGAAAGTTCAGAAGACCGAGTAGGCAGCTCTTTAGCCAACGGAGGGCTTTTGGACTTTCCCGAGCGGTTGCGCACCTGAAGCTAGACATCTAGAAAAGCGTAAGGCGCGCGTTTAGCCGCGGCAGGAAAGTTCAGAAGACCGAGTAGGCAGCTCTTCAGCCAACGGAGGGCTTTTGGACTTTCCCGAGCGGTTGCGCACCTGAAGCTAGACATCTAGAAAAGCATAAGGCCCAGCTTAAGCTAGACACAACTTTATTTTTTGTAGACGACTTTTTCGAAAGTCGTCTTTTTTATGCACTACTTATCCTACAAAAGCCTAAATATCTGTCACTTCTTGTCGATAAAAAGTAAGCAACGATAGATTACTCATTTAGGAGGTAGTAATGTGAAGAATTGGAAGATAATCGGCCTTCTTTTTTTAATAGTGTTGTCAGGTTGCTCAACAAAAACAGCTGACACTTTAGAAGAGGACTATACAAAAATAGGGATACTTTTGTCAGACACTGGTCTTGGAGATGGTTCCTTTAACGACTCCGCATTTCGTGGACTAGAAAAGGCACGTGATGAACTTGGTATCTTATTTACATACGAAGAAGCACCAGATGGAAATTTCGAACAAGCATTAGAAATATTAGTCAAACAAGAGAATGATTTAGTTATTGGTTTAGGTTTTACTGCACAAGAGCCATTAGAAGCAGTAGCTAAACAATATCCTGAGCAAGAATTTGTATTAATTGACAGTGTTTCTGCTCTTGAGAACATTACATCCATTACATTTAAAGAACATGAAGGTAGCTTTTTAGTAGGTCTCGTTGCTGCCATGGTGAGTGATACTAAAACGTTTGGTTTTATAGGTGGTGTTGATGCCCCGTTGATCCACAAGTTTGAAGTTGGATTCCAGGAAGGGGTCAACTATATTTTGCCTGATGCTACACTGCTATCTGAATACGCTGGAGACTTCGGTAATGCTTCACTAGGTAAATCGATCGCAGAGAAGCAAATTGCTGAAGGTGCTGGATTTATTTATCCTGCTGCAGGATTTACGGGTGTTGGGTCTATTCAAGCAGCACAAGATAAGCAAATTCTATCTGCAGGTGTTGATTCAGACCAATTCTTTGTGGCAGAGAAGGCTGTCGTTACTTCAATGTTAAAAAATATTGATGTAGCCGTATATGACATTATTAAAGAACTTGTAGAAAAAGGCTCTATTTCTGAGTCAGCTTACGAATTTGGCCTTGCTGATGGTGGAGTTGGCCTTGCTCCTATCCGAGTAAAATCGTTAACATCCGAACAAAAAGCTTTATATGACGAAGCTGTAGAAAAAATTAAATCTGGTGAAATAGTTGTTTCCACTACAAAATAAGGAGGGGAAAATATGAAATTACGTACTCGTTTATATATTTTAGCACTCGTTCCCTTACTTATCGCAATCCTTATGATTGGTTTTATTACTTTACAAGTACAACAAATTCAAAGTTCTTCACAAGATAATGTACAGGTGCTAATAAATGTAGAAAAGCTTAGAGGGCAATTCGTCACAACGAAACAATCTTTATCCAATTATGCCTTTAATCCTTCTGAAGGAAATAAAGCAGAGTCTGAAGCACAACTTGCTTTAACTGCTACAACATTAGAAGAGATGAAAACTGTTCTAACGGTGCCTTCGCATCAAGTTATTGCTGCTCAAATTGAAGATAAACTAGTAAAACTTGATGGTGTGGCTAGAACTGCCCTTTCCGAAAATGATAAAGCAGAGATTAATCGTCAGAGCATCCGAATAAGTGGAATCATTAATGATATACACTTGTTAGATATACAAACTAGTGCATGGTACAAGCAATTGACGAACAATATGGAGCGAACTGTTCAATTTACTATCACTGCCTCCATTATTGGAAGTATCCTCTTAGTTTCCTTATCCATCATTTTTACTTGGATAGTAGCAAGACGTATCATTGTACCGATTAACGCTCTTGTAAAAGATGCTCAACTGGTAGCCAATGGAGACTTAACACTTCATACTTCTGAAAGAAAGAAAAAGAAAACAAAATACGAAGTGGAACAGTTGCGTGATGCTTTTGGTCAAATGGTTAGCAATCTCCGCTCCACTGTCCAATCTGTGGATCATGTAGGAACAGAAGTAAATGAGTTTACAGAAGAGATCACTTCCCAAATGAACATACTTTCTGAGAGTAGCAACCAGATTGCTATTTCCACAGATGAATTGTCAAGAGGAAGCCAATCTATTTCCGTCGATATTCAGCAAGCAGCAGAACTTGTTGGTAATATGAGAAACGCTTTTTTACAGTCTGTTCAAAATAGCAAAGATTCTACGGATCTTAGCTCTCATGCTTTACAGTCCGTATCTACAGGAAAAGAAACGATTGTTAAACAGCTAGAACTAACAGAGAAAATGACCGCTGCATCAAGAGAAATTAAATCTTCTATTGATCAATTCTCTTCATTTACAAATAAAATTGAGGAAGCAGCTACTTCGGTAAGAGGTATTGCGGAACAAACCAACCTCTTAGCACTAAATGCTGCGATAGAAGCTGCAAGGGCTGGAGAAGCTGGTAAAGGATTTGCTGTTGTTGCTGATGAAGTTCGAAAACTAGCAGAAGACTCTTCTAAAGCCACACAGTCTATTTCTGATATGTTAGCTCAGATGAAAGAAGGAATTAACGACATTGTGGAGTCTGCAAATTTAGGAGAAACCTTATCTTCCAATCAAGCACTCTCTATGTCAGATACAGAAAAGTCTTTTTCCAACATCTATACGAATGTTACTAGTGTCTTTGAACAGTTAAAAGACCTGTCTAATAAGTTAGAAACGGCAAATGCCATGAGTGAAGATGTATTAGCTGCAGTAGAAAATGTTAGTGCAATCACGGAAGAAACAGCTGCTGGTACAGAAGAAATTTCCGCTTCTACAGATGAGCAACTACATTCATTTACTAGAGCAACGGAGAAAGTAAATGAGCTACGTAATATGACTCAATCAATGAAAAACGAACTAACGAAGTTTAAGATTAAGTAACCAAAAAGTACGGAGCATGGAATTTCTGCCATGGTCCGTACTTTTTCTTTATCCTACTGTAAATATACTCCTCTACTCTCTGTAACGAATATTACATTTTTATGACACCAAATTACCTCTACACAATTCGACACCACTCATAACAAGCTTCGACAACCATTACAATTATATTTCTGCTGTCGTAAAGCGCAACTGGCAAGGTTTTCATTACATATGACACCCAAAAATACGATATACTGCTTGAAGTATATATTGTAGAACCGATATTGGAGGGATAAATATGTTTCAAACAACACATATCGGCATTGATTTAGGAACAGCCAATATACTTGTTTATACGAAGCAAAAAGGAATTATTATGAACGAACCGTCCGTTGTGGCGATTGATATTAACACAAAAAAAGTACTTGCAGTTGGTACGGATGCTAAAAATATGATAGGTAAAACCCCTAGTCATATCGTTGCAATCCGCCCACTGAAAAATGGTGTTATCGCTGACTTTGATATTACTACTGAAATGCTTAAAATGGTGATGAAAAAAGTCTCGAAAATTTTAGGACGTACTGTGCGAAAGCCTACTGTGGTAGTTTGTACCCCTTCTGGCGCAACAACAGTGGAACGTAGAGCGATTACAGACGCTGTGAAATTGTGTGGTGCCAAACAAGTAGAACTTATCGAAGAGCCGGTAGCAGCAGCTATCGGAGCTGATCTTCCTGTACATGAACCTACGGCAAACGTTGTAGTAGACATTGGTGGAGGTACTACTGAAGTTGCTATCATCTCTTATGGTGGGGTGGTTACTTGTGAAACGATTCGCGTTGGTGGAGACAAAATGGACGATGATATTATTCACCACGTTCGTAAGCAATACAACGTTTTGATTGGGGAACGTACTGCTGAAAACATCAAAAAAGAAATTGGGTACGCGTTAATTGACCATCCAGATCAACTCATGGAAATTCGTGGGCGTGATCTTGTTACAGGATTACCTAAAACAGTTGAATTGTCATCTTCTGAAATTCAATCTGCATTGCGTGAGTCTCTTGAAGCTATCTTAGAAACTGTCCGTTCTACTTTAGAACAGTCTCCTCCAGAATTAAGTGGCGACATTGTTGACCACGGAGTAGTCATTACTGGTGGTGGAGCGTTATTAAATGGTTTACAAGACTGGTTAACTTCTGAGTTAAGCGTTCCCGTACACTTAGCACCTAACCCATTAGAGTCTGTCGCTATCGGAACAGGAAAATCTCTGTCTATGCTTCAGCAATTAAATAAAATCGCTAAGTAAAACTCGGATAATCTAGCAACTTCATGGTTACACTAAACAAAGCACGACTGTAAAGGAGGTTTTTCCTCATGAACAATGCAGAGATTCGTAGCTTGTTTACTGACTATGACTTAGAGGAAACGTATTCAAGTATGTTAACTTCATTGGAGCAATCTAGACTTTTATACGGAGCAGATGTAGAGTGCATGGAGGATTTTCTGGCTACGTATAATTATCAAATTCTTCATCTTTCTTATGAAGAGTTTGAAAGACTTTATACTCAATTTGTTGCTATCTACCCTCATATAAAGAACAGATATGACTTTGGATAATGAAAGAAGCGAGTTTCCTAATTGGATTCTCGCTTCTTTTTTACTTATTTTGAATGGTATAAGATTTTTCTTGATAAAAGTAATTAGGCGTTTTCCACGTTGGATCGTATGATTTATGGAAGATATGCGTTGTAGCTGGAGAAACCGGTGGGATTAGCCACGTCCAGTCTCCTGTTACTTCTCTGTTTGCATGTTCTTCTTGTTGTTCAAAACGTTTGAACTGTTGGGCAGCTGTATGATGGTCTACAATGCTCACTCCTGCTTCTTTAAAGGAGTAATGCACCGCATGATTTAATTCGATTAGTGCGCGATCTTTCCAAAATGTACTGTTTCTAGAAGTATCTAGTCCCATACAAGACGCCACTTTCGGCAAATAGTTGTACCTATTTTCATCAGCTAAGTTTCTTGCTCCGATTTCTGTCTCCATGTACCAACCGTTAAACGGAGCTGCTTGATACTCAATTCCACCGATTTCTAATTTCATGTCCGCAATCATTGGCACTCCATACCATTTCAATTGAAGATCCTCGAACCACTGGAATTCTGGATGCTTAATGGAGACTTCTAAGATCAGATTATTTGGGATTTCAAGTAATCTCGGTGTTTCTTCGTCTTCCAATTTGTATACTAGTGGTAAGACGTCAAAATGAGTTTCCTCTCCCTTCCACCCTAGCGACTCACATACTTTAGTAAACTCGATAGAAGCTGGGTCTCCCACTATACCATCTTCTTTTTGATAACCTGCATAACGTATTAATTGATGATTCCATAAACGTACAGGAGCCTTATTGTTTACGGTAGGAGCAAATATGGAAATCGTTGGATAGATCTTCCCGTTATTTGTTGCGTACTCAACATGTTGAAGTAAAGCACTTTCTACTTCTTGAGGAGTTTTACTATCTCTAACATCTAATACATGTAGAGTCTTCCAAAATAATCGTCCGATGCAGCGGTTACTGTTGCGCCAGGCAAGTTTAGCACCATAATCCAGTTCGTCATAGGTATGCTTGTATGTACCTGTTTCACGAATTTCCTCTTTGACTTCCGTTAACCTTCTATGTAAATCTTCTTCAGATAATTGATTTTCTATATAAAATTGCACAATGAATTTTTCTGCTTCTTCTATTAGATGCTGCACCAAGGTGTTTTCCTCCTTGCATAATGTCTCGTTTTAACAGTATAGCATTTTCATTAAAGAAATAGAAAAGTGCTGTCTTATCTATGTGCTTATACTCTCCTTACAAGTTAGTTTCTCTCGCCAGATGGTTATAGGCGCCCTCTATTCTATTCTCTTCTCAGCACTGGTTTTCTCTCGCCAGATGCGTATAGACGACCTCTATTCTCTTCTCGTGGCTCATTTTGTTCCGTCAGAAAAGTTTTAACGGCCAGTGATGTCTAACTCCAATAGCAAAAGGTGCACTTATCGTAAGTGCACCTCTCGTAACTATTTCTATTACTCTTTCTCGTCTTCCGCTTCCACTTGTTTTGCCGCCTTGCCAGCAGTCAGTTGCTTTGCTAAATCATCAATGCTATTTCTTACATTACCTTTACCAGAAAGGTTCTCTAGTAACTCTTTCACATCGATACCAGATGTTTCTTTTAATGATTCTTGCATGGTAGACATTAAGTTTGTCGCATAAGCAGTTACTTTGTTTGCTCCTCCGTTCGCTGAATCACTTCCGGAATCGATTACCGTAATCTTATCAATGTTAGACAATGGCGCTGAAACTTCTTTCGCATACTGAGGTAACATTTTTAATACCATGTCCAAGATAGCTGCTTCACCGAACTCATCAAATGCTTCTGCAATCTTACGTTTTGCTTCTGCTTCTGCAAGACCTTTTAGACGGATAACTTCTGATTCTGCAGTACCTTGAGCTTTTTCTGCATCTGCTTTTGCGATACCGTCTACACGTACACGCTCCGCTTCTGCTTTCGCCATTGCTTCAATACGATATTGTTCTGCTTCTGCGGCTGCGATTGCTTTCGCTTTTTCCGCTGCTGCTGATTGCTCAACAGAGTAACGGTCTGCATCTGCTTTTTTCTTCACTTCAGAATCATACTGTCTTTCACGACGTAGAATCTCTTTTTCCTCTAGTTCGATTTGCTTTTGACGTTCAATGATACGGACTTGCATCTCTTGCTCTGTAACTTCTTGTTTTGCTCTTGCTGTTTCTAAGTCATACGCTTGGTCAGCTCGAGCTCGTGCAATATCTTGTTCGCGGCGATACTCTGCTGTTTTCATTGCATTAGTTTTTTCTGCTTCTGCAATTTCTGTAGCACGCTCTAATTCAGAACGCTTCGCATCTTTATCCGCTTCCGCACGTTTAATACGTGTTTCTTTATCCGCTTCTGCAGTGGCAATATCCGCATCACGTTTAACTTGAGCGATACGAGGTTTACCAAGAGAGTCTAAGTAACCATTTTTATCTCTTACATCTTTAATGGTGAATGATACAATAACTAGACCCATTTTGGCTAAATCTTGTGAAGCAACGCGTTGCACTTCTTGTGAGAATTTTTCACGGTTCTTGTAAATTTCTTCTACCGTCATGGACCCTAAGATAGAACGAAGGTGTCCTTCTAGTACCTCACGCGCTTCTCCTTCACGATCCGCTTTAGACTTTCCAAGGAACTGCTCGGCTGCCGTTGCGATTTCACCAATAGATCCACCAATCTTAATGATTGCAGTTCCATCCGCCATAACTGGTACACCTTGCTCCGTATATACCTCAGGAGTTGTAACTTCTAACTTACTTGAAAGTAAACTTAACGGTTCTGCTTGTTGGAAAACAGGAAGAATAAACGTACCGCCACCACGGATAATCTTAATTTTATTTCCTGACTCATCCACATGTACGTTCTTTCCACCTAAGTAACTTCCCGTAACGATTAGTGCTTCATCGGGACCAGCTGTACGGTATTTCGTTACAAACACCGCAATAAATGCAATAAGTATAAAAGCAATTAATCCAATAACAATGTAAAGACCTGTGCCCATTTCTTTTCCTCCTTTAAATTGGTTTATAAGGCATTACCACTGCAACACCATGTTCCACGTCAATTACGAGAACGTGAGAGCCTTCCGGAATATCTTCATTCTCATACCCTTGAGCAGATTTGGAAATTGTTCCGCCATTGCCCTCTAGCACAATTTCACCATATCCATCTTTGGGAATTGATATGATTACTTTCGCTATTCTTCCTTTTAATGATTCTTCTGTGTACACAAGAGATTCTTCTGCTGATGATAGAGGAATCAAGACAAAGATGTTAAGCAACGTAGTGATTCCTATTGAAGCTAATGCACTTCCAATTAAAATTAGTATGGAAGAGAACGATGTCAACAACTCTCCTATATAAGCTGATCCTGCTGTGAATGTAATAAAAGAAAAAATGAGAACTGGATTCAGCCAATCAATTCCAGCGAATGCTCCTTCTGCTACATCACCAAAAAATAAGTACAATACCGTGACGCCAGTCATAGCAATCAGAATGTATAAATACCAATCTTGCAAAGCTATCCCTTCCAACATCTCTACGCCTCCTTCCGTGTTTGTTGCTTTCCTTATCTAAATACGGTGGATAAGGAAAAAAGTTTCAAAAATATTTTATTTTTCCTTATCCATTTTACAGAAGTAAAACATGGAATTGGCTATTATCAGCAAAAAGTGTTACGGTTAAAGATAAGCTATAAAACTAGTAGAAGGGAGGGATTTCTATGCAATCGATGATTACACATGCTACGGATACAATGCTTGAAGGAAACACTAGTAAATTAATAAGTATTGTAGAGGAATGCCGAAAGCTTGGCTGGAGTAATTTAACTATATTCGAAGAGTTATTAAAACCAGCTTTGTACACAGTAGGCGATAAATGGGAAAGTGATGAAGTTACTGTTGCCGACGAACACTTAGCCACA
This sequence comes from Mangrovibacillus cuniculi, assembly GCF_015482585.1. Classification (NCBI taxonomy): domain Bacteria; kingdom Bacillati; phylum Bacillota; class Bacilli; order Caryophanales; family Bacillaceae; genus Mangrovibacillus; species Mangrovibacillus cuniculi. The sequence goes on along the minus strand of NZ_CP049742.1, from coordinate 320,026 downwards.
ATGACTGTAGACTATATTCTTTCTTTCTTGCAAAAAGCTGAGGATTCCCAAACGAAGATAGAGAGAACTGCTATGTTATTCTGTGTAGAGGGGGAAGAACATTATCTTGGTCTAAAAATGACTGCCTCCATCCTCTCTTTATCAGGCTGGGAAGTGAAATTTCTTGGACCTAATTTGCCTACAAAATACGCTGTGCATTTTGCGAAAAAATGGAAGCCACAGTTAATTGGTATATCTGTATCCATGCGAGGCCTCATTAAAAATGTAGAAGAATGTACATCAGAATTAGCATCCCTGTCCCATCGTCCTTCTATATTTGTCGGCGGTCGAATTGTAGCCTTAAAAGAAAAAATGATGTTGCCTAGGAACGTAGAAAGAATTACATCTCTTTACGATCTTCAACACTGGTTAACGCATAAGAACATGCAAGATACCTCTTTCCAAAAGGAGGTCACACTAAGATGAATCCTGCTAACATCCCTGTAATTTTATTTGTCTTAGAAGAAGACTTAACGATCTCCTTTATGTCAAATAAAGCAAAAGACTCCTTACCATGTATGCATTTAGAAGACATCATTGATCCAGATAGTTATACAAAATGGAGATCCTATACAACTGATAGGAAGCCGCGCTCTGGTGAAATTCATTTAACAAAAGGGGACGAACTTGTACCTTGCCTTTATAAGATTAATTATTCATACAGTGTACATGAAAAAAAGCATTATATTGTCTTTACGGAATCACAAGATGATATAAAAAAAATTCGATTCCAAATGCATGATTTACGTCAGCAACTAGTGGATTCGAATTATGAAAAAATAAAAACATCTGAAAGGAAACAATGGATTTCCATGTTGGAGCCATTCTTATCAACAATTGATATTTCTTCTCTATTAGTAGAAGAAAAAAGAATTGATCTAGCCATTGAAAAGCTTCAACGTATGGAAGATTTATTATCCACTATCCGTCCAGATATGATTGAATTAGGGAAATGGGAAACAGTGGACCTCATTACGCAAGAATTACATGAAATCAGGTCCATCGTTACCTATTATCAAACATTGTTGAACTTACCAGATATCTCTTAATAGCTTACAGGTAATGTTATTGTCGCGGTTGTTCCCTTACCTTCTTCGCTCACGAAGACAAGTGATCCTTCATGATAATGGATCAGGTTTTTTGTCATCATTAACCCTAAACCTGTTCCTTTTTCTTTTGTTGTTAAGAATGGTTCTCCTAATCTTTCAATTAACTCAGGTGGCATCCCTACCCCATTATCCTGGACCACTATTTCTATATAATCTTCTAAACTATTGGTTGATACAGTCATGACTCCACCTTTACTTCCCATTGCTTCAATAGCGTTTTTAATCAAGTTTATAAAGACTTGCTTTAACTCATGATCAATTCCCAGCACAAATACATCTTCATCAACGAAGGCTCTCTCTATTGTACTGTTGGACATTAAAGCTTGAGAGTCTAAGACTAAACACACTTCATTAAGTAGTTTATGTATGGACACCATTTTCTTGTCAGAACTCCTTGGTTTCCCTAACACCATTAGTTCTGTAATAATAGATTCTAATCGGATAAATTCTGACATCATAACATCTGCATAGGACTCATTATACGTTTTAGATTGTTGCATTAACTGTAAGAAACCTCTAAGTGAAGTAAGTGGATTTCTGATTTCGTGAGCAATACCAGCAGCAAGTTGTCCAACTGCAGACAACATCTCTGATTGAATTAGTCGTTTCTCCGATTGTTTATATTCGGTTATCTCTTCACCAATTCGCAATATTTCTGCAACGTCTCCCTCACTATTTTCTACAGGGATAAACGTTACACGCTCCCAGAACTCTTGATTATTCTCCTTCTTGTAAATCCATTCAGTTGTAATCTTTTCTCCTGCCCTTGCTTTTCGCCAAACATCATCAAATTGTTGTACTTGAATAAAGTCTTGGTAAACCTCTTTTAGCTTCTTCCCTAATATCACTTCTTTAGGTTGATCGACTAAATAGGTGAATTTTTCGTTTATATATTCTATTCTTCCCATAAAGTCTGTTAGGACAATGTTTGAAGGAGCATTCTCCAGTGCTTGCATACTTACACTTAACTCGTTATTCATACTTTTTAATTGTGTAATATCAGTAAACGTTAAGACGACCCCATCAATTTTGTTTTCCCCTGTTCTGTAAGGCATCATCTTAATTTGATACCAGTCACCAAATCTTGTCTTACAAATTCGCTCATTAACTTTTTCATCATATAAAGTATCTTCTAAGTCGCGTTGAAGTTCTTCATAATCTAAGTCATTCTTAATGTCATATATACTTCTACCGATATCTTGTTCAATAAGTTTAAATATCCTTGTCGACTCTGGTGTAAATAACTTTACTTCCCATTCTCTATTTAAAAAGATGGTAGCAATATTAGTACTGATTAACAGGTTATCCATGTCGTTATTCATACCAGTTAACTCATTAATTTTCATTTCATACGAAACATTTACATTCATTAACTCTTCATTTACTGATTGCATTTCTTCGTTTGTCGACTGTAGTTCCTCGTTTGCAGCTATTAACTCTTCATTCGTAGCCTGTAATTCTTCATTAGAAGTTTCTAACTCTTCAATAGTATTTTGTAATTTTTGCTTTGTTTCGTTAAGCTCGTCTTCTAAGTCAAAAATACGTTGGCTAATAACAACTTCAGGCTCAAATGTGTAAGCATCCATAAACAAGGTTGAATCTTCCAGGGCTTTTACCTGTTCAAAGAAGATACCGAAATGCGTAATCATACTTCCTCTTTGTTGAAGAGGCACGACTCTAATTGAAACTGGGCCATTCTCTGTGTGAATATTTTTGTACGTGATGGCATGAGTCGTTTTAATTACTTTCTTAATGGCAGAGCCAATTGCAACAGAAAGATTAGTGGAAACAATCTGATGAATATTATAATGCGCACGACCACTTGGGAAGGATAAAAACTTCTGTGCTCCCGTGGACGAAAATATTACGTCTTCTTTTTCGTCAATCACTACACACGGCTCGATCGAGGAATCAATTAGTGCTAAGTGTAATTGATCCATTGATTTATGGGACGTTAAAGGTCTATAGGAATCATAAGCTCTTGTGACTGCAGTCTCTTCTGCTACATTGGTTGGAACAGACTGAAAACTTCTAGAAGATAACTGATCAAATGTAACTTGATTCTTAAACGTTTTCCATTTAAGAGAAACCGGTTCAAAGAAGGTACCCATTTTTCCAATTGTTTCGCTTGGGCCTAAGAACAAAAAACCATTATTTTTCAGCGCAAAATGAAATAAACTTAGTATTTTTTGCTGTAATTCGGTTTGGAAGTAAATCATTACATTGCGGCATATAATAAAGTCTAAATTCACAAAGGGTGAGTCTTTCGCCAAATTATGAGGCGCAAACACAACCATTCTTCTTATGACTTTTGAAACTTGATACCCTTCTTCTACTTTACGTAAATACTTCGTAATATAACTAGATGGGAAACCAGTAACAATACTTTGACGATAGATCCCTTGGCTCGCAACCTTTATTGATTCTTTATTTACATCTGTAGCAAATATCTGCACATTCATATCAATATCTTTTTCTTCTAAAACTTCCTTAAATACCATGGCGATAGAATATGCTTCTTGTCCAGTAGAGCATCCCGCAGACCAAACGCGAATCATCTTCTCTTGATTAGCCATAGCATTTTCTATAATCTTTGGAACTATTTCGTGTCTTAAATGGAGGAAAGCTTCATCATCACGAAAGAAATGAGTTACACCAATTAGTAGGTCCTCTTGTAATTTCTTTAACTCTTCGGGTTTCTCTAGTAAAGTACGTTTGTATTCTTCTGCTGAATGGAATGTTTCTTGTGCTAAATTCATACGACGTTCCATTCTTCGGGACATACTGTTTGATTTATAGTGTGAAAAATCAATATTAGTTTGTTTATACAAAAGTTGGTAAATTTCTCGAAGTGTGATTTCGGAAAACTCGTAATTTCGATAATCGAAAAACTTATGGATTTGCTTGACCATTTTTTTGGGCGGTAAGACAAAATCAACAGACCCTGTGCTTTGAGCATTTTGAGGCATATCTAGGAATTTCGCCGTGTTATCTTGTGCTAGGCAAAGACCTCCTGCTTCTTTTATATGCTTTAGTCCAATTGTTCCATCTGAACCTTTTCCTGATAACACAACACCAACAGCTTTTTCTTTTACATATTTAGCTAATGAAATAAAAAATGTGTTAATTGGTAGGTGTATTTTTTGATTCTCGTCATATTTCGATAATGTAATTTCGTTTTTATTCGCCATTTTTACATAGTAATTAGGAGGGCAAATATAGACGTGATTTTTTTTAATTCGTTCTCCATCTTTTAACACTTTTACGGGTAACGTTGTTTCCTTAGATAGGAGTTGTGGTAAAAAACTCTTATAATTAGGCGAAAGGTGTTGAACAATTACATAGGCAAAAGACGTCTTCTCTTCTGACGTTGCAGAAAGAAACGTTTCTATGGATTCGAGTCCTCCTGCTGAGGCACCAATACCCACAATATGTACTTCCTGAGGTTCTTTCATCGAATCCCTCCGATATTATTTTTGGGTCTTCGTTCTAGTATTCTTCTATTGTACCAAATGTTGTATGCTTTCACACGGTAACTCGTTATAAAATTACAAAACTCCTTCCATCTACTTCTGGCACCACAACTATATAAATATTCTTGAGAGAGTAATAATTTTATATACATAACCAAAAGTTACTAAAAATATGTATAATAGGAAAATACTTATCCAGGAGGAAAGATACATGACTTTTTACGGATTCATCGTTTTACTTCACGTAATAGCGGCTGTTGTAGGGATTGGAAGTAGCTTTGCCATGCCCACCATTTTAAACAAAGCAACTACACGTGCCAAAGCTTTATGGTCTATTGATCTGTTAGACTATTTAGAGAAAATGGCGAAGTTTGGGAGCTTAGCGTTACTTGCTACAGGTTTACTTTTAGGAGTTTTACATACTCATTTATTTACACAGGTTTGGTATATCGCTTCTATTATTATTTATATCGCTGTCCAGCCTATCGTTGCAGGAATTTTGCCAAAGAAAATCGCTGCACTTAGAGAGGAATTAGCAAAAGAAGATAGGGAAGAATTATCGGAGAACTATCTATCCATTTTAAAAAGCACGCAACCACTGAACTGGACGATGCATACTGCTGCTATTGTGCTCATTATTCTAATGTCTATTAAGCCTTTTTAATTCTGAATTCATACAAAAAAGACGAGATAAGTAGTTCGCCTACCTGTCTCGTCTTTTTATCATTTATATGTATCTATTATTTTAACATCTGCATCAAACTTTCCGTATAGAGACCTACCTAAGTAAAGAGGTATTTGTAGTTTATCCAAGTCAGGCAGACCATTTTCTAAGAAAAATTCTTCGTTGCGATAAAAAGCTACCATATCCCCGACAAACCAATCGTGATCTCCATATGTTTGCACGTCTCTTACTTTACACTCATAAGCGACATAGGCATCTTTTAAAATCGGAGCATTTACACAAGTTGCTTCAAAAGTGGATAAACCAAGTGCTCTAAATTTATCTACCTCTTCTCCTGATAACGTTCCTAATTGTTGAATTTTTTCTGCAAGCTCGAAAGGCAAAAACGAGATGGTAAACTCCCCCCTTCTTTCAACAGGTTATACGTAAACCTTTCTCTCCCTATCGCCACCCCATAAATCGGTGGCTCATAAGAAATATACGAGTGCCAACCTGCTGCCATAGCGTTTTCTTTCCCCCTAGATCGAACGGATACAATTGCAACCATTCCTGGATAACTATGCATGACGGTTCTGTCCTGCTTCGTTAACATGTTTTTAACCCCCTTCTTTCGTGACTATACCGTGCTGAAAAGCATAAATGACTGCTTGTGTTCGATCTTGTACTCTTAACTTACTCAATATATTACTGACATGTGTTTTTACTGTTTTTAACGTAATGAAACATTCATCTGCGATCTCTTGATTCGATTTTCCTTTTGTCATCAACTGGAGAATCTCCATCTCTCTCTGCGTTAATTCATCATGTAGATCTTGCGTTTGGCCACCTCTCATCCGTTTCATCATCTTTTGTGTAACTTCGGGCTCTAATACCGATTCCCCTTGAACCGTCTTTCTGATTGCCTCAGCTATTTGAGCAGCCGTTGAGGTTTTCAGTAGATAACTTGTTGCACCCGCTTCAAGTGCAGGGTATACTTTTTCATCATCTAAAAAGCTTGTCATTATCATGATCTTCACTTCGGGCCATTTTGAAATTAGCTCTTTAGTTGCTGCGATTCCATCCATTTCGTCCATAACTAAATCCATTAAGATAACATCTGGCTTATGGAGAAGGGCAAGTTCAATTGCTTCTACACCATTTGTCCCTTCTGCCACTACTTCCATATCCTGTTGTAATCGCAAATAGGTTCCTACACCCAGTCGTACCATCTCATGGTCATCCACAATCAATATTCTAATCATTGGTCTCCCTCTCTTTCTTCTAAAGGTACAGTTACAGAAACCTGTGTCCCTTCTCCTATCACGCTAACTACTTTACAGAAGCCACCGATTTCTTCCGCCCTTTCTTTCATCGTTGAAAGTCCGTAAGAAGATAATTTGTTATCTACCATTTCAAATCCTTTACCGTTATCTTTAATAAATAATAACAACTGATGATTTCGTTGAAGTAATTGAACTTCTACTTTCGTAGCATTCGCGTGGCGGATAATGTTCGAAATAGCTTCTTGGAAAATACGAAAAATGTGATCTTCTACACCTTTTTCACATGTAAAATCTTCTAAAGTCGCAACAAACTCAAAAGAAGTTTGAGCCTCCAGTTCGTGCATTAATCCATACATTCCTTCTTGCAAGGTTTTGTCTTTTAAAGGCACAGGCCTTAAGTGAAGAAGTAAGGCCCTCATTTCTAGTTGAGATTGATGAACAATTCCCTGTGTCTTTGTAATTAAAGAAGCCAGAGGAGTATCCTTACTCGTTTCTTGTAAAGTAGATAACAACATAGATGCTCCAAAAAGTTGCTGACTTACAGAATCATGCAGTTCTCTCGCAAGACGATTTCTTTCATTTTCTACTACTGTTTGGATTTCTCTTTCCATCGTTTCTGATTGCTCATTTACTTTTCTTTGCTGTTCTAATCTTTCTCCCTGTAAAGAAGAAGATACTTCTTTTAACAAAGTAGAGCTTGATGACATGTTCCTTGCTACTTCCTCTGTAGTGCTGGCAGTAGGCATTCCTCGATCTTTAATTTCCATTAACCAAACGGCCAAAGTACGCTGTCTTTTAAAATCTAGGTAAAGAAAAATACTACCCATTGCCATGGTAAAGAAGATTGGGAAAGAGAGAAATACTACAATCCACGGAAGATCAAATATCTCTTCCTCCCACCACAAATCCCATGCAATTGGTGGAAAATAAACCCCAACCATGGTTAAGGAAAAAAACGACACCACTATGACATTTATGATCACAAACAAAAACCATCTCTTAGACATCATCATCCTCTAATCACCTTTACTCTACTAAAGAATCCAGTCGTGATTATTCTGACTCTTGAGGTAGATGATTGGAATCCGACTGTTTCATAATAGATATTTTGTTTCCAATTTGAATTAGTGGACGATTCGACTATTTTCGTTTCTCCAAACAGGGAAGTATGTTTCACAGAAAACTCCACATTATATGGCATCACTACTGTCAATTCTCCGATAGCTTGTTGTGCCACAATGAAACATTCTCTCTCAGGTAAGACTGTACCAGTTAAGTCAATTTGTGAATCTCCAATAAGTTGATTAAAAGATATATCCTTCCACACGTAGGGGGAAGTTGGGGTAGTTTGGTGCCCAATAACCAGATTTTGAATGGGTGAAGCGGTGTCTTGCTTTAGGACATTGTATGCACTTGTTTTTCGGTTAGACAACTGAACTACTCCCCAAATTAGTAAAACAAAGAATAATAGTCTAATGGTGATTAGTTCAAAAGCTAGAGCGATTAAGATGATGACTCCTAGCCAACCAACTAGTTTCCAAATAATTTTCTTTCTTTTCTTCCATCCAAAATACATACATAAGGAAGCAAAGCCAATTGGGACGAGGAATCCTGTTCTTATAAATAATAGTTCAATAGAAAATAAAATTACTGCCACAATCATCAAGCGCTGCAAAATCCCTTTTTCTTTCCATTTCAAGTCTTCCACCTCCCAATTGTCCTTCTATGCTACCTATAAATTTTACCCTTTCTATTAGTAGTTGAAAAGTGTTGACCATCGACTCTTCCGATTAATTTATTTGTACAAAAAGCTGCCAATACAAAGGCAGCTTTTTGTACAAATATTAGCTGTTTTTCTTTTCTAACTCTTCAAAACGTTGATCAATACTGTCAAACCTTTGCTGTCTCGTCAATTTCTCTTCCATTCTTTTCATGTACTTCTCTACTTGGGATACCTTTGATTCTAATGTTCCCTCGTACTTACTTGCATCCACTAAATGGTTAGCTTTTTCGGTTGCACGAACAACATTTTCTTGCTGCATCACTTTTAATTGCCTAATTCTCATGTCTTCTAGCTTATTTTTCATTTCTGTATATTTCATTTCTAGACGAGTTACTTCCGTTTTAGCTTCTTGCAGTGTTTGGGACAAGTCCTCTATTAATGTAGTAAACCGAGCGACTTCTTTTTCTGCAAAGGTAATCAGCTCTTTTTCTTGATGGTGATTCGCTAATACTAATTGATTTTCACGCTTGGCTAACTGCTTTTTTGATTGATCAAGTTTTGTCTCCCACTCATCTACCAGACGGTATTGACGGTTAACTAACTCTCCTACTTTTTCTGTCTCTTTTTCAGCTTGTCGGAATGCGTGGTTTAAAGTGGCGATTGGATTCTTCTCTTCCTTTTTATCTAATACCGCATGTAAATCTGCCATTACTGTGTTTGTTAATCGTTGCATAAAAGTAGACATCCATTTTCCTCATTTCGTTTGTAATTTTGACCATTCATCTTCAAAGTGCTTGAACGGATCTCCCTCGATTGTTGCATTCTCTTGCTTGTTCCACTTTTTTACTACTAACCAAATCATCCAAACACCAACTAAACCGATTAAAGCTGGAACATTGGTGATTGCTAAAAAAGCAAAACCTAATCCAATAGCAAACCATGCTACTTTACTGAAACCACCTGTGGACTCCATATACTTTTTAAAAGACCAGTACGCGACTCCAACTGTAACAATTAAAAATAGTAGAGAAGGGATGTTGATAAAAATAATCCCCGCTGCTATTACAGCAATTATGCCTAAGCCAAGTTTTTTCACGTTACCGCCTCCTTTCTTGATGTAAGTTTATCTGTTTCTTGTTTTTCCTATAACGAGCTGCAGATGGAACTTCGTATGGGACTTAAGACGTATGGAAGGTAGGTTTTTTAGCATTATTGTTAATTCTGATTAGTTTCGTAACAAAAAAAGGATTAGCGTATAGGTATTGCTTACGCTAATCCTGCTTTGATGGTTTTGTGGTGACTTATGGGCTTTGTCGCATCTTTCCTATCATTGGAATGGCGACTTATGTACTTTGTCGCCTGTTCTCCTGCTCTCGCATGGCGACTTATGCCTTTTGTCGCCTGTTCTCTCGCTCTCGCATGGCGACTTATGCCTTTTGTCGCCTGTTCTCTCACTCTCGCATGGCGACTTATGCCTTTTGTCGCCTGTTCTCTCACTCTCGCATGGCGACTTATGCCTTTTGTCGCCTGTTCTCCCACTCTCGCATGGCGGCTTAAGCGCTTTGTCGCCTGTTCTCTCACTCTCGCATGGCGGCTTAAGCGCTTTTGTACCTACTTTCGTCGCTTTCCCACTGCGGCTTAAGCGCTTTTGTACCTGCTTTCCTCGCTCTCCCACCGCGGCTTAAGCGCTTTTGTACCTGCTTTCCTCGCTCTCCCACTGCGGCTTAAGCGCTTTTGTACCTGCTTTCCTCGCTTTCCCACTGCGGCTTAAGCGCTTTTGTACCTGCTTTCCTCGCTCTCCCACTGCGGCTTAAGCGCTTTTGTACCTGCTTTCCTCGCTCCCCCACTGCGGCTTAAGCGCTTTTGTACCCACTTTACTCGCTCTCCCACTGCGGCTTAAGCGCTTTTGTACCTGCTTTCCTCGCTCTCCCACTGCGGCTTAAGCGCTTTTGTACCTGCTTTACTCGCTCCCCCACTGCGGCTTAAGCGCTTTTGCACCCCACTCTAGCTACCAACCTAGTAAAAAGAGTTATGTTAAAATCGTTCTCTCTTTCTTGTTTAAAATTGGAATTAAGGATATAGTATGCAACGCTAGCAATAATACACCACTAATATTTAACGCAAGTAAAACACCGTCCATTCCTAATCCCATTACAAATCCCAGTCCCCAAATGCAACTAAATTGTACGATGGTCACCCAGACTGTTTGCCAAAATGTTGCTTTTACATATCCAAGCCCAATGAGAAAAGCCTGTAATGGTATGACAAAAAAGTGTGTTACAAAGTACGGCCACAATAGCACTAAGTAATGCGCTGCAATTCCGTTTTTCACAAACAACGCCGTTAAAGGGTCCGCAAAAAGCAAGCATATTATAACGGATGGCCCTGCGTAAGAAGCTGTAACAATTAATGATTTTTTCACCAAACGCTTCAATTTATCTGTGTCACCGTTTGCTTGAGCTTCGGACACCAAAGGTATTAGCACCATCAATAAAGAGTGTGAAATAAATGCTGGAAAAAAACCAATGGTTAGCGCTACACCAGCTACTAAACCAAACTGCTCATTAGCTGTCACTGCTGCAACACCAGAGAGGATTAGTGTCATTTTTATAAAAAACGGTTGTACAGCATGCGTCATGGCATGGAATAATCTTAAGCCAGTTGTTGGAATAGAGATGCCCATTAATGCTCGACGAATCCTCACTTTATCTAACCACTCGTCCTCTTCCGGCTTCCTCTTATGCCAGTTTCTGTGGAAAGCCATCATTAAATAAAGACAAACAATTAGCTCGGAGCTAATCAACATGCCTATGGCTACCAAGATCGCAAGTGGTTCCGTCATATTTAATTGTGTAAAGATCATAAATAACAAAATTAGTTGAACTACTTTTCTCAGAAAGTTAGAGAAGGCAATCGCGCCCATTTGGTGTGTTCCCATAAAGTATCCTCTTGCGATAGATGAATACGCAATGATTGGAACAAACGCAATAAGAAACCATTGGAGTCTAGCGTCAACCATCTGGGAGAAAGGAAAAAAAGGATAAGCTAAGACAATGATTGTCATGCCTACTAAAGAAACTATTGTCATGAGACGAAAAGCGTATCGTAGCATCACAGGATAGTACATTTTATCTTTTTCCGCGACAAATTTAGATACCGAAATGGGTAACTCTAAACTTGCTAAAATCATGATTAGAAATAAAGTGGGAATAATAGTCATGTAATGACCAAGGCCAGACTCGCCAAGGTGATTAGCTAACACCATATTGATAAAAAATTCAATGCTCTCACCAAAAAATGCGGCAATCACAAGCCAAATTAACCCTTTTGCAAATACACTCACAAGAGAAAGACCCCTTTCTACATTCCGATTATACGAACGGCCTCTTACGAATGTATGCTTGTACAAGAAAAAGTATGTCCAAGCACATTAGGGTGGTTATCAAGACCTTAGCTGTGGAATAGTGTAAACAAAAAGGAGGAGTATCTATGAACAAAATAAAAGCAGGGATTATTTTTGTTTTGTTACTACTTGTAATTGGATATAACGGGTTAGCGAATTACTTACCCTTAAATGGAAAGTCAACTGGAGAATTGTCTGATGCAGTACCTATGTATATAACTCCACCAGGTTATGTCTTCAGTATTTGGGGATTTATCTATCTTATAACTATTGCCTGGTCTATACTGTTACTACTCGGAAGAACGGAGAAGCCGGACTTAGTAGATCGAACATTTACACCTTTCATCGCTATTTCAGCTGCCAATATCCTTTGGTTAACATTTTGGCATTACCAACAAGTTGGCATATCTGTTCTCATCATGCTCTTTTATTTAGGCAGTTTAATTTGGATGTATGTTTCTATCCAATCTAAACCATTCCGCTTTTGGGACCGCTTCCCTTGGTCTATCCATATGGGATGGATTTCCGTTGCCACCATTGTGAATATTAGCTATTGGTTAAATACTCGTGGCTTTGATGGTTTTGGGTTTAGTGATGCAACTTGGACAAATGCTTTATTATTCCTTGCGACAGTCTTAGCCATATGGATTGATAAAAATTTCAAAGACTTATCTTATACACCAGTGTTCACTTGGGCATTTACAGGAATTGGATTTAAGGCATGGGGTGACGAAAATGCCATTGCAATTGTTGCATTTGGTCTTGCTATTTTATTAGCAGGGAGAGCATTGTACCTAGCGTATCAAAGAAAAAAGCCAATATAAAATAAACATCCACCACGAAAGTAACAATACCTTCTCGTGGTGGATGTTTTTATGCGTATACTCGCTCATTAGCAAGATCTTGTAATGCAGAGGATTCAATCGTATGTTTACCTGTATGAGCGTTTTCCAAACTTAAACGAATCATTGCACTAGCAACATCTTTTGCAGCAATGCTTCGATACTTCTTCCACTTCCCTATCATTACTGGCTGAAGGACTTTTCCTAACCATTCTCCAATCTTCTCACCAGTTCTAAACTCATTTCGGTCACCTAGAAGTAAAGAAGGGCGAATAAAATACACAGTAGATATTTGTAAAGAACGCACCTTTAATTCCAATTCTCCTTTTACCCTGCTGTAGAAGAAAGGAGAGGAGGCATTTGCTCCGATTGCTGTAATGATGAGTAACTTAGGTATTTTTACTTCTTCCACCCATTTCGCAACAGCAAGTGGATAGTCAAAGTCTACTTTTAAAAATGCTCTTTTGGACCTAGCTTTCTTCATTGTTGTTCCAAGACAACAATAGACTACGTCATATGTAGTATCTAGGTCTACTAAAACATTTTCTAAACTATCAAAATCAATGACTTTTTCTTCTAATTTATAATGCTCCCATGTAGTTTTTCGTCTCGTCAGCATAGTTACATGAGAGAACTGATCGTTCGTTAATAGGTGTTTTACCACACACTTTCCTACTAATCCAGTTCCTCCAACAATTAAGGCTCTCTTTGTCATTTTGACTAACTCCTTCCAAGGTCGCGCCATTTCCATACGCTAGTAAGCCAGCACTTATCAACATGAATAGCTTATATACGAATAGCTTGATGATTTGTTTCAAAAAAACACTATGCTCATCATAGTACCGAATACGTTTTGTGTAAAGAGGGAACGTACCGACAAAATCTCTCTAAATCTTAATTTAAAAAACAGAAAAGGTTGCCACTATTCCTAAAGCCTATAGTGCTTTATAATAAAAGGGATTCTATAGAGGAAAAGGTGTCGATAAATGAGTATATTACATGTACAAAAGCTCTCACATGGATTCGGTGATCGAGCAATTTTCCAAGACGTAACATTTCGTTTATTAAAAGGTGAACACATCGGTTTGATTGGAGCAAACGGTGAAGGAAAGTCTACCTTTATGAATATAATTACAGGAAAACTTCAACCTGACGAAGGAAAAGTCGAATGGAGTAAAAATGTTCGAGTAGGTTACTTAGATCAGCATGCTCAGCTGAAGCAAGGTATGAGTATCCGAGATGTATTAAAGACTGCATTCTCTTATTTGTTTGACCTTGAACAGAAAATGAATGACCTGTTTGCAAAAATGGGAGAAGTAGACCCGGAAGAGTTAGAAGCTCTTCTTGAAGAAACAGGAACGATTCAAGATATGCTGACAAACAACGATTTCTATACAATTGACGCAAAAGTAGAAGAAATCGCTCGTGGTCTAGGGCTTGATGAAGTTGGGCTAGATAAAGATGTTCACGATTTGAGTGGTGGTCAACGTACCAAGGTCCTATTGGCAAAGCTTTTACTAGAAAAGCCTGAAATTCTTCTTCTAGATGAGCCAACAAACTACTTAGATGAACAACATATTGAGTGGTTAAAGCGATATCTGCAAGAGTATGAGAATGCCTTTATTCTTATCTCACATGATATTCCCTTCTTAAATAGCGTAATTAACTTGATCTATCATGTAGAAAATCAACAGTTAACTCGATATGTTGGCGATTACGATGAGTTCCGTCAAGTATATGAAATGAAAAAACAGCAATTAGAATCTGCTTATAAGCGCCAACAAAAAGAAGTGGCAGAGCTAAAAGATTTTGTTGCTCGTAACAAAGCCCGTGTTTCTACACGTAACATGGCAATGTCTCGTCAAAAGAAACTAGATAAGATGGACATGATTGAACTTGCAGCGGAGAAACCGAAGCCAGAGTTCCAATTTAGAGAAGCTCGTACTTCTGGTCGAACTATATTTGAAACAAAGGATCTTGTCATTGGATATGATACTCCTTTATCAAGACCTTTAAATTTGAAGATGGAACGTGGTCAGAAGGTTGCCTTGGTTGGTGCTAATGGTATTGGTAAAACAACGCTCCTAAAAAGTATTTTGGGCGAGATCCGTTCTCTTGAAGGTCAAGTAGAGTTAGGAGATTACTTAGAGACAGGGTATTTTGAACAGGAACCTAAACGAGAAAATCACAACACGTGTATTGAAGAAGTATGGGATACGTTCCCTCACATGACGCAATACGAAGTGCGTGCTGCTCTTGCAAAATGTGGATTGATGACGAAACACATTGAGAGTAAAGTTACTGTCTTAAGTGGTGGAGAAAAAGCAAAAGTTCGACTTTGTCAGCTAATTAATAGTGAGACGAATTTATTAGTACTCGATGAGCCGACAAACCACTTAGATGTGGAAGCAAAAGATGAGTTAAAACGTGCACTTAAGGCGTACAAAGGCTCTATCCTAATCATCTGCCATGAACCTGAATTTTATCAAGACGTAGTAACGGATGTTTGGAACGGAGAAAACTGGACGACGAAGGTTTTATAATTTCTTTTAACAAAGGAGCTATTCCTCAATGGGATAGCTCCTTTAATCATCTTGATGATAATAATAATGGCCACGATATGGGCGAACGACTCGTACGTTATTACTCATGATGGTCTTCATAAATCCTGGGAAGTCCTCTGTCCATTTACTTCCAAACTTATGTGAAACAGCTTCCTTCAGCTCTTTGGACGACAATGCAGAAGTATTATTTTGTAGTAAATCTTCCACAAACTTTTGAACCATTCGTATATCTGTTTGATCAGTACCCAACCGTTTCAAGATAGCTTCTTTTTCCAGTTGAATTTGTTCCAGTTGTTTTTCTTCTAGATCTTCCAATTGTTTTAACCTAAGTAAAAGTGCATCTCTTTCTGTAAACAACATTGTCACCTCGCCACTCCGTTACCGATAACTTTACAGTATGCTCGTCCGACTAAGAAGGTTCTTCCTGTTGTCCCTAGTTATGCATTTATCGCTTATTCAAAGGCAGGTAAGGTAACGTTCACAATCGTTCCTTCGTTAGGTTTGGATTGGATATCAATTTCTCCTTGATGTCTTTCCACTATCCTCTTACATACTTCTAATCCTAAGCCTGTCCCATCATTCTTGGTAGAAAAGAATGGTTGTCCAATGGAAGCCAACTTTTCTTCTTCGATTCCGACACCTTGATCGCTAACAGTCAGTTCAATACGATTGTTCTCTTTCCAGACTTCTACTACTACTGGTTTATGATTATCTGTTGCTTCAATTCCATTTTTAATTAAATTTACTAATACCTGTTTCAATTGATTCTCATCAGCGTAAACATACAAAGGCTCATTTTTTGTATCAATAAATTTTAACGGAACATTTTTTGAGTGAGCTTGGGAATCCATTAGATAGATCACCTTAGAAATAATAGACTGGATATGTACCTTCTTCATAGGGACATCTTGCTTTTTACCAAGTACTAGCATTTCACTTGCAATTAAGTGTATACGATCAATTTCTGACAACATAATGGACACATGTTCAGGGTTGACCTCTTTTGTTGTTTCCATCAATTGTACAAACCCTTTAATTGACGTTAAAGGATTCCTAATCTCATGTGCAACTGATGCTGCCAGTTGCCCAACTAATGCTAACTTTTCTGAAGAAAGTACTAATTCTTCCTGTTGTTTTTCTTGTGTAATATCACGAGCTATGCCATATACTCCCACTACTTTTTCATTTAGGACAATTGGTAAAAAGGCATTACGTAAAATAATGCTGTCACAAGATTCATTTAGTTGAAGTTCTATCTCATCTGGCACACCTAGTAACGCTCTTTCAAAGGATTGACGAACTTCTTTTACCTTGTCCTCTGATATAAAAGGCAAACCCGTCTTTCCAATACGTTCCTCAGCAGAAGAACGAAGTAGGTGTTCTGCCATCTTGTTCATCGCTTTAACCGTTCCGTCTGTTTTGTACTCGATGACAGCATCAGGATTTTGAAAGAATAAAGATTGAACGTGTTGCTGTCTTCTTAAAAGTTGACGCTCTTTCTTAAGAAGCTCTGCTTCTACTTGATGTTCTTTCTTCGTTTGAATTAGAACCAGCCAATAAAGGAGTATTCCTGTTAATATAACAAACATAGCACCTTTGGATCGTTGAAATGACAAGTACAATTCCATTTTATTTTGTGCCAATGTAAAGCTAATAAGATCTGATATGAAGATCCAAGCAACGCCAAAAAAAACATATATAATAGCAACTTTAAAAGCTATTCGCTGTTCTGTCTTCATACCTCATCTCCTTTCATGCCATCATGAATCTTTCGTCATCCAGTTTGCTTGCCAGCCAATTCCCTTACTTATTATCCATTGTGAAACCATAGTTAAAACACTACATCCAATAATAGCTCCAAGCTCACTTATTCCATACTTTTTTAAGGTTAAGTAAAATAATGTTGAAACAAGGATAGACATCCCTTGTTTTTGAAAAAACCAGCGACTGTGGATGACATAGAATACGGGCTTTTTTGATTTACGCATCCTTGCTCCTCCTTCACCACTATCCTTACCTTATAGTATGGAAAACCAAGCTTGGCCTATGAGTAGGTTCTTTATTTAGGATCTACAAATTCACTTGCACGAATAACTTTTTGTACAAGGTTCCACCCTTTTGACGCAGCAAGTTGTTTGCATTCACGAACTTCTCTTGGTGTAAGAAGGAACACTACTTGACCATCTTTCCCCGCTCTACCTGTTCTTCCAGAACGGTGTGTCGCTTGGTCCTCATCTAATGGAAAATCGATATGAATGACAGTTCCAACATCAGGAATGTCTAATCCACGAGATGCTACATCTGTTGCTAAAAGAATCGGAACATTATTCGCTCTGAACTGTTGAATAGCCTGTTCTCTATCTAGTTTGTCCTTTTCCCCATGGAGAGCTCTTACGTTAACTTTCTTAAAACGTAATTTTTGCTCTAAAACATTTAATTCTGTTATATCATTTGAAAAGGCTAACCCTCTCATTCCTTCAAACCTTGCCATTTTTTCTAAAAGAGTAGATTTTTCTCTTTGCTCACACTCTAGATAGAAATAATCTACCTTTGCATCTGCGAACAATGTTTCTTGCTCCACTTTGATCACTGTTGGGTCATTCATCCAATTTTTCGCGACGTCAATAATGTCATTTGGCATCGTAGCGGAGAAAGCAGCTAATTGACGCTCACTTTTTAACGTAGAAGAGATAATAGTGTCCACTGTTTTACGATGTTCTCTTGCTAACACTTGATCAGCCTCATCCAGAATAATTAGTTTGATTGCATGCATTTTTAATTTCTTCAACTTAATTAGTTCTAGAACTCGTCCAGGTGTACCTAAGATCAGTTGTGGGCTCTTCTTTAGTTTTTCTACTTGTCTTTTAATATTTGCACCACCAATAAAGCTACCGGCTGTAATCCCTTTTTCTTTTGTATACTTTAACGCCTCTTGGTATGTTTGCATGATTAATTCTTGTGAAGATGCAAGGATTAGCACCTGAGCGTTTTGTTTCTTTACATCAATTCGTTCCAATGCAGGAAGCAAAAATGCTAACGTTTTACCTGTTCCTGTTGGGGATTGACCAATTACATCTTTCCCTTCTTCTAATAGCGGCATAGCTTGTTCTTGTATAGAAGTTTTTGTTTCAAAACCTGTCTTTTCCCATAATGTCATTCTATTCACCTTTTCCTTCTAAATCTGCTTTTGTAAATTGTTCTAGTACTGTATCTAATAAATTTAGCATCTGAAGATATTCTTCTTTTCCTACGTTTAACTTTTCAAAGATTTTGACGGGTACCTCTTGAGCCTTCTCTTTTAAAGTTGTTCCTTCTTGTGTGATTTTCACAATCACTGTTCGTTCATCCGTTTTAGAGCGCTCTCTCGTTAACAAATTTCTTTGTTCCATCCTTTTTAACATAGGAGTTAACGTTCCAGAGTCCAAGTGTAATCGTTCTCCAATATCTTTTACAGAACCTGTATTAGTTTCCCACAAATAGAGCATCACTAAATACTGTGGATAGGTAAGATTCAACTTTTCTAAAAGCGGACGATAGAATTTCGTTATTTCGCGTGAGGCGGTATATAAACGAAAGCATAGCTGCTGTTCGAGTAATAATGAGTTATTCACAACGGTCATCCTTTCTACCTTCATCATCTTACCGAAAAATTGTTGAATTGCCTAGCTTTCTTGCCTATTATGCCCTAAATCGAATATAGAAGAACATTTAATTGTGCACAATTAAATTTTTTGCAATATAATTTGCTGCGTGTTATGGTTTAATTGTTCATTTAAAACAAAGGAGTGAGTTACATGGTACAAGTACTTTATACAGCAAAAGCAAAAGCAGAAGGTGGACGTAACGGAAAGGTCGTTTCATCCGATAACGTCATTGATTTATCTTTATCTATGCCTAAATCGTTAGGTGGAGCAGAAAAAGAAGGTGCTACGAACCCAGAGCAACTTTTCGCAGCTGGATACGCGGCATGTTTTGATAGCGCCCTTCAACTAGTTGCTGGGCAAGCGAAAAAGAAAATCACTTCCACAGTGACAGCGCATGTTAGTATCGGAAAAGATACAGACGGCGGTTTTGGCTTAGCAGTTAAATTAGAAGTTTCTGTAGATGGTGTCGACCAAGCAGAAGCAAAAGAACTAGTGGAAAAAGCGCACGGTGTATGCCCATACTCGAAGGCAACTCGTGGAAATATTGAAGTAGAGTTAGAGGTAGTTTAATTTACTTGGTATCATTGTTTAGAAAAACCATTAAGTGACTGCACAGGGATTTCCGCTGCAGGGGGACGCTTTCCACGGGGCGGGATGCTGAGCCTCCTCGTCGCGATAGATCGCGCTCCTGTGGGGTCTCAGTATCCCACCTTTCCCGTAGGAGTCGCCCCCTTCCGCTCCAATCCCGGAGATTAATTCTGGAAAGTCACAAATTCTGCAATAATTTTATTACCCTAGCATATTATACTTTTCTTACACATAAAAAGCAGGTGCACTCTTTGAAGAGTACACCTGCTTCTTTAGATTTGCCCCTTGCGTTATTAGCTTAACGCTGCTGTTAAGTTAGGAACTATTTGCTTCTTACGTGATACAACACCTTTTAAGATTGCCATATCGTCCGTTAATTTTACCTCAAACGCTGTTTCCACTGCCTTCGCTTGTGCACCTAGAGCTAGGATTGTTGAGTCGTTTGAAAGAATATCTGTTGCCACGAATACGAAAAGGTCTAATCCATTTTCTTCTAAATTAATCGCAATTTCTTTCTCGATATCTTTACGAAGAGCAAATACATCGTTTACATCCACCGTGTTAACTTGAGCAACTTCTACCTTATAGCTTCCCATGGAGAATTCTTTTGCATCAATTGTGATTAAATCACGAGCTGATTTGCCTGATAAAGATGCTCCCGCTTTTAACATTTCTAAGCCGTATTCTTCTGCATCAACGCCTGCAATAGCAGCTAATTCTTTCGCTGCATCCACATCTTCTTGTGTGCAAGTCGGTGATTTAAATAATAAAGAGTCAGAAATAATTGCGGATAGCATTAAGCCAGCTGTCGCTTTATCGATTTCTACACCTTTTTCTTTAAAAATCTTATTCAAGATTGTTGCTGTACATCCAACTGGTTCAGCACGATAGTAAACTGGGTCAGCAGTTTCAAAGTTTGCTATTCGGTGATGGTCGATTACTTCTGTCACACGTACGTCAGCAATGTCTTCTGCACTTTGTTGACGCTCGTTGTGGTCTACTAAAATAACTGTCTCTACTTCGTTCGCAACTGTTTTCACTTCACGAGGCGCTTCTACTCCGAAAGTATCCAAAGCAAATTGTGTCTCAGGTCCAACTGCACCTAGACGAACAGCTTCTACATCTTCTCCGATTTTTTGCTTTAATGTTGCATATGCAATTGCTGAACAGATCGTATCTGTATCAGGATTTTTATGTCCAAAAACTAATGATTTCGCCATTATAATCTCTCCTTTTTGTATGTATACCAATACTCCATCAAACATTATACAAGTTCCTATTCCTGAAGGCCAGTTTTGGATAATAATAACTCGATATTTGCAACGGTACTTACTATGCATACTAAATAAGTTTGACTCTAGAATACATACATGTTATGATAGTATTCTTGCTTAAGAAAAGCTTATGATTGGTCATACTGGCGTCCTAACGCTGAACAATCATCTATTAAAGATCGAAACGATTCATAAAATGAAAATTAACTGGATCAGCCTAGGAGCTGTCAAGATGTGAGAGAGGTAGGGCTCATATCATTCACAGCGTAGAGGATGAACCGCGGCATAAAAGTGAAATTTATCTACGATTATATAGGTCAATCATGACTGTTAAAAGCAAGCATATATATCCGGTCTCTGTCTAATGACGTTGACTGCCGATCAGAAGCTTTCCATGTTCGGTACAGGAAAGCACAAAATTCGAACCCCGAGATGATGATCATCTCGGGGTTCGTCCAATTTACTAACTAATAGCGGTTTGTTTCTCCACTAAATCTGCGTAAAAACCTCTTCTTCTTACTAATTCAGTGTGCGTTCCGGACTCAATCATTTCACCATCTTTTAACACAATGATCTGATCGGCTTGTCTAATGGTGTTTAAGCGGTGAGCAATAACAAACGATGTTCTTCCCACCATCAGGCGCTTTAACGCTTCTTGAATATAAATTTCCGTAATTGTATCAATACTACTTGTTGCCTCATCTAAAATTAAAATTGTCGGCTTAGCAATAAAAGCTCTAGCTATAGATAATAATTGTCTTTGACCTTGACTTATTCCAGAGTCATCTTGCGATAGAACGGTGTCATATCCTCTTGGTAGTTTCTTAATAAATCGATGTGCATTAGCTAACTTTGCAGCTTCTATCACTTCTTCATCCGAAGCTTGCAAACGACCATATCGAATATTCTCCCTGATAGTTCCCTCAAATAAAAACGGATCTTGTAAAACAAATGCCATGGCCTGTCTAGTAGAATGAAGCGTCATTTTATCCAAAGGAATATCATCAATGAATATTTGTCCTTCTTGTGGTTCATAAAATCGGCCCAATAAATTTGTCACAGTCGTCTTACCAGCCCCCGTTGGTCCAACAAATGCAACAGTATCCCCAGGGTTTGCCGTAAAAGAAATATCCTTAATTGTACGTTCTCCTTCTTCATATCCAAAAGAAATATCCTTAAACTCCACTTTACCTCGTGTTAAGTCAACATCCTTTGCACCGTCTTTAGAAGCTTCTTTCGGCTCATCCATAATGGCAAAAACACGCTCCGCTCCCGCAATGGCAGATAACAACGTATTAAATTGGTTTGCCAAATCATTTAAAGGTCGTGTAAATTGTCTTGCATACTCGACAAATATTACAATAACTCCAACCGTTACTTGAGTCCCTGTCAAAGCGAGATATCCCCCAACACCAGCAATTAAAGCAAAACTACCATTGTTCAATAAGTTCATCACTTTAGGAATAGCACCAGAGAATAGTTGCGCACGGTAAGCTGCTTTTTTTAGTCTCGAGCTTTTTTCTTCAAATTCAGCTAACACTCTTTCTTCTTGAGAAAACGCCTTTACGAGCTTTTGCCCACTTACCGTTTCTTCAATATAGCCGTTTAAATCCCCTACTGCTTTTTGTGTTTCTTTAAAAGATGGACCAGTTCGCTTCGTAATCCATTTTATTGATAGAAACATTAATGGAATAATCATCAACGTAATGACAGTCAACGTAGGACTTAACCAAATCATAAGTGCCGTAATCGTCCCTAATGTTAAGACACTTGATACGATTTGGATAACAGCAGAGTTTAAGGTGTTACTGATTTGATCGACGTCATTCGTCACACGGCTCATGAGCTCTCCATGTCGTCTTTTATCATAAAACGGAATTGGTAGCTGCTGCAGAGCATGAAACAGCTCCGTTCGTAAACGAAAAATGGCATTTTGTGCTACATCAATCATCAAAAACTGCTGAATCCATAAAGTCACACTCTGACCAATAAACAAAGATACTAATCCAACTAACAATGGCCAAATAGTACCTGTTTGTTGATTGACAATCCAGTCATCGATCGCAAACCCGATTAATAAAGGACCTCCAACCGATCCAATGGTACTCCCCAAAATCAACAGCCCGATCCCAATCATCTTCTTTCGTTCATGTAAGAGGTATCGAGAAAGACGTTTAATCGTCCCCCATTGATCCGTTAATTCAGCTCGATCGGTTGCTCTGCCGTGGTTAACAATGGCCATGTTTCTCCCTCCTCTAGTTGAGATTGAACAATCGCTTGATAAATAGTAGAAGTCGCTAACAATTCTTGATGTGTACCATGTGCTACGACTTCACCATGATCTAGTAGAAGAATAGAATCACATTTAGAAGCAGTTTTCACCTTTTGTGTAATTAATAACATTGTACTGTCCATTTGTTCTAAAGACTCCCACACTTTTGATTCCGTAGCAGCATCTAATGCACTAGTTGTATCATCTAATAATAATATTTTTGGATTCATCACTAACGCTCGAGCTAGTGACAGACGCTGCCTTTGTCCTCCAGACAGTGACATCCCTTTTTGTCCAATGACTGTATCGTATCCGTTAGGAAGCTTTTCAATCGTTTCATGAATCTGTGCAGCTTTAGCCGCTTCTAGCATTGTTTGATTGTCTACTTCTCTAGCTCCCCACAGCAAATTTTCACGGATAGTACCGGAGAACAAGAATGATTCTTGTGGGACGTACCCAATCATTTTTCTAAGTTCTGAGATAGAGAGGTCCGCAATAGATGTTTCATTGATTTGGATTTCCCCATTTGTCGGTACCAGTAACCCTGGAATAAGCTGAAGTAGTGTACTCTTTCCCGCACCAGTTCCCCCCATGATGGCAAGCTTATCTCCTTGTCTCACCTGTAAAGAAACTTGTGTTAGTGCATACTCGGATGATTCAGGATAATCGTAAGATACTTTATCAAATTGGATAGAAGGCGGAGCAGTAAGACGTAAATTTACTCTTCCTTCTTTTAATTCTGGTAACTTCTCGTCTGCATCTAGCACTTCTGCCACACGCCCTGCTGATGCTCTAGCACGTGAGAATGCCATAATGAGAAACGAGAATATAGAGAAGACCGAAGACACACGAAGAGCGTAGTTCATTAACGCAACCATATCTCCGACGTTCGTCTGTCCCGCTAATACTTTTTCACGTCCAATGATTAATAGAAGTAGAATCGCAGTGTTCATGACTAACAGAAGAATTGGCATCATTGTTTCCATCAGTTTTAACACGCGAATAGTATCATCTTTTAGTTCGCTGTTTACGTGTCCAAATCGACTTTCTTCTTTTGGCGCACGGATAAATGCACGAACAATTCGGACGCCCATTAAGTTTTCACGGATGACGCGGTTTACTTCATCTAATCGTTGTTGAACTTGTTTGAATTGTTTGCTTCCTATTCTTAGTACAAAAATTAAAAAAGTGATAATGATTGGAACAGTTGCCAGTAAGATAATTGTTAAACCTGGATCAATAATAAAACTCATGATGACGCTACCGATGATGAGAAGCGGCGCACGAAGCATTACACGCAAACTCATAAATAATGTGTTTCCGATTTGTGTGACATCGTTGGTCATACGGGTAATGTAACTGGAGGTGGAAAACATATGTAAATCACTGTAAGAGAATTTCTGTACCTTCTCCATTAGTGCTTTTCTCAAGTCATACGATACTCCTTGACTGACTCTTCCGGAGAAAAAGGTGTTCGTCACACCTGAAAAGAAGGCTAAGATTGACAACACAACCATCCATACTCCCCAGTAAACTACCGCATCCATATTACTTACTTGAATTCCATCGTCTACGATTTTCTTTAATATAAATGGCAGCGCAAGCTCCACTGCAAGTTCTACTAACATCAGGAACACGGCGACAAATATTGATAATCGATAACCCCAAACCGTGTCTCGAAGTTTATTCATTCACAACATCCTTTCCGTCCATTCAATCGCTCTGTTTATTTCGACTCTCTAAATATATGTTAGTATCATATCGTATTTTCTATATTTTTTGAATACTTCGATGGGTGTAGATATAATGTGACTGCAAAGGGGTTCCGCTCCAACAATATTAGGTGGAGTGGAAATTGAGGGAAGTACATCTTTGAATTCTTGGTAGCAAAAAGGTGAATTCAAATTCGAATTCACCTTTTTGCGTTATATTAATATGTCCATTTTAATTAATAGATAAATTTTTCAACCTCTTCTAACACGGGGTATTTTCTTTAAGATTTGATTAAATACTTCCGAGAATACTAGTCCGATAGCGATGGAGCCAGAAATCATAAATGCTTTTGTCGCTAACTGCAATGCTTGGTTGTAATCTGTTTCTACTAGATTTCTCATCGCATCGTATGCCATTCCACCTGGAACAAGAGGGATAATCCCCGCTACAGAGAAGATAATCATTGGCGTTCTGTATCTCTTCGCAAACCACTGACTTAAGATCGACACTACAAAAGCTGCAGCTAATGTTGCAGGAACAGAGTCAAACGACATTTCCACCATAGCGAAGTAAATCATCCATCCTAACATTCCGACTAAACCACACTTCACTAGTGATTCTCTTGGGATGTTAAAAATTACGCCAAAAGCCATGGCTGCGATAAAACTGGTTACTAATTGTGCAAACACATTGGCGTCTCCTTTCTAGACGAAAAATGATAACACTACGGCGATACCTGCTCCAATGGCAAATGCGGTCAGAAATGCCTCTGCTCCTTTTGATATTCCAGAAACCAAATGCCCAGCCATCAAATCTCGAACAGCGTTTGTTAAGAGTAAACCAGGTACGAGTGGCATGACTGATCCAATAATAATTTTATCAATTTGATCTCCTAAACCAATAGATACGAGACCAAAAGAAGCTAATCCAATCACAAAGGAACCTAAAAACTCAGAGAAAAATTTCACTTCTAAAATTCGCTGAAAATAAATGTAGGCAATGAATCCTAATCCACCAACAAACACAGCAGGAATGAAATCAATCCAACTTCCTCGGAACATAATCATAAAGCATCCACTTGAAATAGCTGCAGCAACCACTTGAGCACCAAGTGAGTACGTTTCATTTTGCCCTTGTAACGTTTTAAAGGCACGATAAGCTTGTTCTAACGATAACTCACCAGCAGTAATCTGACGCGAAATACTATTGGCTCGCGTTACTTTCCGGAGATCAATAGTTCTTTCAGAAATCCTTATTAACTTAGTCTTCGTTGGCTCAGAGCTTTCAATAGAAAAGATAATGCCGGTTGGCGTGACATAGCAGTGCGATTCTCGTGCTCCGTAAGCATAAGCAATTCGAGTCATAGTGTCTTCCACTCGATACGTTTCCGCTCCGCTTTGAATCATAATTCTCCCTGCCAATAAGCAAACTTCCATTATGTCATATGTTTCTTGTTGGATTGCTTCTTGCTCATTCATTCCTATTCACCACCTATCCGCTCAAATCATACTAACAAACAGTGTAATAGATGACGTGTCTGTTCGCAATGAAGGATTTCATTCTACGCCTAATTCATCTAAAACTTCATCTAATTGATTCAAATGACGTTCTTCATGATAACTAATAAATTCAACCCATTGTCGTAAAGACATTAAACCAAACACAGGATGAGGGAATCCTCTCTTACTTAATAAGTTTTGGTCAACTGTTTCTAAAAATTGTTGAAGTGCTCCTCTTGATGCAAAGAAGTGAGAAGCAATGTCATCATACGATTCCCATTCTCCTTTTGGAGCCATTTGATCAGGTGCTTCTATTTTATAAGATCTATCTACAGTACGCCCAATTTGTGCATTCGTATCTTCTATCTCTTCTCCACTTTGCATCACATGCATCATGATACCGACAATATTAATTTCCATTAAGTACATATGCTCTGTGATTTCTATGATGGACCAACCGCCATGTTTCGGCTTGTAATGCAGTTGTTCTTTCGTTAATCCTTTTACTGCGTCCAACACACTTTCTCTAATTAGTTCATGATGACCTAACATACTCTCCACTCCCTTTTATGTATTTCTTCTATAGTAGCATGAATTTGTGGAGATAGAGAAAAATGAGCAAGAGCATTGACAAAACATCAGTTTAATACTAAACTGAAAATGTAATCAGTTTAGTATTAAACTTATAAGCAAGGGAGGACACTTATGGTGCGTAAATCATCAGAAGATCGATTAGGTATATTACTGTGGTATCGCCTTTCCCGTTTTTATCAACAAAGTGTCAAGCATTCCAATCACTATTTAAAGGAATATGGTTTATCAATATCTCAATTTGACGTGTTAGTACAAGTAGGAACTTTTGACCGACTATCCCAACAAGAGTTAGCTGATAAATTACTTGTCACGAAAGGAAATATGACTCATCTCCTATCAAAAATGGAGCAGTTAGGACTTATCCAACGTACACAAGAATGGAAAACAAAGTTCATCTCCTTAACAGAAAAAGGTAGAGAGCTTTTTGAAAAAGTAGTACCAAAGCAAGAAGAGTTTCAGATAGGACAGTTCGATGCTTTAACGAAAGAAGAACGGAAGCAGCTTCACACCTTATTAAAAAAATTACAAATGGATATGGAGGAATAAAATATGGCAACAATGAAAGGAATTCATCACTTATCTGCTTTAACAGCTGATGCACAAAAGAATTTATCCTTTTACACAGACGTGATGGGACTTCGTTTAGTAAAGAAAACCGTGAACCAAGATGACGTAGGCGTTTACCATCTATACTATGGAGATGAGCGTGGAAATCCTGGTACCGGCTTAACTTTTTTTGAAATACCAATGGCAGGACGCAACCATGAAGGGAACAACAGTATTTCTGCTACTTCTTTACGAGTTCCATCTGATGCTGCATTGGCATATTGGAAAAAACGTTTTGAAAAGCTAGAAGTACTACATGAAGAAATTGATCATCGTACTGGAAGAGCAAGCTTACGTTTCCGTGATCCAGAAGGACAACGTTTAATCTTAGTCTCTGATGAAAAAGATACTGGAGTAGCAGGCGGGACTCCATGGGAAAAGAGCCCTGTACCGCAAGAGTTTGGAATCGTTGGTTTAGGCCCCATTCATTTAACTGTACCAGTTGCAGATAATACGCTTCTTTTAATGAAAGAGGTGATGGGATTCCGTGAAAACCGTCGCTACCCTAGTGATGTTGCCGGTCAACCAGATGTCATAGTTTTAGAAACTGGTGAAGGTGGATCTGGCGCAGAAATTCACATTGAAGAGCGTAATGATCTCCCTGCAGAGCGTCTAGGACGAGGTGGGGTACATCATGTTGCTTTCCGTGTAGAAAATAAGGAAGAGTTGGAAAAGTGGATTGAAATAATTAAAGAAGTACGTATTCCAAACTCAGGCTTCGTAGATCGATTCTATTTCCGTTCCCTTTATTATCGTGAACCAAATGGAATTCTGTTCGAATTAGCAACAGACGATCCAGGATTCGATACAGACGAAGAGTTCGAACATTTAGGTGAAACACTTGCCCTACCTCCATTTTTAGAGGGGCGTCGAAAAGAAATCGAAGCACGTTTAAAGCCTTTAAATACAAAACCTGAATAAGTAGGAGGACTTAACTTATGAAACATATTTTTCAACAAGGTAAAGATGCTAGCGCACCCGTTTTATTACTTCTTCACGGAACAGGCGGTAACGAGCATGACCTACTTCCGATTGCTGAAATGATTTCACCTGATTCTTCGGTGTTGAGTGTTAGAGGAAATGTGTCGGAAAACGGAATGCCTCGCTTCTTTCGCCGCTTGGCAGAAGGGGTCTTTGACGAAGAGGATTTAATCTTCCGCACAAAAGAGCTGTATGATTTTCTTGATGAAGCAGCCGAGAAATATGGTTTTAACAGGGAGAACATGGTAGCAGTTGGGTATTCTAATGGAGCAAATATCGCAGGGAGCTTGTTGTTCCACTATGAGCGAGCGTTAGCTGGAGCGATTCTGTTCCATCCAATGGTTCCACGAAGAGGCGTTGAGCTGCCGAACTTGGAGAGCACTCCGGTGTTTATTGGAGCAGGAAAGCATGATCCAATTTGTGCTCCTGCTGAAACGGAGGAACTAAATGAATTATTAAAGTCTGCTGGCGCTGACGTAACATTGAAGTGGCAACCTGGCGGACATCAGTTAACACGTGAGGAAGTGGATCAAGCGAAAGAGTGGCTTGATTGGGATTCTGAGCGTTGTAGTTTATTGTAAGTTTGATTCGTACACACAAGCTAGGCTTGTGTGTACTTTTTTTGATTTGTTAGAGCTTCTTGCGGTATACCTGAATTCCTATATACCTCTTCTGCTATACCGCTGGCGCTTCCTCCGGTATACCTAAAACCGTTTTCCCCTCCTCTGCTATACCGCTGGCGCTTCCTCCAGTATACCTAAACCCGGTTTCCTCTCTTCTGCTATACCGCGGCAGCTTTCTCCGGTATACCTAAACCCGGTTTCCTCTCTTCTGCTATACCGCGGCAGCTTCCTCCGGTATACCTAAACCCGTTTTCCCCTCCTCTGCTATACCGCTGGCGCTTCCTCCGATATACCTAAACCCGTTTTCCTCTCTTCTGCTATACCGCTGGCGCTTCCTTCTGTGTACCTAATCCCTCTCCTATACCACTCATGCTTCCAAAGAGCTAGAAACACCCTTTTCATCAGCATAAAAAATCATTGACATACCAAACAGAAGCACGTAATATGTATCATTAAATAGCAAATATCGACTCGTATAATATTGGAGATATGGTCCAAAAGTTTCTACCAAACTACCGTAAATGGTTTGACTACGAGAATTGTTGCTCCACTCTTTTATGAGAGAGTTTGTTTTGTTCACTACAACTCAAGACAAACTAGCAACTTTTTCGCTGTCAAACTCTAGTTTCTTGTAAACTAGGGTTTTTTTGTATCCTTTTTATCACCAATAGAGTCATTTCATTGAAAATACAAGGAGTGACTTTACATGACAACTATGAAAAATCTACAAAAAAGAATTGCAGTTGCTACAAAAAGAGAATTAGCAGATCTAGTGATTACAAACGCCAAAGTCGTCAATGTTTGGAACGGAAAAATACAAAAAGGTTCCGTTGCAATAGTGGATGGATTCATTGCTGGAATTGGAGACTTCCAAGGGAAAAACACCTATGACGCCAAAGGACAATACCTTGTACCTGGATTTATTGATGGACATGTCCACATAGAATCGAGCTTTGTGACACCCTCTTCTTTTTCCAAAGCAGTATTACCACACGGCGTTACGACTGTTATAACAGATCCCCACGAAATAGCAAATGTAGCTGGGAAAGCTGGAATTGATTTTATGATGGAAGATGCAAAAAATGCTAAGCTAGACATTCGTTTTGGCCTACCCTCTTCGGTTCCAGCAACACCTTTTGAAGACAATGGTGCAAAACTAACTGCTACTGATTTATACAATTATTACGAGAATTCGTCTGTACAAGGTTTGGCAGAAGTCATGGATTATCCTGCTGTTCATCATGCAGAAGAAGACATGATTCAAAAGATTGTCGACGCTCACAACGCGCAAAGAACAATAGATGGCCATGGTGCGGGTCTCTCTTCAACTGCGTTAAGTGTCTATCGAGCAGTCGGAATCAATACAGACCATGAAGCTACAACTATGCAAGAAGCAATGGCACGAATTGAACTAGGTTTTCATGTCATGATTAGAGAAGGAACCGGTGCCAAAGATTTGGCATCTCTACTTCCAGCCATTACACCGGAAACATCTCATCAGTTTTTATTTTGCACAGATGACAAGCACATAGATGAATTAGTGAAAGAAGGAAGTATTGATTTTCATATTCGAAAATCCATTGAGCTAGGCATTGACCCTATTACTGCCATTCAAATGGCTACGCGCAATGCTGCTACTTGTTTTGGATTAAAAGATAGAGGAGCTATTACACCCGGGTATCGTGCGGATCTAGTACTTGTAGATGGACTTCACTCCTGGATGTCTGTGAAAGCAGTCTGGAAAGATGGGCAACTAGTTGCTGAAGATGGAGAATATATGTTGTTGGAAGAAAGTCCAGTAAACCATTTATCTACCCCTCTCCCTTCTATTAATATAGGAAACTTTAGGAAAGAAATGCTCACCCTCCCTATGAAAGGGTGTAAGAACGCAAATGTTATTGGAATGAAACATCATTCTCTCCTTACGGAAAAGCTTCATTTACCAGTCAACGTTGGAGATGATGTCTTTATTCCTACCAAAGACGATGGTCTTGCAAAAATCGCTGTAGTGGAAAGACATCATGGAACGAATCAAGTTGGCGTTGGGATTGTAAAAGGCTTTGAATTAAAGTCTGGAGCTTTGGCAACATCTGTATCCCATGATTCTCATAACATTGTTTCTGTCGGTATGAATGATGACGATATGAAGATTGCGATTGAACAAGTTGTTCAACAGAATGGTGGATTGGTTTTAGTGGATAATGGAAAAGTAATAGCATCTGTCGTACTTGATATTGCTGGTTTGATGAGCAGTAAACCAATTGAAACCGTAATAGGAGAGTTAAACAGGCTTCATGAAGCGCTTCTACATTTCCCAATAACACAAGCGATAAATCCGTTTCATCAATTATCGTTCCTTTGTCTTCCTGTTATCCCAAGGATAAAACTGACTAATAGAGGGTTATTTGACGCAGAACTGATGCAACATATCGACGTACCAACCAATTAAGCAGTTAATTTTTCCTGATATAAATAAAAGTGCCGATGACGAAATGGTCATCGGCACTTTTTAAACCGGAAAGACTAACACAAAAGTAGTACCTTGATGGTTAGACTCTTGTAATTCAATTCTTCCATCATGGTTCTCCATAATTCTCTGAATAATTGTAAGACCTAACCCAGTACCACTTTCCTTCGAACTATAAAATGGTTCAAACATTTTTTGGATGGTTTCTTCTGACATTCCCGGACCATTGTCTTTTATTAATACTTTATAAGTACCATCTAAATGTTCTGACCAAATACTTATTGTCCCTTTGGTATTCATAGCTTCTAATGAATTTCGGAAAAGGTTGTGAAAAACTTGTTTCATTTGCTTTGGATCGATGTACAATTCCATATCACATATATCTATTTGAAATTGTACATTTTGTTCCATATCGTATAACGGAATCAGTTCATTCAGGACATCAATAATTTTACTTTTCCTCATTATTGGAGCCCCTGGTTTAGCCAGTAACAACATCTCTTCAATAATTAAATTAATTCGTTTAATCTCTTTTTGAATTAAAGGTAAATAATATTCGTTTCGCATTTCAGCTGAAAAAGATTGCTCCATTATGGTTAAAAAGCCATGAATAACCGCTAACGGATTTCTGATTTCATGAGCAGCACCTGCAGCCATCTCTCCAACAGATGCCAGTTTCTCTGACTGCCTCATTCTTTCTTCTAGCTTAGTAGACTCTGTCACATCAATAAAGTACAGCAGTCTACCAATTTTTTTGTCATTTTGATCTAATAAATGAACTTGTGAAACTAGCCAAACTTCATGACCAATTGGTAAATCCATAACTAGTTTCTTCATCTGAAAAGCACTTTTTGAAAAAAACAGCAACCAAAAGTCATAGTTCTCATCAGGTAGATCTTCTGGATGGATAGTGTGTATATCTCTATCTAAGAAAGATAATTTTTCTTGCGCTTCTTTGTTTAAAGAAATAGTAGATTCATTATCTAGAATAGTGACAATTCCAATAGGTAACGAATTAACCATTTGTTCTCTATAATTCCTCGATTCTACCACTTTTGTAAAAGAGGATTTTAGCTCACTTGACATGTGATTGATGGATTGCGCTAGTTGATTCAACTCAATCTGCTCTAGTGACTTTATCGTGTAACCGTACTTCCCAGATGCTATGGTATCCACTTGCGTAACAAGTGATTCTACCGGTTTTGTTAAGTGACGACTAATGCGATAAGCGAATAGAATTGATCCAGCTATTGTTACTGCCGTTAATACAAATAGCAACCAAAGTGAGTGATAAATGCTATCTTCCATAGAATTAGACTGATCGGAGAGTAGACTTAGTGCCGCTAATTGTCTTCTATCTACTTCAGCAATAATATCGTTTAAAAGGGGAATATATTCAGTTAATAAGAATTCTCTTGCCGCTTCATTATTATTATAAAGAATTAACCCTTTTACGTTGTTAATCATTAAAAAATCTAATCTTTCAATATCCGTTTTCACTCCAGCTAGACTTGATGGAATATATAAAGGCATACCTTGCGAATGAATAAGACTCTCATAATTTGAGATAACAGTATGTTGATTCGTTCCTTGGATATAATTTCGCACTATTGCCTTCCTTGCACGTAGTGTTTCTGTCCATTTGGAGTATAAAGATAATTCAGGTAAGCGTTCGTCGTGGATAGATTGGGAAACTTGATGAACATCTCCTATTGTGTAGACTAAAAATAAGGAGGATCCACTAAATATACAAATGATGAAAAGTTGAGTGAACAAAATACGGTTTCTAAAAGACCAATTTTTCATTTTGCTCGCCACCTTCTATTTTCATTGAGAGAATGTTTCTTTTTCTTTTGCAATAAATTGCTTATCTTTTTCCGTCAACATTGGACCTAATTCAGCTAAGCGGTACACACCATCATCCTCTGTTAATATCTTTTTCCCAGCTTTGATGCCAGTATCACTAAAATAGTCCTTCATGATAGCTAAATAAGCTGAAGGGACATCATTCATTACGCTAGTTATAACATTTGACTTTCCCATATAAGATTGGTCATCTAAATAACCAATCACAAACGTGTCTGTTTCTATCGCTC
The DNA here is from genome assembly GCF_015482585.1 of Mangrovibacillus cuniculi. NCBI lineage: Bacteria > Bacillati > Bacillota > Bacilli > Caryophanales > Bacillaceae > Mangrovibacillus > Mangrovibacillus cuniculi. The sequence goes on along the minus strand of NZ_CP049742.1, from coordinate 286,569 downwards.
TTTTTATCACTTCACGATTAAAACCGTTGCCTTTTGAATAAAAAACATCATATCCCTCTTCTAAGAGCTCATTCATTAACGTTAACGCTTTTTCTCCATCATCTCTACTGTCTACTACCACATAGGAAAACTCCGCTTCTGGTGCATATTCTTTAATCGCCCGCTCAAATTGAGGATTTTTTTCTCTAGCTTCATACGCATCTATTAAGGCAATTTTATTACTCTTCGTCACCAAAGTAGCTGCAATACCTGCAAAATATTCCATTTCTCCTTGATCATATGTATATACAGCTTGGTTTTCATGCTTACTATCTCCGTGAATGGTAACGAAAAAAGTATCTTTGTAATTGCTTGCAACCTGATTGAAAATAGTAGAAAACTCTCTTCCGTGTCCAATGATAATGTCTGAACCATTTTCAGCAGCATCAATTGCTGCGTTTTCTATAGATTGCTCATCAGAAAGTTCACTTTTAATTTCTGTATCCACTTCGAAGTTCTGTTGAATATTTATCATTCCGTTATATGCTAGACTTCCCCAGCTTTGATCTGCTATGACATCAGTAGTTAATATAGTAACAGTCGTTGTTCTATTGCTAGTTTTTTCATGGTTAACGGAATTCATTGTCTTTATTACGTAAATTGCTGTGAGAAGTAAACACGTTACAGCAATTCCACTTCCTATAAGTAATAACCATGTGCCAATCTTTTGTTGTTTCAACGACCTGCCTCCTAAACTCTTCTTTCACTTTACTAAATAAGCCCTTAATCCTCCTTATTATACACGTTATTTATTAGAAAAGGCTACATTATAAGTCAAATTACTACATAATTCGACATAACAGTGCACGTGACATGTTGGACTAAATAAAATGCTGGCTATAATAGAAACTCAGCTAAGAGCGAGCTACATCACGTGGCTAACGATAAGTTGTTATTGGTCACGGAACAAAAAAAGACTAAAAGGCTTATACCCTCTAGTCTTCATCTTTTATATCAATGTCTTCTGATATTGGTTCTGATAGATACTCTTCTATTTGTTTCTTGATTAATTCTACTTGTTCTAAGTGCGTATCAAATTGATCTTTATAAATAATATACTGCTCTCCGTCAAACAATGCTCTGATTTTCTTTTCCTGAATTAAGTACTTTATTACTTCAGGTGCCAATGACAGATACTCTGCTGTTTCCTCAACAGTTAAGTACATTTTAGCAGAAGTCCTTTCCAGGTTCACAAGCTAATCCTTGCAAATCTTGTGTACTACTATTCGCTTCTTGTTTAATAATTTCTTTCAATTGTGTAGCTGAATGTAATCCTTGTACACGACGATTACCAATAAAGAACGTAGGTACTGCTTTTATATTAGCTTCTCCATAGGCATATTGAAGCGCTTGTTCGTGACTTTGTTTAAACGTACGATTAGTCAAGGCGTCTGTAAATTCTTGTTTTGATAAACCAATACCCTCTGCGATAGTCGCTAAAATGTCTATTTTTCCAATATCCAAACCATTCTCCCAAAAAGCTTTCAAAACAGCTTCCACATATTCCGTTTCTTTATCTTGTGTTTTCGCAAATTGATATCCTTCATGAGCGTAATGGGTATGGGGTAACGGGTCCATATCTGGTAAAAGCATTTTAACACCTAATTGTTCAGCTAATGGTTTAACAGAACCATTCCAAGCTTGTTGTATATACGGATCTTTAGAAGACAATGTAGGGTGCGGTAAAGGTCTTAATTCAAATGGCATCCATTCTACTTCTACCGACTCCCCTTTTATCGCTTCTTTCAAAGGTGCTTCAGCTAAATAACAAAATGGACAAGCAAAATCTGAAAATACTTTAATCTTAACGGGCATGTAATCGCTCCTCTCCATATCTATCAGTGTACCAAATTATTGTGAGCCACTCCATTATCAGTATTTGTAATAACTTTGTTTACAAAAGGAAATACTTAGGGGAAAAGGAGTGAGTAGTTTGAAGAAATTTTTACTGGTCTGTTTACTGTGTAGTTATACATTGTTAAGCGCATGTGGTAACGATAGTGACAAAGTTACGGAACCTAATTCAGAGGCACCTTTAGAGGAAGATGAAAGAGTGGCATTAGGTGAAGATAAAATTCCCGAATCAGAAAGTCCTTATGATTTTACTAGTTTTGATCTAGATGTTGAATATGGTAATGACAGCTATGAAGCAGAATATGTTAATGAAGCAAGAGGAATGGAAGCAGTGATTGAAGACGATTTAAAGCAAGAAATGCTGGAGAGTGATGAAGCATACGGGAAATTAGAAACGTATTTTACCCAGTTAACGTTTGATCAATCTACAAAAACAGAGGACGTCATTGCAGAGGTTTTAAACATTTTTAATCTGCCAGAAGACTATACGAACTTTGACTTAGAGATCGTTTATTCAGATGGATCAACGAAAGAATATCAGGATGTAACGAAAAAGTAGAAATACTAGTACGAGTTGTGTGATTCGATACCAAGGGACAAAAATAGTTCTTCCTTTTTGCATCCCTTGGTGTGCTTCACCATTAGCACTTATAAGTCATCTTCCCAATATAGATCATTATGTAACTTACACCCTGGATTAAAAGATTTACTACACTTTGGACACTGGTTATTTGCATGTAAGTACTCATTTATGGTTAATTCCGTATAACAAGCTCCACACAAAACTCCCAACTCATTCCCCTGACTCAACTTCATTCTAATTGGTTTATGATCCACTAACTCTTCATGACACTTATAACACGGATAATAGGTTTCACAACAAGCAAACTTTATTGCAATACGATCTACTTCTGAATGGTAATGTTTACACCGTGTTTCTTTATCCATTTCAACACCAATCAATTTCATCAAACCCCTCCCATTCACTATAATAGCAAGTTCTATCTAATTAGTAACCAACAACTGAAAACCGCCCAAACAAGTTAGGCGGTTCTCTACTTAATCTATTGTAGCAATAATCTTTCCTTTAACATGACGCTCAGATAATTGTTTTAACGCAGCAGGTACTTCTTCAAGTGTAACTTCTTTTTCCACTAGTGTTTTCAACGTTCCCTTTTGCACCATCTCAAGCATGATATCTCCCATTGTTTGCAATGTTTGTTGTTGACGGAAGTTACCTGAACCGTGAACAGAACCTAGAGCTACTTGGTGGAATGAAAGCGGATGGTCAAAACGAATATTGGCATTCGCATCTGGCGGACCAGCAATGAAGGCAATTTGTCCGTTAAAAGCTAATGCTTTGACAGACTTATCTGCGTTCTCTCGGTTAACAGCGTCTAATACATGATCAACGCCAAGTCCTTCTGTCATTGTCATCACTTCTTGTACAAAGTCTTGTTCACGATAGTCAATGGCATAATCCGCTCCAAGAGATTTTACATAATCGTGATTCTCCGATGAAGCTGTTGTGATAACAGTCAAACCAGCCTGTTTTGCAAGTTGAATGGCAAATCCACCAACTCCACCAGCACCAGCATGAATTAGGATACTGTCTCCCATTTGGATGTGTAACTTATAAAATAATGCTTGATAAGCCGTATATCCTGCACAAGGAAGTGCCACTGCATCAACGAAAGAAATTTCATCTGGGATACGAGAAATTGTATGGGCACTTGTCACATTATACTCTGCGTAATTCCCTCTCTTTGTCATGTCACTGTGGAAAACAACACGATCTCCTACTTTCCAAGTATCTACACCTTCTCCTAGTTCCTCAATTACTCCTGCTCCATCCACACCTAAGATATGTGGATAATTCCAAGCTGGAATGCCACCAGTTGCCGTTTTGTAATCAACAGGGTTTAAACCAGCAGCCTTCATTCTCACTAGCACTTCTCCTACCTTTGGAATAGGCTTGTCCGTTTCTCCTACTTTCATTTGTTCCCATTTACCTTTATCTTCTAACAGTAACGCTTTCATCATTAGTACGCTCCTTCCGAATACGTTAATTCGTAGCTATGCGTATAAATCTCTATTAAATTCCCAAATGGATCTTCGCAGTAAACCATTTTAAAAGGCTTTTCTCCAGGATAGTACTCTCTAATTGGCATTCTTTGTTTGCCACCAGCATCCACTATTTTCTTTGCTAGTCCTTCGATATCAGGATCTTGAACACAGAAATGGAAAATGCCTGTTTTCCAATATTCAAAGTTATTCTCAGGCTTTTCATTTGTAGCAAACTCGAATAATTCAATTCCAACTTTGTCACTTGTGGACATGTGAGCAATTTTAAAGGAGCCCCAACCTGGTCCAAAAACATCTGTACACATTTGGCCAATAGCTGAATCGTCTTCTACGATGGTGGAAGGTTCCATAATGACATACCATCCTAGTACATCTCGATAAAACGCAACTGCTTCCTCTACATTTGGTACTGATAATCCGATATGGGAAAATGCTCGTGGATAAACGTTTGTCATAATTCTTCCTCCTTTTGTTCTTTCCGTTTCTTCAGTATACTTAGGGACATACATGGTGACTAGTAGGCACTTTTTTCTCACCTGGTTACATCTTCGTAACCATTGTCACCAATTCACAGCAAAATCAGTCATAGGAAGGAACAAGAACATGACCACAACTTACCATAATCCAGTAGAAGCTACCCTTTCCGTCATCGGAGGTAAATGGAAAGTAGTAATTCTTTGTTTGTTAAAAGAAACGGATACGATGAGATTTAGCGATTTACAAAGAGCAATACCAGACATTACGAAAAAAATGCTCTCGCAACAATTACGAGAGCTAGAAGCAGATCATATTATTCATCGCACTGTCTATGATGAAATGCCACCAAGAGTGGAGTACTCATTAACAAGCGAAGGAGAAACTATGCGTCCAATGTTAAATGCTATGTGTGCTTGGGGAAGTAGAAAAATGGGCCAACAAGCAGAATGTGAATAACCTGTTGGTAAATTACTCTATCAGTGCATTTTCGATTTTGTACAAGTCCCAATCAAGCTCTGTTTTTTCATTAGACAGCGCTTTTGCCATCTCAGCCCCAAGGAAAGGACCGCTAGTCAAACCGGATGCGCCTAACCCATTTATTAAATGAATACCCTTCTTTCCAGGTAGCTCTCCTATAATCGGTAGAAAATTCGGTGCGACAGGACGGAATCCCACTCTCGTCTCCACATAGGTAGCCTCTTGAAGGCCAGGAGCGACCGCTAGCGCTTTGCTGGTAATTTCTTCAAGGGCACCAAGAGTAGGTCGATTGTCAAAGCCTTTCTCATCCTCATGTGTTGCACCAGTTACGATGCGATTTGGACCAAATGTAACCATATATTGATTGCCAGGTGGCATAACTACAGGCCACATGGATGTATCCTCTCCCTCTAAATTACTGTGGACAATTTGGGCTTTTTGAGGAGAGATCGCTAACTTTACACCTATTTGATTAGTTATCTGACTAGCCCACGCTCCAGCAGCAACCATAACATCTTCTGATTCGAGAACTGTATCTCCTAGAATGACTTCCCAAGTTCCTTTTAGTCCTAGTTTGAGTTTGGCGTCTCCTGACAGCACGATAGCTCCATGCTTTTTGGCAGCGTTCATTAATGCTTCTCTCATTTTTCTCCCATCGACCCGAGCGCCTCCAGAGACAAACACGGCTCCATATGTTTCTTTCACAATAGGAAATCGTTTTTTTACTTCCATTGGTGAAAATATGTGGATATCTCCTATCTCCGGTGCATCTTCTTTTCGTTTCTGTGCACGTTCTGCCATTTTTTCTAGTTTATCCATATCCTCATGTAGACAGAGAGTGCCTACATTCTGATACCCTATATCATCTATTCCCAAAGCTTCTAGTTCGTTAACGAGCTCAGGGTAATGTTTTGCTCCCCCTTTTACCATTGCGTACCAAGCCTTATTTCTGCGTTGGGAAAGCCATGGACAAATGATACCTGCTGCAGCATCTGTCGCCCTTCCTTTATCTTCTCGATCAATAATAGTAACGTTCCATCCTCTTTTCGCTAGTTCATAGGCCGTGGAAGCTCCAACTATGCCAGCACCAATAATCACAATATTTTTCATTCTCTTCACCTCGACAATCTTACGTTACACTACTAGGCACCTAAGTGCAAAACCACTAAACATCTAAATGTTTTCATCAATTATTGTTATAAAGTAGGAAACTTATTCTTAACTGTCGAAATAAGTAGAAAAGAGGTGAATACACGTGATAATAAGAAAGGCAGAATTACGAGATGTGTCAGGGATTGTTTGGGTGTGTACAGAGGGGAATCGCCAAACGTATAAAGACTTATATGATACGTATTATTTGGAAAAAGTTATTAAGGATTTTTATAGTATAGAACGTATTACAAAAGAAGTACTTTCCCCAGAAGGATGGGATGGATGGATTGTTGCTGTGGAAGATGGAAAAGTAATTGGCGCAGGTGGTGGTGGGATGATAGATGCCACCTCAAGTGAAATATATGTCTTGTATTTAGATCCTTCTAGAAGAAATGAAGGAATTGGAACCAAGTTATTAGAGTACATGACAGATTTACAGCTATCTCAAGGAGCAAGAGAGCAGTGGGTCTCTGTAGCAAAAGATAATCAAAAAGGAATTCCTTTTTATGAAGCAAGAGGTTTTCTTTATCAATTTGAAAAATTAGACCACGGGACTAAAAAGGAAGACCATTATGTGTCTCTTCGTTATGTGAGATATTTATAAAATTTTTATTGGACAGTAACTTCCATAATCTTTCCCTCGTCTGATGATTAGCTATATAAAAGGAGACGATGAAATGTTAAAAAAGATTGTAGGAATAACTTGTATTAGTCTCATGTTAATAAGTTGTGGATCGAAAGAAGCTACAATAGAACCGGAAACAGATACACTAAAAGCATCAACACCAGAAGAAATTCCATTTTCATTAAAAGAAGCATTAACAGTCCTTGATCAAGGCAGTGTATTACTACGAACTTATTATTCCTATGAAAATCTTCCCACTACTACTGAAGAAACAATCACGTTTTTAGAAGAAATCTTTACAGAAAATTATATTAACAATATTATCCTTGGTGGTGGCAACTTAAAAGAAGTGAACGGAGAGTGGAGCCTAGCCTACGAGGGAAGTGAATTCTTAGAGGCAACTTTCTATTTTGATACCATGACAAATCCTATTTTCGAAAAAGTAAACGAAACAACTGCTACAGTAAGCGACGAAAAAGGTGACGGACTGTATGCTCCTCACAAAGAGGTAATAACTCTTATACTAGAAGATGGTTCGTGGAAAATAGACGATTTAGTTTGGGAGTATTAACTAATATTTGTATTAAAAATGGGTAAGTAAAAAATAACTTGCATTATCTACCTCAAGTCACATTAGAAGTTGATTATTTTTTGCACTAATTTGTTGCCCGTAGTGGAAGGCACGAAGACTTCTGGGGGGGTCAGCGGCTTGACTGTGTGTCTAGCTGCAGGTGCGCAACCGCTCGGCAAAGTCAGAAAGCCCTGTGGTGGCTGAAGAACCGCCTGCTCGGTCTTTCCAACTTTGCTGCTGCGGTTTAACGCGCACATTCCGCTTTTCGATTGCCCCATTGAAAAGCGAAGTGCCTGGAACGAAAGGTAACGGTTTTAGCCTAAACACCAAGAAGTAGGAAACTTTTGCGTAACCCACTTCTTGTTTTCTTTTACAGTAACTGCTTCTCCAAACAATAAACCTCGTTACCATGATTACTGACCGTTGTGTCATAGTATGTAAAGCCAAGTCTCTCCCAAAACCTTCTTCCACTTTCATTTTTCACCAAAACAGCCAAGCGGATTGCAGCTACTCCCATTTCTCGCACTTGCTCTTCTAAATGCAGATAGGCCTGCGTTCCAAACGAATACCCTTGATAATCTCCATGAATCAAAAGAAATCCTAGCCAGAAGTAACCGTCTTTCGGATTTTTACGCATATATTCCAACATTCCTATATATGTATCATCTAATTTAATCAAATAGCTTTCTGTCTTATCTGTTAAGAATTCTTCTCTTATTTCCTCTTTACTCCGGACAGCTTTCTGATGTTCCATCTCATTATAACGAGGATTAGAATTGATGATCTCTTCTGCTATATAAATGGTCTCTTCTACTAATAACTCCAAAGTAATTGTCAATGTAAATCTACCCCTTCTTTATTCGAATGACTGGTATTTATAAACTAAAAATAATTCTCTCGGATCATCCGTCTGCCACTTCACACATTCCACTTCTTCAAAGTACGTCTCCATTGCTAAAAAGTGAACATAATCAGAAGATGGATAATAGAGAATTAATGTAAGTTCACGGGGATTCTCTGACACTGATTCAATAAGACGATACGTAAACGCACGAAAAATTTCAATAGAAAATGGGTTAAAGAAATAGAAGACCGAATCATTTGCAGAAATCGGATAGTGATCAGCAAGTCCATGGTAAAATGATACACCTTCTTGTTCTTCGGGATAACTTTCTCCAAAACTCTCTTTATTTAATAGACATTCCCGATAAAAATGGTCGTCCATTTCAATGCCAATCCCTTTGCAACCGAATCGTTCTACTACAAAGAATAGCGTTCTTCCTTTTCCACAACCAACGTCTACAAACGTCTCATTCGGACGAATAGAGATAGTTGAGAATAACAAATCTAATGCTCCATATGGTGTTGCTTCATAGCGATGATGATGTCTATTTTCATAAAAGCCATTGTCTTCTTCGCCAGTAAATATATTTAAACTAAAGTCGTTTTGATTATTATTCATGCTTCCTCCTAAGTCTCGTTTAACTAAATATAATAGTAACATGATTGATTTTTATCTTTACATCTATTTAAATAAATTCCAAAATAAAAAAAGTACTCGAGATTATCTCGGAGCACTTTTTTATGGTTTTAATTACTTTTTTGTATCAATAATTTCTTTTGCGCTAGCAGCCGTTTGATCCATCAGAATGGAGATTTTCTCATTATCTTTTGATAAGTTTTCCACAGTAGCGTTTATTTCCTCTATACTGGCACTTGCTTGCTCAATAATTGCCGCTAATTCTGCTGTAGATTGTTCAATCTTTGTGCTATTTACTGTTACATCCTCTGTAAAAGCATCTGTTTCTTTTACATTTTCTCTTAATCGATTAAACATCTCGGAAAGTTGCGAAAAAGCACTTACTACTTCTTCTGAGGATTCATACATCGCCAATACCTTCTGTTCACTTGTATCCATTTTAGAAAGTGTTGTAACGTTTTCGTTATTCACAGCATTTAAATTTGTTGTAATACTTTCTGCTGTTTTATTCGTCATTTCTGCTAACTTTCGAATTTCATCTGCTACAACAGAAAATCCTTTTCCTGCTTCTCCAGCACGTGCCGCTTCAATAGATGCATTTAATGCTAAAAGGTTCGTTTGTTCAGAGATCTGCTTGATGCTATCAGAAAACATGTTTGTTTCCTTGATCTTTTCACTTAAATCTGTGAACATGTCATGTAATTCTTTTATAAAAACAGATATTTCTTTTACATCTGTCGAGAATGCTAATACTTTTTTCTCGCCATCTTCCGAAACTTTCTTCGTTATATTAGTGTCTTGAAGAAGAGTCGTCATGGAACTCTTTAGCTGTTCCATAGAACGGTGTGAGAACCTTGCATTATCAGTAATCTCCGAGATTTGTTCACTTTGTTGCTGACTCCCTTGTGCAATCTCCTGTAGAACAATTTGAATATCAGATTGTGCTACAAAGTTATTTTGCAAGCGATCATTTACAGTAGAAACATCTTCTAAAATATGTCCAACCTTATACTCTAATTGTTCTCGTTGGCTTTGTTGTGTAGCAGCAATTTCATTAGAAAATTGAAGTAATTCCTGTACATTCTTAGCTAGTTTTTCATTTAATTGAATTAAAACAAACAGCATTACTCCAGTAAGAACATATATTAATAAAACAGTAGCTGCATTAGATTGAATGGATTCCGCTTCTTTTGTGCTATTCGTAATTGCCAACAAAATTGTAAGAAGACCGAGAGAATATCCTAAGGCAAACAAGTACTTCTTGAAAGGTACAGCTGCAAAAATAGCTAACAAAAACGTAACAATGATAACTGTCCATCCACCACCTGCAACAAAGATACCTGCAATGGTAAACACGTTAACGGAAATAATACCTAATAAAGGGAAGATCGTTGGGCGCTTAATAACCTTTTCTCCTAATAGGTAAACAACTGTAAAAAGTATTAATTCTGTACTAAATAAAATAATGGTTGCTGATTCTTTTGTAACAAGAGATTTTATTAATGCAGCCAAGATAGAAAAGGCAAAAACACTATACATTAATAGATTCTTTGTACTACTATCTTTTTTCATCATTTCTGTAATATTATTCACGGAATCCACTCCTTTTTATATCGTTGGTATTAAGGACGAATGTCCGATTTAAAACTTGCAAACCCATCATCGGCCATTACAACAGATCCATTTAACACACGCGCTTCATCAGTAGCTAAGAAAGCAACTACTTCTGCTACTTCTTCTGGTTCTATTAAATCTCTTGTTAACTGTTGAGACTTCATGTAGTCCAATAAACCGGCTTCACGATATCCTTGTACGATTTTAGTGTTAACCGCAGCTGGTCCGACACCTACCACTCGAATGCCGTGTGGAGCTAATTCAAGTGCACCATGTTTCGTTAACATCACTACTGCACCTTTAGCAGCCTGATATCCAGTAATTCCAAGAGATGCTACGTACCCAAAAACAGATGCATTATTTATGATGACTCCTCTTGTTCCTAGTTCTTTCATCTTTCTTGCTGCAGCTAGCATTCCATAATACACGCCATGTTGATTCACACCTACAACTTTATGGTAGTCTTCAGGAGAGTGATCTAAAAATGGTTTGTTAATCCCAATTCCTGCATTGTTAAACATCACGTCGATTTTGCCATATGTATCTACTGTAAAATGAACTAATTGTTCTACCTGTTGAAAGTCCGTTACATCTGTTTGAAAGAAAGTCGCTTCTCCACCTTGCGTTTTAATTTCCTCCACTAGCTGATTTCCTGCATCCACAGATACATCAGCAATCACTACTTTTGCACCATCTTGTACAAATTTAAGTGCAGTTGCTCTACCAATACCTTCAGATCCACCTGTAATAACACATACTTTATCTTGTAATTTCATTTTATTACCTCCAATTAAGTTACTATTATACTTATATAATTATCGGTTTTTCCAAATAAATGTTTAGATGTAATTGAGTAGTAATTTTGGGAATTTTGTCGTAAACGCTCACATTTTTGTTGATCAAACGTTTGATCAATGGTTTAACTTGTATGAGGATACACAGTTAAGAACGGGGCAAATCACGTGGCTAACACTGAGTTGTTACATCACGTAACAAAAAAAGAAGATAAAACAAAGAATCACTTTGTCTTACCTTCTTAATTTCACCTTAATTTAGTTTATCTAAAAACTCTGTCAACCTTTGCTCATATTCTACCTGATTTACTGTAAATGCCTCCGTATGCTGAGCTCCTTGTGCAATCCAGATATATTTTTCCACATTGGCTGCCTCATAAAGTGCCTCTGCCATACGAGTTGGTACTAATTCGTCATCCGCACCATGGATAATAAACAATGGCACTTTGTTTTTCTTCACTTGTTCTAAAGCAGACGCTTCTGTGAAATTGTACCCGACACGTGCATCTGTAATGAGGCTTGTTACTTGCATAATTGGGAAACTTGGTAGATTGTATAAATACTTTAACTGGTGAGATAATTCATCCATTACACTTGTATAACCACTGTCTGCTACCACAGCCTTTACTTCTTGGGGTAGATCTTCCCCACTAGTCATTAAAACGGTAGCAGCACCCATAGAGAAACCGTGAAGGACGATCTCCTCTGCACCCGTTTCTTCTTTCAGGAATTCTATCCACTGAACTAAGTCTAGTCTTTCATGCCAACCATACCCAATATAGTCTCCTTCACTCTCACCGTGACCACGTAAATCTGGCCTTAAGACATTGTACCCACAATCATGATAGTATTTAGATATTCCAGGCATTTGCGTCCTATTCCCTTTATACCCATGAACAAGGATAGCTGCTTTTTTACTCTGTATCGGTTGTGAAACCAAATCAGCTTTCAACAGCAAACCATCATCTGAAGCCATCTCTACTACCTTACCAGAATTCGCTTCATCCCAAAGCTTGATAACTTCTTCTGCTATCGATTGTTCTTCGGACATAAAAACTTCTATGGATTCATCTTTTCCACCATGTAACGCTAAAGGTTCGTCACTGCGGTCAATTGCGACATCATAAAAATAGAAGCCAGCAGCCAACAGAACTACTACCATAAAAGCCACTATGGATATACCCCATATAAGATATTTTTTCATTGCGCACCCCGATCACTCTTTTGTTACTACTATACTAAACTATCACGGGATGCATACTCAACTAATCCATTCTTTTTACCTAGATCATAAGATATCTAACCACAACTTTATGGCAGTTGTTGCAATTAACACAGCCAAGATGATTTGCAATACTTTTGTATTCATTTTTTTCCCCACCATAGCACCCAATGGAGAAGCTAACAAACTTGCAATAATCATAATCACTGCAGGAGTATACTCGATTTGCCCTGTTGTAATCTTCCCTGCCGTCGCACCAATGGAAGAGATAAATGTGATTGCTAAAGAAGAAGCAATCGTCATACGTGTAGGAATTTTTAACACAACTAACATAATCGGTACTAAAAGAAACGCTCCAGCTGCGCCAACAATTCCTGAAGCAATACCTACGACCAGTGCTAGGACTGCTGCTAAACTTTTTGAAAACGTTACTTGATCAAAAGGTATATCATCTAACCCTTTTTTAGGGACAAACATCATGACAGCCGCTATGATTGCTAACGTTGCATAGGTTATATTAATTCCACTCTCCGGTAACAGTTTGGATCCAAATCCACCAATAAAACTTCCAATTAAAATACTAGTACCCATGTAGATAATTAAATCTTTATTTAAATAACCACCTTTGCGATAAGCCCAGACTCCACCAATGGTCGCAAAGAATACCTGAATCGCGCTAATGCCGGATACTTCATGAGCGGTAAATGCTGTCAACCCTACCATAGGGGGTATATAAAGTAGCATAGGATATTTAATAATCGAGCCACCTATTCCTAGCATCCCGGAAATAAAAGAACCAATGAAACCTATGAGAAAAATAACGAATAACCATGTAATATCCAACCTAGACACTCCTTTCGTATCGCTAAAATGATCTGAAGGAAACTCATCTAAGTTCAAGCCACATCACTGGCTAACGATGAGTTGATACCGATCACGTAACAAAAAGTTACCTAAACGCTCTTTTCACAGCACTTTTTAGGTAACTTTTCAAAGTACGGTACTTTATATCATTATCCTTTTTTAATCCAAATTTTAATTACTTCGCCTTCTTCTACCTGAAGAATTTCATGCCCTCCAGATTTAGCCCAAGCAGACATATCCGCTTTTGCTCCTTTATCGGTTGCGTGAACTTCTAAAACATCTCCAGTTGCAAGTTCGTTCATCGCTTTTTTTGTTCTTACGATTGGCATTGGACAAGCTAAACCTTTTGCATCTAATACTTTTGTTGAATTCATCTTTGTTTCCTCCTAAAATTTTCTTATCTTACTGCACAGCGGTTAGGGCCGATTTCCATTTCACGTTGTTTTTCTTCATCTGGAGTGATTTTCCCCATGTTTGTTTCACGAATTTCTTGGTAAGCATTTGGTTGTGGTGGTAAGTTTTCTGTTACCAACGCACGGAATTCTGCTTCATCCTCTATTTGTAATCCATGGTTCTCTGCAAATAGCTTTCCTAGTGTGGCTTTCACACTTCCATCTTCATTTAATTCATCAATAATCATGAAATGCGCTGGCATAACGATCAAGTCATCCGCAAGTTCTTTATAACGTTTATATAGACTGTTGCGTAAATCACCAACCCAATCCTCTGCTTTACCAGCTAAATCTGGACGACCGATGGAATCAATAAATAAAATATCTCCTGTTAATAAAAACTGATTATCAATAATAAAAGAAGTGGAACCGATTGTGTGTCCAGGAGTGTATAACGCTTGAATACGAATTGCCGTATTTCCTACCGTTACTTCTGTATCGTCTTCTATAGGAGAGTAAGTGAACGTTACTTCCTCTGCATCTTTTGGTGGTAACCAGTAAGTTGCACCAGTTACTTTAGCTATTTCACGACCACCTGAAATGTGATCTGCATGAAGATGCGTATCAAAGACGTGTGTAATTTTTGCTTGTTTGTCTTTTGCAAATTCCACATATACGTTTGCCATTCTCGTTGAATCAATAACTGCTGCTTCCCCATTAGAGATTACCATGTAAGATAGACACCCTTTACCTAAGCGAACAAATTGATAAACTTCACCACCATCCGCTAAATCTCCTACTTTCACTGGCTCTAGGTACTCACTCCAAGCTTTCATTCCACCTGAGAGATAAAACACTTCTCGACCAGATTCGGAAAGCATTTCCGCTACCATTATAGAAGATCCCTCTTTTGCACAAACCACTATCACTTCTTTGTTTTCAGGAATGTCTTTTAAGATTTCTTCTACCCCGTCCAATAAATCAAAGTATGGGATATTCATATACATAAAGTTTTTACCGTCCACTTTCCAGTCTTGAAAAGCGTCTTCATTACGTACATCAAGGATAAATAGTTCTTCTTGGTTAATAACTTTTTTGGCTAATTCCGCTGCTTCCATTTTGTGAACTGTCATCTTTTTACCCCCTAAGGTATATTAATAGTTAAAAATTTTTATAGCTCAGACTTCGTTGAACCTGACCAGTTACTCATACCTGGTACAACATTTGTTACGTTAGTGAACCCACTTGCTACTAGCTTTTGAGCTGCCATATCACTTCTGTTTCCCGTTCTACAAACAACATATATAGGTTGCTCTTTAGAAAGTTCGTTTATACGAGATTCTAATTCTCCAAATGGAATAGAAATTGCACCAGGAATATGGGCAAAGGCATACTCAGCGTGTTCTCTTACATCTAGGACAACATTAGAATCATCTTGATCTAAAACATCTAGTAACTTCTCATTTGAAATGACTGTTTCAAACGTTTTTTCTACTTTTTCTTCTCCTGTTGATTTTCTTATAAAATGATGAAGCACATCATTTTTTTCAACGGTACCAATATATTGATGGCCTGTCTTTTCGGACCATGCCTTAAGATCAGCAAGAGATCCTTTATCCGTAGCCATTACCTCTAAAACCTCACCAGGTTGCAAGTCGTTCATTGTTTTTTTCGTCTTAACGATAGGCATCGGGCAAGCTAGCCCTTTAGCATCAAGTACTAAGTTTGCTTTTAAATTATTCATTTCTATTACCCCCGTAGGTATATTAGTTTTTAAAAAAATTTTAGATAAATAAGTTTACGTTTCCTTCTTCTGCATCAGCTAAATATGCTGCAACACCAGCATAATCCAATCCATCTAATAACTCTTCTTGTTGTAAACCTAGTAAATCCATTGTCATGGTACATGCTACTAACTTTACACCTTGCTCTTGGGCCATTTCAATTAAGTCTGGTAAAGGCATCGCATTATGTTTTTTCATTACACCTTTTATCATCTTCGGTCCCATTCCAGCAAAGTTCATTTTGGATAGTCCCATCTTATCAGCACCACGTGGCATCATTTTACCGAACATCTTTTCCATGAATCCTTTTTTCGTTTGAATTGGTTCATCCTTGCGAAGTGCATTTAATCCCCAAAATGTATGGAAGATAGTCACTTCATGATCATAAGCAGCTGCACCATTTGCAATAATATATGCTGCCATAGCTTTATCATAATCTCCACTGAACAATACAATAGTAGTTTTCTTTGTCTCTGCCATTAATAGTTCCTCCTTATATTTATATACCCATACAGGTATATTACTGTTTAAAAATTTTTAATACCTCTAGGGGTATATTATAACATATAAAAATTCTTGTCAACGTGTTAATAAAATTTTTTATCGGCTTTTTACTAGAAGGTTAACCGCCTCTTTGATAAGCGCGTCCGTGTCTTCTCCATTTTCTTTAGCTTCTACTACACACTCCACTAAATTTTCACTTACTATTACACCCATAGTACGATCAACCGCGGATCTTATAGCAGATAGCTGCGTCACTACATCTTTACAGTCTTTATTTTCTTCCATCATACGAAGAACTCCACGAAGCTGGCCTTCAATTCGTTTTACTCTATTTTTTACTAAATCATTGTATTCCAATGTCATTCATCTCCTTGTTTACTTGTGATGCTATATTATACCCCGTAGAGTATATTGTCAACCGTCATACTTCTTGAAATTTTATTTTCCTACAAAAATGATGCTTGGACATAAACCAAAAGTGACTGCACAGGGATTTCCGCTGCAGGGGGACGCTTTCCACTTCGAAAAGCGGAAGGCGCGCGTTCAGCCGCGGCAGAAAAGTTTGGAAGACCGAGGGCTTGTACGTGAGGTACTGTCTTCTGCGTTGGTGACGTGATGTCACCGGTATTTAGCAGAAGGTCCCAGAATTCAGCCACCGGAGGGCTTTTGGACTTTTCCGAGCGGTTGCGCACCTGCAGCTGGACACGGCCTCACTTTGCGTACGCTCCTGTGGGGTCTCAGTAACCCACCTTTCCCGTAGGAGTCGCCCCCTTCCGCTCCAATCCCAAAGACTAATACTGTAAAATCAATAATACTGCATATTAATAACTCAAAAATAATGTGAAAAAGGTACATTCGTTCTTTTTGAATGTACCTTTTCTAGTTTTGTCTCATCCTCTTTTAGTTTTTTCCAAGTCACTTTTTTTAAAGATCATCATTTTTATTGTTCTCATCTGTCTTCTTCTTGGCCATGACAAAAGCAAAAATAATTAAAGGTATTGCAATAAAAAATGGAACGTTAATATGACTCTGAGTAAATACAGCTAGTAAGAATAATACCCCTAACCCTACTATAATGTACAAACAACCTCTTCCAAATGTCTCCATTACAACTCCCCCTTTAGTAATATTTATAAGAAAGGAGAAGAAAAAGAATAATTACTCGGCAGATTTCACCTGTAATTTTTTCGTTTGAAACGTAAAGTAAACCCACGTACCAATAAATGTTATGACAGTAAACATCAATAGAATTAGACTATTGTGTAATAGACCGTCCATACTTGCTGTAGAAATGACCGATTTAAATGCACTAACTGAATATGTCATCGGTAGTAACGGGTTAAACCATTGTAATTGCTCTGGTATTAATTCTAATGGGAATGTACCGGCACTTGTTACTAATTGAAGTATTAAGATTAAGATTGCTACAAATCTTCCTGGGTCTCCTAACGTTGTTACCAACAGTTGAATTAGTCCCATGAAAGTAACACTTGTTAATAAAGTCGTTATAACAAAAAGTCCTACGTTTTGTACTTCCATACGTAAACCAAATAACAGAATCGCATCCACAATAATGGATTGAATTACTGCAACTCCAAACAGTGTCACCCATTTAGAGCTAAACCAACTCCATCCACTAGTAGGTGTAGATGCCGCTTCTTTTAGCGGGTAAACGATACTAATTAATAATGCACCTACAAATAAACCTAATGAAATAAAGTACGGTGCAAATCCTGTACCATAGTTTGGTACTTCATGATAGGAGTCCTGTTCTAATTTAATCGGATCCCCGACCATTCTATAGTTATTTTCATTAACGGAAATGGACGCTTCTTCTGCAGATGATTTTAATTTATCCGCGAATTCTTTACTTCCATCCAATAACTTATTCGTTCCATCGTTTAATTCGTTTGCCCCGCTATATAGTGCAGCAACACCTGAGGTAAGATCTTTTGTTTTTTCTGCTAATGTATTGGTACCATCTGATACTTGCTTGCTACCATCTACAAGAGCTACACTACCTTCCGAAGCTTGTTTTAATGCTTCTTGCATTTTAGCAGAGCCTGCTGCTAGTTGGTTTGTACCTTCTGCAAGCTTAGCGGATCCATCATCTAGTTTCGTAGCACCTGCATTGACTTTTTCCGCACCAGCAAGAGCTGATTGTTGACCAGTTTCTAATTTTCCTATTCCTTGGGCCAGTTCACTATTTTTCTCAGCAAGCATACTAGTTCCGTTAACTAATTGCGATAGACTTTGTTGTAATGCTGCTTTTTGTTCAGGTGGCAGTTGCTCTAGCATTGGTTGTAAGCTTTTATCCAATTGACTCATTCCACTAGCAAGGCTTTGAGCATTTGTTGAAATAGCCTCTGCTCCAGAGGCTAAAGTTTGTGTGTTTTTTGAGATTTCTTGTAAACCTTTTACTAAGAAATCTGTTCCACCTGACAGCTCATGTAAACCATTTTTCAAATCTGTAGATCCCGTTTGAATACCATTTATTCCGTTAGAAAGTTCCCCATATTTTTCATTTATCTCTTGTAAACCTTTCGATAGTTCAGATGTACCCTGGTAGAGCTTAGAAGCTCCACTTGATAAATCATTTGTTCCTGTCGCGAAACGGTTAGTACCTTCCGATAATTCCGATAGACCATTTGTTAACTTTTCTCCACCGTCGTTAACCTTTCCAGCGCCTTCTGATAATTCTACTGATGCCTCACTAGCAGTTGCTAATCCATCACCTAGTTCTTCAATACTTTCAAAAAGAACTTCTGCGTATTTTTCTGAAATATTTGCAGCTATGCTAGACTTAATTTCTTTTACCCCTGTTTGCCCAATTTGACCCGCTAAAAAGTTATACCCTTCATTTGGGACAAACTTTAGCGATAGTTGCTCCGGCTCATCGGCCGTTACAGTGGTAACATTCTCAGAAAAATTTTGTGGAAGTTCAATTACCATATAGTACTTCTCTGTCTCTAATCCTTCGTAAGCTTCTTTTTTTGATACGAAGTGATAATCAAAATCCTTGGATTCTTTCAACTTTTCCACTAAGTCTTCTCCAACTTGGACTTTTTCCCCGTTATAATCAGCACCTTCATCTAGATTTACGATGGCTACTGGCAAATCAGTTAACCCTTCATATGGATCCCAGAAAGCCCATAGAAACATTCCAGCATATAAGACAGGAATTAGTAAGACAGCAATCATTGGGATCAATATTTTTTTGGTAGTAAAGATATGTTTCCATTCTTTTAATAACATTTGTTTTCTCCTCCTATTTTACCATATGACCACTTTGTTCATTTGGTCATTTTAGTTCAAAAAAGAAAACTATCATGTTGATAGTCCTTTAAATAAATACATTTCTAACACTTGTGCGATCTCTTCTTTTGATAAAGGGTCGTTTTGCTGTTCCCAGTCGAATACTAGGGATACATATATTTTTAATAAAAGAAAGGCAGTTAGTTTAGGATTACAAGGTTCGATCTCTTTATCTTCAATTGCAACCTTTACTTTCTCTTCTACATAAGAAATAATTGCTGTCTCAATTTCTTTGACCATTTCTTTCACAGCTGGTGTTCTCATTTCAGTTTCTTCCTGAGAAAGTTTAATTAAGAGTTGATGATGCGTTCGATAGTGCAGAAGTTCGTATAGTACTTTATGAACACGTTCTTGGAAGGTTTCATTATTGGTCAATGTACCTTCTGCCTTTATTTTCATCTCTTGAATAACAGATTGCACAATTTCCTGAAACAGTTCCTCTTTATTTTTGTAAAAAGTATATATCGTCCCTTTACCAACGTTTGCAATCTTTGCAACTTGATCCATTGTTGTTGCTTTATAACCGAACAAGGTAAAAGATTTCGTTGCAGCTTCCAATATTAAGCGTTTCCTGTCCACATAATCCCCCCAACTTATAGTGTTTGACCAAATGAACAATATGGTCATTTCATGTTAGTAACTTATCATAAGTAATTCTCAAAAGCAACTCTAGGTTGAAACAGATTTTACGATTCTTTCTGCTGCTGTTCTTGCACCAGAGATATTTCTCGCAGTAGGTCCAATCTCCAACTCCGCTAAAGCACCTGTTACATATAATCCTTTTGTCCATTGAAGGTCCCTTGTTACAATTGGAAAACCACAATGCGCGCAAGTTAGTTGTTCACTTTTAATTATACGTTGTAACCAGTTAATTTCTTGAATATTAGAAGTAAAACCTGTAGCTAATATTACTTGATTAAACTGAAAACTATTGCTTTCAGACTGTAGCTGAACTTGTTGCTGTTTTATTATTGCGCTTTGAATCGTATCTTCTACAATAGTAACTTTTCCTTGCTGGACATATTTCATTAATTTTTGATAGATGTTTGGCGGGAGCGAACCTTTATGTCTTGCTTGTTTGATTAAAGTTCTTCTTTGTTTATAATCATCTATTTTCCGGTATTTCGTCATATTTTTTGGTCCTAACCATCCTGGGTCACTATCAAACTCATGAATTTTTAAAGGATTCTTAATAAGCAACGTAACTTGTTTCCCTAAGTTACTCCATTTTATTGCAGCATGAGCTCCTGTAATTCCTCCACCAATTACAGCAACATTACCTCCTATTTCGGCATGATCCCACTCTTCTTTTTCAAATATGTGCCAAACTAAATGTGGATAGTTTTGCTTTAATTCCCCAGCCCATTCCGGTACCAATAACTGCTCTGTAAAGCCAGCGGTAATCGCTACATTTTTTGCTTTGATTTTATCACCTGACTCAAGTGAAACTATCCATTGATCATTATGTCTCTCTATGTCTTCTACTCTTCCTTGTTTCCAAGCTAAGTGTAATTGTAATTGTTCGATAATGTCTTCACTATGATGATTGAAAAATTCTAAGTTAGGTTTTTTATAGTAGCCGTAAAAAGCATTATTCCACTGATTCTTCTTAGCAAATTGCGTTATATGATAAGGGTTCGGAGCTAAGTGATGAACAGCTGGTGAACGTAAATTAGACATTGCTATACGCTTTGTGTATGTTTTCCACTGTGCTAACGGTTCTCTATAGGGATCTATAATCTGCATGTCTTCCACTTTTGTACATCCGTGCTCCAGTAGATACGTTGCCAAAGTACATCCTTGTATGCCGCCACCAATAATAATCCACTCTTTCATGACCTATCTCCTTTACATCATTTATACTTTAAAACGTAATTATTACGTTTTGTATTTTAGATGATAGATAGATGTTAGTCAATATCTATACTGTTCATTTAAGAGCTGGATTATATTTTGACCTTGTGGAGTACCTACAATGTTTGTCCTCTCTTCTTGTGGTCTGCGAGACGTTCTTGCGGGGCACCTGCACTCCTTTTCCTCTCTTCTCGTGGTCCGCGAGACACTCTTGTGGAACACCTGAACACCGGATTCCCTCTTCTCGTGGTCCGCGAGACGCTCTTGTGGAACACCTGAACACCGGATTCCCTCTTCTTGTGGTCCGCGAGAAGCTCTTGCGGGACACCTGAACATTCGGTTCCCTTTTCTCGTGGTCCGCGAGACGCTCTTGTGGAACACCTGAACACCGGATTCCCTCTTCTCGTGGTCCGCGAGACGCTCTTGTGGAACACCTGAACACCGGATTCCCTCTTCTCGTGGTCCGCGAGACGCTCTTATAGGACACCTGAACACTGGGTTCCCTCTTCTCGTGGTCCGCGAGACGCTCTTGTGGAACACCTGAACACCGGATTCCCTCTTCTTGTGGTCCGCGAGAAGCTCTTGTGGGACACCTGAACACAGGATTCCCTCTTCTCGTGGTCTGCGAGACGCTCTTGTGGAACACCTGAACACCGGATTCCCTCTTCTCGTGGTCCGCGAGACGCTCTTGTGGAACACCTGAACACCGGATTCCCTCTTCTCGTGGTCCGCGAGAAGCTCTTGTGGGACACCTGAACACCGGATTCCCTCTTCTCGTAGTCTGCGAGACGCTCTTGCGGTATACCTAAATCACTTTTCTTCCTCTCTCCTATACCACGGCAGGATCCTCCGGTATACCTAAACCACTTTTCCTCCGCTCTGCTATACCGCAGCAGCTTCCTCTGGTATACCTAAACCACTTTTCCTCCGCTCTGCTATACCGCAGCAGCTTCCTCCGGTATACCTAAACCACTTTTCCTCCGCTCTGCTATACCGTAGCAGCTTCCTCTGGTATACCTAAACCACTTTTCCTCCGCTCTGCTATACCGCGGCAGCTTCCCCTGGTATACCTAAACCACTTTTCCTCCGCTCTGCTATACCGTAGCAGCTTCCTCTGGTATACCTAAACCACTTTTCCTCCGCTCTGCTATACCGCGGCAGCTTCCCCTGGTATACCTAAACCACTTTTCCTCCGCTCTGCTATACCGTAGCAGCTTCCTCTGGTATACCTAAACCACTTTTCCTCCGCTCTGCTATACCGCGGCAGCTTCCCCTGGTATACCTAAACCACTTTTCCTCCGCTCAGCTATACCACGGCAAACACTTTACCCACAAAAAAAACCCCAGCCAGCAGCACTGACCAGGGGTTACAATTAAGCAACTTGCTTTTCATCCGATTTCAATTGACGTACTAACCAATCCTTACCTTCAACCAGTCTAGCAACCATCATGGCACAAACTGTATTACCAGTAGAATTCAGTAAAGTAGCTGGCGCATCTATGATGGTACTAATTACTGCGATTAGAGGCAGTACTTCCGGCGGGAATCCAAAAATACTTAAAATAAGCATCTCTCCAATCATTCCGCCTCCAGGGATTGCTCCCATAACAGCACCTACTAAGAATGCTACTGTTAAAATACTAATAACCGCTGAGAAACTTGTCATGTCTTTTCCAAATAAAACGAATAAGAAAACAATTTTCAGCACGCCACCGAATACAGATCCATCCTTATGCGTGTTAGCACCAAGCGGAATAACCGTTTCCGCAATATCTTTTGGAACACCCATACGATGAGCTGCAGCTAAATTCACAGGGATTGAAGCAGCACTTGAACAAGTAGCTAAAGCCGTTACGGACGGGCTAACTGCATTCTTCCAAAAGGTTACGACACCCAGTTTTCCACCAGCTAAAAAAGCATATAGAGTAAAGAATCCGAAATAGTAAATCACTGTTAATGCAACGTATAATAGGAATACTCGAACATATCCTTCTAACAATTGAGGTCCTAATTCTCCAATAACAGTTGCAAAGTATGCCCCTAAGCCAATAGGAGCGTAATACATAATAATGGATACCATTTTCATCATTACAGCTGTACCCGAGCTTAGAAATGTTGCGACTGGACGACCTTTTTCTCCAGCAAGAGAAGTAGCAAGTCCAAATAATAAAGAAAAGACAATTAGTTGCAACATATTACTTTTGGATAATAATAAAGAAAAGTCCGAAACCGTAACTGTTTGCACTAATTGATCTGCAACAGATAATTCTTCCGCTGCTTCTACCTCCGTATTTTCGAGCATTGCATTAACAATAGCTGCATCGCTATCATTTAAGGGATTCCAAACAATCGTACCAACTAGAGCTAGCACAGCTGAAATAGTAGCTGTCACAAAGAATACGACCGCTGTGTTTCCCATAATCTTCCCTAATCTTTTTACTCCGTCCATATTTGCAATGGCGGAAGCAATGCTAAAGAACACAAGCGGAACAATAATCATAAACATTAAATTAATAAAAATATCACCTAACGGCTTTACCACAGCAGCTTTTGGCCCAAAAATAATACCAGCTGAGCCACCAATGACAAGCGCTACTACTAGCATAATAGCCATTCGGTAGTTTTTCCAAATTACTTGCATCTATCTTACCTCCTAGTTAACATAAAGAAACAATTATCGCTCGGAAATCACTTTTTGACAATAGGATTCAGACAAAATTATATTATTCCAGTAGTCACATCTGAGGACTTGCTTCAGTATTCACTTCCTGTACTTTCTTCCTTTGATAATCACCTAGCTTGTAAAAATAAATGCTTGCTAAAACAATCATCCCCATCAAAAGATACAGTAATGTCCCAGACCATTCGCTAAAGATCCAACCGCCCATCGCAGGTCCTATAAAGAAACCTGCAGATCGGAATTGGCCTGCACCGAAATAGGTTCCTCTCATTTCTTCAGGGGCAATCTGGTCAATAAAGACACTAGTTGAAGGGAAAACAAATATTTCGCCGATAGTTAAAACAATCATAGAAAAAATAAACAAAATCCAATTACTCGATAAGGCAAACCCAATAAAACCAAGCGCGAAAAATCCACTACCAATCATCATCGTGTGCATCACTCGAAAGCGCTCGGCAAATCTACTTAACGGTATTTGCAAGATAATAACAGCAATAGCGTTTAACGATAACAATACACTATAAAGCAAAACGCCGTCTTTTAGAGTCAAACTTAAATGCTGAGGTAAGGTTGATTCGATTTGCGAATAACCGATGTTAACTAAAATTCCACCTACTATAAAGAATCGTAAAGCAGCATCTTTGCGTACTATTCCAAACGCGTCAACCATCGTCGTTTTCTTGCTGCTCGGTGTATTGGATGACACTTCGTATTTACTGATCATCACTAATAAAACAATGGTGTATAGGAAATAGAAGAAGCCTGTAAACATAAACGTCCAGTTCGCATTCATAATTCCTACGTACGCACCTAGTAAAGGACCCAATGCTGCTCCCATATTGATTGCTGTATATCTCATTGAGAAAACTCGTAATCTACGTTCTTTTTCCGTCACATCTGCCATCAACGCTTGGCTAGTAGGTTCAAAGAAGGAACGACAAATCCCATTAATCGCATTTAATAAGAAGAAAACGGCAACACTAGAAGCGATGGAGAAACCAATGTAGACTAGTCCCCACACAAACATGGCGGTGATCATGACTATTTTTCTTCCATATTTATCAGATAAGTGACCACCGATAAATCCACCTATCGTTCCGCTTAGTGGACCGATACCAATTATTAATCCTATTAAAATCGGATGTACTTCTTTTGTTTGAGATAGATACAAAGCTAAAAACGGTAATGCCATAAAGCTTGCTCCACGCGCAAAAACTGTTCCAAATAACAGTGTCCACACAATTGGATGATAAGCTCTCATTTTTTCTTTGATTTTCATAATGCTTCCTGCTCTCTTTGGATGTTGATCCATATTTTGTTACTATTACTATAGCAAAATATGGATGGAATGCACTCCTTCATTTGGCGGAGGTTTTATCATACCAGTGCAGGAAAATAAATCTTACCGGTCCAAAAGATTTCATATTTTCTTTTTTTGATACTTTTCTTTGGCTAAGTTATACGCCTCATCAATATATGGCTTCATTTTTTCGAATGTATGTAAAGAAGGATTTATTACAGAAATCCATGACATCCAACCGTAAACAGGATGAGGTAGTATTTCATCTACCATTGAAAAATCATACTCCATATCTATTACGTTTCCAGCAGATGGCCTTTTAGGTATTTCTCCAAATAATTTTATAAAAGAAGTTTTACTAATCCCAAGATTTATGCGATACAATCCCTCTCTATTAAGTTGAGATGCTCGGTCATTCGCTCCATCTTTTTCTTTAATCGTTAGGATGTATATGCCTTTTGGTAGCTTTCTATCGGGATTATAAAATACTCCTTGCTCTCCCCAATTATTGGTTACAACTGTACCTGGATACGTATTAATTACATATTCAATCATTTCGTTACTCATCAATCTGATTCTCCCCTTATATTACACCTTGTTCTTTTTTAAATTTATCATAAAGCACTTTCCTTTTAACCATATCTAATAATAACAAAGTTAAATTCCAAGAGTTAAAAAATACATCCATCGTAAATCAATGGATGTATCTCATTTCTATCATTTACATATTCTGTAACAAAGATAGTTGATGAATGAGACTTCTAATTTGCACAAGATTAGTTAGAAGAAACAACCCACTTATCTTTGCTAAACAAAATACGACTTATAATAAATAGAATTGCTATTAAAATTAAGTTACTTCCAATCATTAACAATATATGAGGCACATGAATAATTCCTAAACAGAGTTCTTTTAATATGCTAAATAGATTCATAAAAGGGATTAAGAAATGTATTGTTTGTAATTCATTTACTCCTGTATTAATCAAGAGTGCAAATGGAAACATACTAATCATCATAACCGGAGAACCATAACTCCCCGCTTCTTTTACTGTTTTTCCTAGTATGCTTGTTAACATTAAGATACTTGCAGTAAACATAGAGTAGATAGCAGAAATAACAACTGCAATGAACACTAGTGGAACTGCTCCCACCTCGTAAGAAACAGCTTGTTTAAGATGCTCTGTCATAAACATAATTTCTAGACCCACAACGAGTAATGTGATTACTCCAATAACAGTTCCAATTGTTGAAATAGTTAACCACTTTGCTGTTAATAATGTTAAACGATTTACAGGTGTCATTAGTAATGCTTCCATCGTTTTTCGTTCCTTTTCTCCAGCAAATAAATCTGCTGCAGCAGGTGCCGCACCAACACCAATCGCGATTGAAAGAATTAATGGTATGAGAATGGCAATCATGTTTACACCAGGATTCTCTTTCGTTAATTCTCTCTGGTTAACAGTAATTGGTTGAATGAATCCTGTATCTAACGACTGGTCTTTCAATCGATCTGCAACTACTTGCTCTTCATATGCCGCTAAGGTTTCAGATACAATCCCCATTAGCATCGCAGAATTTTGACTAAAGGAATCCCCTACAATCTCTACTGTTCCCGACTGACCGTTTTGAATTTGTTCCAGGAAATCAACGCTAAACATGACACCAGCTTGCGCATCTCCGTTCACTACTGCATTTTCTACATTCTTTGAAGGTACAAGCTCAATAGCGTTATTAGAAGAAAAAAGTATTGTTTCTTTCTCTGTCCAAGTAGAAGGTACAGCTAATTCATATGTCTTCTCTTCATCATGGCCAGCCATTAAGCTTTCATAAAAGAAAACTAATCCTGTCATCATGACTATTGGTAAAAACACTGTTAATAGCAATGTTCTTCTGTCTGAAAAGGAATCTTTCAATTCTTTTTTAAAGATATTAAGAAGCATATTCTGTTCCTCCTCTAACTAATTTGCTCATGAAAATATAGTTAAGATCTCTTGTTCCTTCTTCTTTAAACATCTCTTCCATTTTTCCTTGATATACCATTTCTCCTTTATGAATCATTGCTACTCTGTCACAGAGATGAGAAACTTCTTCCATGATGTGACTAGAAAATATGATGGTTTTCCCTTCTTGCTTTAACTGTCGAACTAACTGCCTGAATGTATTAGAAGAAGTAATATCTAAACCCGTTGTTGGCTCATCAAATAAAATAATTTCTGGATTGTGAATAATAGCTCTACTTATCGCTACTTTTTGTCTCATCCCTTTGGAGAAACCACTTACTTTTCTGTCCATGTACTCTCTCATACCAAACATTCTAGCAAGCTCTTCAATTCTCACTTTCGTTTCGTGCTTGCTTAATCCATATAAACTAGCAAAGTACTCCAAATTTTCTCGAGCCGTCAAACGATCGTATAAACCTGTTTCTCCACCAAACAAAACACCAATCCTTCTTTTTATGTGATTTGATTGTGTTACCGTATCAAACCCAGAAACAGTCACATTTCCACTTGTTGGTGTTAAAAGTGTACAAATCATTCGTAGCAAAGTTGTTTTCCCTGCACCGTTTTCTCCTAAAAGTCCAACCGTTTCTCCTTTATTTATTCTTAATGAAACTTGCTTCAGTGCAGTAACAGATGTCTTTTTATCTTTAAAAATTTTATTTACATTTGTAATCTCAATCATGATTTCATCTCCTTTTGTTCTTATAACTGTAGATTACAAGAAAACAATAAACAATTCTCCCATTATGTCGTAAAAGTTCCACTTATTGTCGTGAAAATACCTATTTATTGATTCGTCATGGTAAAATAAGGGTAGATTACAAACGAGGAGAATACAGATGCGAATAGGACTTGTGGATGATCGAATGATTGATTTGGATAAGCTTATGGGAATTGTCCAGCAACTAACGCAACTTGAAATTATATTTGCTACGACATCAGCTGAGGAAGCCTATACTTATATAAAGAACGAAGAAATTGATTTACTCATTGCAGACATAGAGATGCCACATTTATCAGGGTATGAACTAGCAGACCTCATTCACTCACATGCATTAAAAATTGATGTTATATTCGTCACTGGGAATAGCGGATACGCCGTACATGCATTTGAATTAAACGTGCATGACTACATACTGAAGCCCTACTCAAAAGATCGCTTAATAAAAAGTCTAGAAAAATATATAGATAAGACAAAATCAGTTGATATCGCTGGAAGACTCTATATAAAACAAAAACAAGAGATTCATATTGTTCTAAAAAAAGATATCATTTTCATTGAACGATCTGGCCGTTCCACCACAATCTATACTGTAAAAGAACAAATAAAAACATACCAGACACTTCAAGAATTAGAAGGTGAATTAAGAGAGCGAGATTTTATAAGAGCTCACCGTTCTTTTATTATCAACATTCATTTTGTAAAAAGTTTTTCGATCTATGCAAAAAACTCCTACAGTGTAACCTTCGAGGGTACAAAAGAAAAAGCAATTATCACGAAAGAGCGAGTGGAGTATTTGGAGAAATATTATTTTTAATAGAAGTAAGGGTGATCTACCTTGGAGAATATCTTAATAAATCTAATTGCTATTCTTTCGTTGTCTACCACGTTCACAACGATCCTCCTAATCCAAAATAGAAAAAGAAATAAAGCTTTGGATAAACAAATTTCTTACGCTGAAGAGAGTATGGTTCAGCTGAACGACGCCTTTACGAAGGTAAAAAAAGAGCGTCATGACTTTTTAAAACACGTTGCTGCCATCCAATACATGGTAGAAAAGAAACAAACAGAAGAACTTTATCAATATACTAAAAACCTAACGCAAAACTATGAAAAAACTAACTTAAGTATTAAAGGGGAAAATGGTGCAGTTGTCGGCTTACTAAATAAATATTCCCAACGAGCGAGTCAAACTGGAATACAACTAGCTTTCTACCTTGATGTACCAATCTCTTCTTTACCACTCCCAAACCATGAGATTATAACACTAATTGGAAATGTCCTTGAAAACAGCTTAGATGCAAGCGAAAAATGGCAGAGAAACCATAAAGAGAAGGCAACGATCCAACTATGTTTAACAAAAAAAGCAGGTCTATATATCTTAACTTGTGAAAACGATACACTACCTTTGCCAACGAAAGTTGTCGATAACCTATTTGAGAAGTCTGGTTTTTCTACAAAAAACACCGATGGACTAGGAACTCTCATAATTAAAGACACCGTTTATGCTCATAACGGATATTTAGACTTTATTCACAAGAATGAAAAGTTCTTTCTAAAAATCAAGCTCCCTGCCGTTCTCTAGCATTTCACCTAAAACTATTCATATTCTAATGGGTAGTTTTTTATTTTGAGTTTTAGGATAGTGGTGAAGGGTTGCTCGGGGCGGCTTAAGCGCTTTTGTGCAGACTTCCCCCTCTCTCCTCATGCGGCTTAAGCGTTTTTGTGCAGGCATTCCACTCTCTTCTCATGCGGCTTAAGCGCTTTTGTGCAGGCATTCCCCTCTCTTCCCATGCGGCTTAAGCGCTTTTGTGCAGACTTTTCCCTCTCTCCTCATGCGGCTTAAGCGCTTTTGTACCGGCTTTTCTCTCTCTCTTCATGCGGCTTAAGCGCTTAAGCCGCACAGAAATGCACGCAACAACCCAATCCATTCCAAACATTAACAATTCATTAAGATTATTACGTTTTCCGCATCATTTTCCTTACAAAATGATCAATCCACCCTAAACTTCCAAATAATACCCTACTTATGACTCATGTATATTTTTTTCGTCCGTCGAAATAAATTTCTTAGATTAATTTTTTTACAATAATAATATCTATAGACCTACCTTATATTACAAATTCGTATAACCTAGTGTATAGTACTCAATTTTCCTTTTTTTATTATCCGCTTACAATCTTTTCCGTTATCGCTTCCATCCTTATTACAACAACCCTACTGAGCCCAAAGACTCCTCCCATTTACAATTGTTACAACTAATTGACCAAGTTTGTGAAATAACATACATTTTGTTCGTACCAACCAAATACATGAAACCGAGGTGGCAACATTGGGAACGAAAAATCAACCTTTTAAAGTGTTGGCAACAGCTACACTTGCAACGATGATGGCTTTTTCGGCTGGAGCTCCTTCTGCTTTCGCTGTAACTCAACCAGAAGCAGACACTCCATTACAAAAAGATAACCTTCAAAAGTTATCAGCAAAAAGCATGAAAAAGTTAGATAACGGTGTCCAATTTGATTTAGGAGAGTACGATGCTTACATACGTGTTAAAGCTGACGACATTGTTAAAGTTTCTATCCTAAAAGACGGTGAAAAGGAAGAAGATTCCCCAGCAATTGACGATTCTAACTTAAAGACACCTAAGTTTAATGTGAAAGATGGGAAGAAAGAAGTTACCATCAGCACAAAAGAAATCGACGTAAAAATTAGTAAAGCTCCGTTCGGTGTAAAGTTCCTTGATAAAGAAGGAAACGTCATTAACGAAGATTACATGGAAAACGGTGCATCTTCTGGTTATGAAGATGGCAAACCATACGTATTTAAAAAGACTGAAGAAGACGAAAACTTCTACGGCTTTGGTGAGCAATCAGGATTAGATCTAAACAAGCGTGGCGATAGCATTGGGATGTGGAATACAGATGCTTACGCATACAATAAAGATACAAAATACCTTTATACTTCTATCCCTTTCTTCATGGGATTAAAAGATGAAAAAGCTTACGGAATTTTATTTGATAATTCATACCGCTCTTATTATGAAATGGCAAGTGAATCAGATGATTACTACTACTTCTATGCGAACGGTGGTCCTCTAACGTATTACTTTATGTATGGACCAGAAATTCCAGATGTATTAGATAAATATACAGACTTGACAGGTAAAATGGATCTTCCTGCGGAGTGGACACTAGGTTTACACCAAAGTAAATGGGGTTACACAGCGGATGAGATATTAAACGTCGCTAAAACTTACCGCGAAAAAGAAATTCCATTAGACACAATGCACTTTGACATTGACTATATGGATGAGTACCGTGTATTCACTTGGAATCAAGAGTACAAGGATGCACTAGCAACGTTAAAGCAAATGGAAGGATTCCACGCCATTGCTATTAATGACCCTGCTGTAAAGCAAGATGAAAATTATGATATTTACAACGAAGGTACAGAAAAAGATTTCTGGGCAAAAAATCCAGACGGTTCTAACTTTATTGGACCAGTATGGCCTGGAGATTCCGCTTTCCCTGACTTTTCTAAAGAAGAAGTACGTGAATGGTGGGCAACCAAACATAATGTACTGTTTGACGCAGGAATTGATGGTATTTGGAACGATATGAATGAACCAGCAGTATTCTTAGATGATGAAAAACATAATCATACACTTCCACTAGATACGTATTTCGGTCCTGAAGATGATAAACAACTTCACACGGAATACCACAATCTATACGGTCATGATGAAGCGGAAGCAACGTACAACGCTTGGGAAATGTACAAGCCAGGTGAACGTCCATTCGTGTTAACTCGTGATATGTTCGCAGGTTCACAGCGCTATGCTGCACTTTGGACTGGTGACAACGTAAGTAACTGGGAGCATTTAGCAATGTCTCTTCCGATGAACATGAACATCGGTTTATCTGGTGTGTCCTTCGTAGGTAACGACATTGGTGGATTTGCACAGCGTCCAGATGCAGAACTGTTTGCTCGTTGGATCCAAGTTGGAGCATTCTTACCGTTCTCTCGTGTTCACTACGATAGTGATGCAAAAGCAGAAGTAAAACAAGGTCAAGAGCCATGGGCATTTGGAGAAGAAGTAGAAGCTATTTCAAAAAAGTATATCGAAATGCGTTATCAGTTACTTCCTTATCTATACAATGCATTCCAGAATTCTGCTGAAGAAGGTGCACCAGTTCAACAACCACTTGTGTATCACTTCCAAGAAGATGAGAAGACTTACAACATTAGTGATCAATTCATGTTCGGTGATTCCCTAATGCTTGCTCCTGTTGTAAAACAAGGTCAAACTTCTCGTGAGGTTTACTTACCAGAGGGTGAAACGTGGGTAGATTATTGGACAAAAGAAGAGTTTGAAGGTGGTCAAACGATTACTGTAGATGCTCCTCTTGAGCATATGCCAATCTTCGCGATGAAAGACTCTATCATCCCTACTCGTGAAGTACAACAATACACGGATCAAAATGAACTGAAAAATCTAGTATTAGATACGTATCTAGAAGACAAAGCATCGTATGATTTCTATGAAGATGACGGTAAATCTCTAGATCATCGTTCTGGTGAATTTAACGAGACTAACTTTACATTAAAGCGCAGAGGGAACTGGGTTGTATTTACTCAAAAAGCTTTAACATCTAAATATGACTCTTCTCTAGAAACCGTTACATTAAAACTTAACGGAGAAGAAAAGCCGAAAAAGGTTCGATCTGCATTTAAGAGATATAAAGAAGTTGCCTCTATGGACGAGTTAAACAATAATACACAATCATACTTCTTTGATGAGGAAGCCAAAACATTATATGTAAACGTTCCTGCTTCTGAAAGAAAGAAAGTTCTAATTAGATACTAATTTAAAAGGGCTAATCATCTGGTTAGCCCTTTATTTATAGGGGAAATCAATGAAAAGTAGAATCCTAATTCCTTTTTTCATCTTATTATTTTGTATAATCATCCTTCTACTTTGGCCAAATGCAGAGCATTCTAACAGGTCCTTCGAAAACCTTCAGCTTACCAAAGCTGCATACAAGCCTGAGGAGGAAGTAGTTATTACATTTACTAGCAACCGTAAACATAAGAAAGCTACCTTTATCTTTTTACATGGATCCCATGTAGTGGAAGAAAGAGAAGTAATAGTAAAAGAAGGAAAAAACATAGTCAAATGGCTCCCACCAACAAAAGACTTTCAAGGCTATTTATTAGAAGTACGAGTTGCAGATTACTCGGAAACCATTGGAATAGATGTTTCATCTGATTGGTCCAAGTTTCCTAGGTATGGCTTCCTTTCTTCTTTTCAGCCAATGACAAATAATGATCAGAAAAACGTTGTGGAAAAACTTAACCGTTACCACATCAACGGAGTACAATTTTACGACTGGCACTTTAAGCATGAAGAGCCTTTGCCTGTTCAAGATAACAAACCTCTCAAAGAATGGGAAGATATTGCTAACAGGCCAACTTCCTTTCAAACCGTACAAAACTATATAGAGTTAGCTCACCAATTCGGGATGGAAGCAATGTCCTACAACCTTTTATATGGAGCGTTTAAAGTAGATAGTACGCTACCTAGGGAATGGGCACTCTTTAAAGATCCTAATCAACAATCCATAGATGAACATCCATTGCCAGAAGCGTGGAAAAGTAACGTTATGGTCATGAATCCATCTAACCCTTGGTGGCAAGATCACCTCATTGCGGAGCAGCAAAAAGTCTATGACCATCTAGATTTTGACGGGTGGCACATCGATCAACTTGGTGAACGTGGCGAAGTGTTCAATGAACTGGGCGACTCTATTGATGTGGCAGATCAGTTCTCTTCTTTTGTTGATAAGATAACTACTGCCCACTCTGAGAAAGATGTGGTGATGAATGGTGTGAATCAATTCGGTCAGGAGCAAATTGCTGCTGCACAGCCAGAGTTCTTGTACACAGAGGTATGGGACGATTTCCCGACATACACAGACATCAAGAACATCCTGGAACAGAACCAAACATTATCGAAGCAAAATAATCTTTCTTCTACAAGTTCCGTTTTAGCGGCTTATATGAACTATAATCATGCAAATCTAGAGGAGACGTTTAATGAAGCTGGTGTGCTACTGATGGACGCCGTTGTCTTTGCCAATGGTGGAGCGCATATAGAACTAGGGGAGCACATGCTATCTAAAGAGTACTTTCCAAATAAATCTCTTAAGATGTCACGTTCTCTAGAAGACAAATTAGTACATTATTATGATTTTTTAACAGCCTATCAAAATTGGCTACGGGAAGATGTTAGTCCAACCTATGTCGAAATTAACTCGGAGGATCGATTACCGTACACGACAGATGGTGCCGAAGAAGAAAAACTGTGGATTTTACCAAAGGAAAAAGAAAACAAAACTATCTTACATTTTATTAATTTACTAGACAGTACTTCTCTCGAATGGCGTGACACAGATGCAACGCAACGTACACCAAAGAAAAGAGAAAACCTTACGTTTACTATGTATGTAGAGCAACCAGTGAAAAAAGTTTGGACTACTTCTCCTGATGTAAACGGCGGAAAAGCGCAAGAATTAGAAATGAAGCAAGATGGAAACCAACTCACTTTTACCTTACCGTCCTTAGAGTATTGGGGGATGGTTGTAATTGAAAATTAAAAGGGAATGGTAAGGATACTTGGTGTTACCAATCACTTAACAAAAGCGTAAGGCGCGCGTTCAGCCGCGGCAGGAAAGTTCGGAAGACCGAGTAGGCAGCTCTTCAGCCAACGGAGGGCTTTTGGACTTTCCCGAGCGGTTGCGCACCTGGAGCTAGACATTAACAAAAGCGTAAGGCGCGCGTTCAGCAGCGTTGGCTACATATTTCGCCAACGCTGCTATTTAATGAACTAAACTCTCTGAAAACACCACTCGATTACGACCTAATTCTTTAGCTTGATATAAGTTCTTATCAGCAATTCTAATTAGTTCTTGCAGGTCAATCTCTTTCAAATCAGTAACTGAAAGATACGTTACACCAAAGCTAGAAGTAACCTTTAACTCCTTCTCATTATAAAAAATAATCAACTGCTCTAACTGTATACGTAGTTCCTCTGCTCTTTCGTACAGTAATTCTGGAGGCGCATCCCATGTGACAAAGATAAATTCTTCTCCGCCGTACCTCCCTACCATTTCGTTTTCTCTTAAACTACTTTTTATTAGCGATGCGATTTGTATTAACACTTCATCACCAGCTTGGTGTCCATGGGTGTCATTTATTCTTTTAAAAAAATCAATATCAAACATTATCATACCTACTGAGTTTATTGGATCATTGGCTAACACTTCTTCTGTTTTTTCTATAAAATAACGACGGTTAAAAACTTGGGTTAGACTATCTATGCTGGCTAGCTCAAACATTCTTCTTTCCATCTGCACTCGTTCGGATACATCCAAAATGGATATTATTGTCCCTATATGATAATGTTCTCTTTCATAAATAGGTGTAAAAATAAGTTGAACATACATCTCACGTTTCAACTCGATAGTAGTTGAAGTATCCCCTTGAAGAGCCGAAGCGAGTTCTTCAGTTTCTAAAAATAAAGTATCTATATCGGAGCCAATTTTAGTAGAAGATAATATTGGAAAAATCCTTTCGGCAGCTTGGTTGAAATCTAGCAATACCCTATACTTGTTTACTACTAAAATTCCCTCTTGCATATTATCAAATATTTTTTCTTTTGCTATTGGGACAACATCAAATAATTGGAAGATGAATAAGGATACGGTAAAAAATAATAGAGATATACTTAAAAATACTGGACCTAAATCTACTCCATCTGGACTCAATCCATTCATATACATGTGACCACCGATAATGGGAAATAGGATTCCTGTTACTAAAAATAGTAACTGCATCTTAAATCGGAAACTTGCACCCTTCCATTTTGTAAAAGCAACAATGGTACTTATCACTAGGGTTACAAAAAGGTACAGACTATGCACGTAATACCACGGTCCGTAGGTTAACTTGACTACTTCAAAGTTACTTACACGCATCATTTCCATATCTGAATAATATAATCCATGCATGGAGTTCGTATGATGAAAGAAGATGGTCATTAATGGTAAAAGCAGATACATATACTTGTATTTAGTTTTCACTTGTTCTCCAACGTAATCCAGGATCATAAAGAGTGTTAATGCAGGAATAAATGGAAGCGCAAGATATTCTAACTTTAACCAAAATGCCACTTGTTCAAGTGAGGTGCTCAATAATTCAAATGTATACATAAATGCAAAAAAGGCTACAGCAAAGTTCAATAAGCCAAAATAGAGCACTCCTGGAGTATTTTTTAATTTAAAGAAAGAATACGCACAAAGAAAAAGCCCTAATAGCCCTGCTGAAACTGTCGATACTACATATAACATTAATCCTGTGTCCATAAGTCTCTCCTTCTGGAAACAAACTGAACAGTTCAAAAAACACCTATATGAGAATACGCGTTTCCTTCTTCCTATAGTTTATTTCGTAATTTCCCCTTACAGAATCTAAATTATAGATAATTCCATACTTGAGATAAATGATTGATTGTTCCATCAGAATCAAGCGGATCTTCCCATGACGTATCTTGCTTCCAGATAGCTTTCATTCCTACAGCCTTAGCTGCTTCTACATCGTTTGTTGGATGATCCCCTACAAACAAACATTCCTCTCGAGTAACTTGGAGTAAATATGCTGCTCGTTCAAATATAGCTGGATCGGGTTTACGGAGTTGTTCTTTTTCTGAGATCAGAATGACATCTGCTAATTCGTCTAATTGTAACGCGCGGATATTGCTCTCTTGTAACCTAGTAAATCCATTAGTCACAATCCCCACCTTATACCCACTCTCTTTTAACCCTTGTAGTAACTGATGCATTCCCTCATAAGCCACGGCTCCATGATGAAAATACTCTAAATAGTCCTCTAATAATACTTCATATGTAACCCCACTTATCTCAAATTCTTCTATTAATTGTTTATACACCTTGTCTTTCCACACATAACCTTTCTTATCTAACGTAACAAATCGTTTCATGAATAGTTCTTTTGTTATTTTATTAAATAAAGACAGATGTCGGTCATATTGTTTATCAATAAAGTTCACTAATGATTGATCTCTATCTAAAAGAGTGTTGTCTAAATCAAATAATACTGCTTTTATCATAATAAATCCTCCAAAGTAAATGATTCTAGAAGGTATTTCGACTTATTTGTCGAATATCCCTTTAATTTAGGGGAAAGGGAGTCTTTCATATGCATACCACCAAGAAGTTGGGAAATTTTTTTGAAAAAGTAGTACCGAAACTACAAGAAAATGAGGCATTACATAACTTAGCGTTTGGAATTTTAAAAAGAGAAGTTACGAATGAGCATAGTACGCTTCAACATTGGTATCTAGAGAGTGACGGCGAGGTTGTTGGACTATTAATGAGGACTCCTCCTCATAAGTTTATTGCTATTTGTTTTGATCATCACCAAGTTGAACTTGTTGGAGAGTGGATTTTGGACACAGTAGCCGCTTCGGATAGTAATGGTGGATTTGTTGTGGAAGAAACGTTAGGAAATTTTCTAAAAACAGCGTGGCCGAAGAGATTTGACAGTGAACTCTTTATAAATGTGGGGCAAGGAGTATATGAATGCTTGGATGTAGCGACTCCTAAAGTGGATGGGGGTACTTTTCATCTATTAGGCCACGCTGAAAAAGATTGGCTAGTGAAAGCTTATATGGCATTTGTTGTAGAAACTTCTATTGGAGAAAGTACGCACGAAGAAGCAGTTCAAACGATCGAAAAAATGTTCACATACGCTACTTTTTGGGGACTTAGAGTGGACGGCGAACTTGTTGCGATGTGTGCGAACTCGCGATCTACGGATAATGTCGGAGTAATTAATTTTGTTTATACCCCGAAAGAATTTCGTAAGCGAGGTTACGGTTCTGCTATTACCGCTTACGGCACGCAGCAAATGATTAATAAATTTGGTGCTGCTGCGTTGTACACAGATTTAAGCAATCCAACGTCAAATAGCATTTATCAAGAGATCGGATATAAGCGAATTGGAACTTCTTTAGAGTTGAAGGTTCGAGGAGTATAGTGGTGGGCACCTGCTGATGATTTGGCAGGTGTTTTTCTATGTTACGTATTTAACGTGTGCTCTGTTCCTTGAGTGCACATTAAACTATTTATCATAAGGATACTCAACTAAGGGCAGGCCACATCACGTGGCGGGCGTTGAGTTGTTACCGGTCACGTAACAAAAAACTGCCGAAAAGTAGACGCATCTACTCTTCAGACAGTCCTTAACTCTTATTGCTGAATATAAACCGACACTGAACCACCGTTTACGTAGAAGTTCCCCCATCCATCGTTGTTAATTACAACGCGATCTCCGCGGTTTCCAGTAATATCGTACCAAGTTTCACCGGCATTTTGCCTACCAACATACATCCACTTACTTCCTCCAGGACCATCAGAAAGAATTGTTGCTAGACCTGATTTCGTTTTATCTGTAGTCCCTTCACGTGTCCATCCCACGACATCCCAGTGATCTAAGTAATCGTGTTGTGTTCCGTACGCGTAAGTCTTACGAGCTTGTAAAAGTGGATCTAACTTAGACTTCATAGAAGGAATTTCATAGGAAGTTGACCCTTTCGTTCCATAATAATCTCCATAGAATACAGATGGATATCCTTGAGAACGAGTTAAAATATATGCGTACGCAAGAGGTTTAAACCAAGGTTGAACCGTTGACTCTAACGCTTGACCTGGTTGTGAATCGTGATTCTCTACAAACGTTACAGCTTTTACCGGCTGACGAGACACTAACGTGTTATTTAATAGATTTCTCATATCGTAGCTTCCACCAGAATTAGAGGCACGGTGGAAAGCATAGTGTAGAGGCACATCAAATGCTGAGTGAGTGTTACCTGATTTCGCTAAGTAATTTTCGATAGCGCCAACATTATCTTGCCAATATTCTGCTACACTAAACAATTCCTTACCAGTATTTTGACGAACAGAACCTAACCAGTCGCCAATGTACGAGTGCTTTATATGTTTCACCGCATCTAAACGGAATCCATCTAACCCAAGTTCATTTACATACCATTTACCCCAGTTTTTCATTTCCTGCTGTACATCAGGGTGGTCAAAGTCTACATCAGCAAACATTAAGTAATCATAGTTACCAAACTCCGTTGCAACTTCCCAATCCCAGTTCTTCCCTGTTCCACGAAACTTATATATTCTGCTTAAACTTCTGGATTGATCCCAATCTGTTCCATCAAAATGATACCACTGCCATTTGAAAGAAGAATGCGTATTTCCTCGTCCCGGAAAGTTGAATCCAGTCCAGGCTTGAATTTGATACTCCCCACTTGTTTCTTGATTTCGATTATTTGGATTTACTTCTACAGCGGTTACAGATTGCGTGTAGTCAGCTCCTCCTTTATGATTCATAACCACATCTCCATAAACTTGAATACCGTTCGTTTTTAGAGAAGAGATTGCCGACTTTAATTGTGTCTTCGTACCATATTTCGTACGAGTTGTTCCTTTTTGATTAAATTCCCCTAAGTCGTAAAGATCATAAGCTCCATATCCAACATCACTGGAGGATGTTCCCTTATAAGCTGGTGGTATCCACACCGCGGTAATTCCCATATTCTTTAAATTTGCAGCATCACTTTGCATACGTCCCCAATGCGCTCCATCGTTTGGTAAGTACCATTCAAAATACTGCATCATGGTGCCATTTGTGTTCGCACTAGCTAATGATGTACCTAGTGGACTAACGAGTAAAACAAATACTAGTAAACTTGCAAAAATCCCCTTTAACCGCATTTCTCTTCTCCTCCTTGAATTGCTTTTTGGTGCAAACGTTTCCATTTAAGGATTAGTGAAAGCGTTTGCACTTTGGATTAACTATACAATAGGCGATTACTTTTGCATAGATGTCTACCCATTTTCCCAATAGTTTGTGAAGACCTGCATTTGTTGGTGGGGATCTCTAGTGGATTGAGGGGCACTGGATGACTTTCTCCCTCTTATTCTCTCCTAGCGATCGATTTTCCGCTCCTTCATGAGTTTAAGAGACTCTTATTCTCTCCTAGCGATGGATTTTACGCTCCTTCGTGAGTTTAAGTGCCTCTTATTCTCTCCTAGCGATAGATTTTACGCTCCTTCATGAGTTTAAAAGCCTCTTATTCTCTCCTAGCTGGCGATTTTACGCTCCTTCATGAGTTTTAGAGACTCTTATTCTCTCCTAGCTAGGGATTTTACGCTCCTTCGTGAGTTTAAGAGGCTCCTATTCTCTCCTAGCTGGCGATTTTACGCTCCTTCGTGAGTTTAAGAGACTCTTATTCTCTCCTAGTTGGCGATTTTCCGCTCCTTCGCGAGTTTAAGAGCCTCTTATTCTCTCCTAGCTGGCGATTTTACGCTCCTTCATGAGTTTAAGAGCCTCTTATTCTCTCCTAGCTGGCGATTTTACGCTCCTTCATGAGTTTAGGATCTTCTTATTCTCTCCTCATGAACATTTCATCACTCCAGATGAGTATAGAGCCCTTCTATACTCTCCTCGCGACACATTTCACCGCTCCAGATGAGTATAGAACCCTCCTATACTCTTCTCACATCACTTTTCATCACTCCAGATGAGTATAGAGCCCTTCTATTCTCTCCTCATGACACATTTCACCGCTCCAGATGAGTATAGAACCCTCCTATACTCTTCTCACATCACTTTTCACCGCTCCAGATGAGTATAGAGTCCTCCTTCACAAGTTTATAAGCGCACACAAAAAACCCCGCATCCGCGGGGTTCTCCTCATAACATTACATGGCTAGTAGTATGTCTAACTACTAGTTCAGGCTCTACTGTCACGCTACTAGACTCTATTCTTTGATGAATTAAATCCTCCAAGATGTGTGCAGCTAATTTTCCTAATTTTTTCTTGTCCTGCCTGATTGTCGTTAATGGCGGCTCAATAAATTGTGCAGGTAAGATGTCATCGCATCCTACTACGGATAAATCGTCTGGAATGGATAGTCCCTCTTCTTTCGCTGCTCTTATTGCACCAATTGCCATTAAGTCAGATGAAGCAAAGATCGCAGTGGGTCTCTTCGGTTGAGCGAGGATTGCCTTCATCTGTTGATACCCGCTTTCTTCAAAGAAGTCTCCTTCACGAATCCATTCTTCTCTAACAATGAGGCCGTATTGCTTCATCATCGCTTGGAAAGACTCTAAGCGAGAAGTAGATACTAAGGACCCCATAGAACCACCGATAAAACCAATCTCTCTGTGCCCTCTTAAATAAAGATGCTCTACTACTTTTGAAGCAATACTCATGCTATCGCTGGTTACATAACTGGAGCAGGGTCCTTGTAAAGCTATATCTACTCCCACACAAGGTATAGAACTAATATCTAGCTCATATACAGATTTCTCTATTCTATCTCCAGCTATTAACAAACAGCCGGAGATATTGAAGTGTTTACAGCGTTCTATATAACTTTCTTTATTGGAAAAGAATTGTTCGTTAGAGAAAAAGATTAGATCGTACCCTAATTCTCCTATAGTCTTTTTAAATTCATTTATAACTTCCACAAAAACTGGGTGCGTTAGATCAGCGTTTATCTCTCCAGCAAAAACGACACCTATCAATTTATTATCTACAGGAGGCTGCGCTTTTGTAGAGGTAGCTGGTTGATATCCCTCTACTTGCATGATGTGAAGAACTCTCTTTTTCGTTTCTTCTCCTACATCTTGATAATTATTAATAATTTTAGAAACAGTTGCCGGAGATACACCGGCTTTCTTGGCAATATCCTTAATGGTGACTTTCATGCCGTTCGCTCCCCTGCATTAACGTCGCTTAGCTCTTAACAGCACCTTGTGTAAGACTACTAATAAAGGCTTTATTGAATAGTAAGAACACAATAATTAATGGTACTGTAGCCCAAAAAGTTCCTGATAATATCATACCATAGTCACGGCTATAAGAGTCATTCAATGCACGTAATGCGACTTGTAAAGTGTGTGTAGATTGATCTTGAAGAACAACTAATGGCCACAAGAAATCGTTCCACACATTCATGAATACGATAATACCAAGTGTTGCAAAAGCTGGAAGGATTGCTGGTGTTACGATATTCCAATAAATTCGGAAAGTAGAACATCCATCTATTCTTGCTGCTTCAATTAATTCATCGGGAATTGCTTCTTTAATATATTGTCTCATCCAAAAAATTCCGAATGCGTTGATTAAACCAGGTACGATGATTGCACGCAAGTCACTTAACCAACCTAACTTTGTGATGATATAGTACGTTGGGATTAATCCTAGTTGTGGTGGAATCATCATTGTTACTAGGATTAAAACGAATAGCACATTTTTTCCTTTAAACTTCAGTTTTGCAAAAGCAAATCCTGCAAGAGAACAAAGGAATAAGCTTCCTACAGTAACGGCTGTCGATACAACAAATGAATTCCACATTGCACCGAAGAAATCGATATTTGCTAAAACATTTTGGAAGTTAGTCACTAGCTCTTTACCCGGAAGTAATGCTGGTGGAGTTTGGTTTATGACGTGATTAGGTTGCGTCGCCATTACAAACATCCAATAGAATGGGAATAAAGATACTAATGCAGCAAAAATCAATAAGCTGTACATGATAGATTTAGAGGTTAAGCCTTTTTGTGATTTACTTGTTGAAGTTGTCATGCAGAAGCACCTCTTTTCTTAGAACGACCTACACGGTTTGTAAATAATAAGTTAATTAATGAGAAGATCATGATTAAGACGAACAGAACTATCGCTGTAGCAGATGCTGTTCCAAAGAAGTTACTTTCAAATGCATCACGATATAGGTAAGCTACAACTGTAATTCCTTCTGGTCTTAAGTTACCGTTAAAGAAGATTAACGGTTCTGTGAATACTTGAAGAGAACCGATTGTTCCCATGAATACCGTGAATAAAATAAACGGTTTTAAGACAGGAATCGTAATATAACGTAATTGTTGGAATAGATTTGCTCCATCCATTTTAGCAGCTTCATATAATTCGTTGGAGATACTTTGCATTCCTGCTAGGTAGATTATTGTGTTATATCCAATCCATCTCCAAAAGATCATGGAAGCAATTGCTATCTTAGCTCCCCACTCTGACTGTGTGAAAACGATAGGATCATATCCGAATAGACCAATAATACTATTTACTAGACCGAAAGATTGATTGTTAAACACGATACTGAATAAAATAGCAACCGCAACAATGGATGTTACATATGGCATAAAGATCGCTACGCGGAAAGTATTTCTAAACTTTACGACTTGAGAGTTAAGCGCATAAGCAAGTAAAAATGCTACGATTAACTGTGGTACCGTACCTAGTAATCCAATCATGACAGTGTTATAGATTGATTTCCAAAACAATGCATCAGCAAAAATGATTCTAAAGTTGTCTAAACCTGCAAACGTCATCGGTCCAAGGCCATTCCATTTAAAGAATGCCAAGTAAAAACTAAAGATCATTGGGAACAGACCGAAAATGGAGAACAAAATAAAGAACGGGGATACAAAAATGTAACCAGTTATATTATCTTTCACGGACTGTGACATTTTCTTTTTACGAATATTAGTTGTTGGGGATGTTTCTGGCTTTGGAAGCATTCCATTTTCCTCCTTTAAAAGGAAGAGTAAGGAGAATTCCTCCCTACTCTATAACTCTACCTTATTCTCTTTCTAAACGTTGCTTAATTCTATCCATAGCGTCGTTCCATTCTTTGTCTGGATCTCCACCGCTATTTAATACGTTGTCTAATGCCATCATAATTTCGCCTTGAACTAGTAAGTAGTTTTTACCTTTGTAAACATCTACAACTTGAGCAGCTGCATCAGCGAATACTTGAGCTGTGTTGATACCACCGAAATACTCATCAGTGTAAGATTTGAATTCTTCTTTTTCATATGTTTCAGGAGTTGAAGGGAATAGTCCCATATCTTTAAATGAGTTTAACTGATTGTCTGGAGTCAGTAACCAAGAAATAAACTCATAAGCTTCTTCCGA
The DNA here is from genome assembly GCF_015482585.1 of Mangrovibacillus cuniculi. Lineage (NCBI taxonomy): Bacteria > Bacillati > Bacillota > Bacilli > Caryophanales > Bacillaceae > Mangrovibacillus > Mangrovibacillus cuniculi. The sequence continues at coordinate 242,670 of NZ_CP049742.1, read as the reverse complement.
GTACTCAGACTCTTTAGGAATAGTTAGGTATGATCCACCCCAGTTACCCGCACCTTCAGGCATTGTTGTTACTAACCAGTTTCCAGCTGCATCAGGAGCGTTACCTTTTACAACACCTTGCATCCAAGCTGGTCCTAATAACGTAGCGTAAGATCCATCAGCCATCCCTTGACCCCACTCCGGCGTCCATAGAGGCATGTTTCCTACTGTACCTTTTTGGATTAGTTCAGCTGTGTAGTCATATGCTGCTCTGATTTCTGCATTCTCTTCAACGATTAATTCGTTGTCTCTGTTAAAGTAATGCTCAGAAGCTTGGTCACGTTTTGCGTTGAAGATTAATTCAGCGTTATCTACAACTGGCTTACCAGTTTTCGCTTTCACTTCTTCTGCAAATTTAGTGTAATCAGCCCAAGTTGCTAGAGTGCTAGCAAGTTCAGCTGGATCTGTTGGGTACCCTGCTGCTTCTACTACATCTTTACGGTAGTACATTGCAGTAGGTCCAATATCAGTTGGTAAGCCATAGACAAACTCACCATCGCTGCTGCTACCTACATTCCATACCCAGTCTAAATAGTTAGCTTGTAAATCTTTAGCACCTAAATCATTTAAGTTAGTGAAACGATCTTTTGCATCACGGTAACGTTCGATTTCCCCTACCTCGATCATTGCGATATCAGGTGCACCTTTACCAGCAGATAATGCTGTAAATAAGTTGTTATGGTGATCCCCCATTTCAGTAGATTGTACTTTAATTTGTACATCTGGGTTTTCTTCCATATAAGCTTTTGCTAGTTCGTCATAACCTGTTGTACCGAATACCCACATATCTAATACTACTTTACCGTCTTTCGGCGTAGATGCGCTTTCCCCATCAGAACATCCAGCTAACATTGTCATTAAACCGACACCCACTGCAGCTTGTTTCCACCACTTTTTCATCCTAATTCCCCCTTAGTTTTTGCTTGTACTTACAGGTAACGGAACTTCGTTTGTTTCCATTACTTGTTTGAACCACTTTGCACTTGTTTTTGGAATTCTTTGCTGTGTATGGAAATCTACATAGACAATTCCAAATCTCTTGGCATAACCAAAAGCCCACTCGAAATTATCTAGGAAGCTCCAAGCATAGTAACCTTTCAATCTAACACCTGCATCGATTGCATCTAGGCAAGCCTCTAAATGTTCGTAAAGATATTCTACACGCTCTGGATCATGTACTTCGCCATTTTCTACTTTGTCGTCGTAAGCTGCTCCATTTTCTGTAATGTAGATAACAGGGTTTGCGTAATCGTCTTTAATACGAACTAGTAAATCTTTCAAGCCAGTTGCGTAAACTTCCCAACCCATTGCCGTTCTGCGATGACCGCCACTTACACCTTCAACGCCTAACCAATCTCCTTTTTTCTCTTCGGAGTAACCAACGGAGTAATAGTTAATCCCTAGGAAGTCGAAAGGTACAGAAATCGTTTCCATATCCCCTTCTTGTACGAAACTAAAGTCACTGAATCCTTTATAGATAGTTAACATATCTGCTGGATATTCACCTTTATAAATTGGATCCAAGAACCATCTATTTAAGAAACCATCCGCTCTTCTTGCAGCCGCAATACTTTCTGGAGTATTCGAAGCTGGATATGAGTGGTTAAGATTTAACGTAATACCAATTTCTCCTGTGAAGTTTAATTCACGGTAGCGTTTTACCACTTCACCATGTGACAATAGCACGTGGTGAGCTGCTTTTAGGAAACTAGGAATATCTTTATATCCTGGAGCGTGCTCTCCTGCTCCATATCCTAACCAAGTTACTACCCAAGGCTCATTGTGTGTAATCCATTGTGATACTCGATTTCCAAATCTATTAAAGATTGTTTCGGAAAAATACACGAATTCATCTACAATATCACGGTTCATCCAGCCGCCTTTATCTTGCAAGGCTTGTGGTAAATCCCAATGGTATAAAGTTACAATTGGTGTGACACCGCTTTCTTCAAGGGCGTCTAGTAAATTTTCATAGAATTGAAGTCCTTCTTCGTTTACTACTCGATCTCCGTTAGGGAAAATTCTTGCCCATGAAATAGAGAATCTGTAGGAAGGAATACTTAGTTCTTTCATTAATGCTACATCTTCTTTGTACATATTATAATGGTTACATGCAATGTCCCCATTTTCTTGGTTGTGTACTTTACCTGGTGTTTTTGCAAATTGATCCCAAATTGTTTCTCCTCTAGAATCTCTTCCACCCTCTATTTGATAAGATGATGTTGCAGTACCCCAAGCAAAATCTTTCGGAAAGCGTCTCATAATTACCCCTCTCTCTTACGAATGTTTTCGTAATGAACGAAAAATAGTAAGTATTGTTTCGTTAATTCCACTATAAACACAAAAGAAAGCGGTGTCAATAATTAATTTTATGAAATATCCGTCGGATTTCAACGAAATATCTACGAAAGTTTTCGTAAATAATTAGGAGTAGTAGGAGTAGTAGGAGTAAAAGATGAAATACTATTTCGATATGTATAGATGATAAGTAATTCCATAGTCGTGTAAAAATAAAAGACAGATACCATCTATAAAAAGATGTACCTGTCTTTTAAATAGTTACAAGAACTACAATAGAATACTGCAGATAATATAATTTACAACAAGACAATTTTGAGATTGTAGCGGAAGGGGGCGACTCCTACGGGAAAGGTGTTGTGTCTAGCTCCAGGTGCGCAACCACTTGGGAAAATCCAAAAGCTCTCCGGTGGCTGAAGAACTGCCTCCTCGATCTTCTGAACTTTCCTGCCGTGGCTGAACGCGCGCCTTCCGCTTTTCGAGGTGGAAAGCGTCCCCCTGCAGCGAAAATCCCTGTGCAGTCATATTTCAACTGCATTTTCGTGATAATTAATCAAACCATTCCCTGCATCACGACATCCATAATCTTTTTATTCGTCGATGATATACTGCTTGCAGAAACATTAAATTCCGTTGCTAGATCTTGCTGCGTCCATGTTTTCTCCACTGACACCATTTGATCCACTACGTATACTAATGCAGCCGTATAGTTTTGAGCGTTACGAATGATTGGTTGTACAGACTTCGTAAAGTTATTCCACATCTTTAAACCAATCTGGTAATCATAGGATACAGAAGATTTCTCGAAGAACGCTAAGAATTCGTTAGCAATCTCTTCATAAACAGGTTTATCCCACTCATATCCCACTTCAGCAGGAGCTGTTTCTTCTTTCCCTTCTACATCCGCTACACTAGTAACAAAGAAGAGAATAAACGTAAAGAACTCTGCTAACACGAATCTAGCTGGATTTTTTCCACTGTTCTCTTGATAATAGTCTATCAATAGTTTTTGGAAATCTTCTTTATCCTGATCTACATACGAGATTGGGCCAACGAAGTACTGATACATGTCACCGACAGGAATTAATGTACCTAATAGGACTTCACCTGGTTCAAAGCGTTCCACACCGTTTACCGTCATGACTTGTTTTACTTCTTTTGTATACAAGTCCTCTACCGTAATAGAACCAGCTTGCTTCCCTTTTACTACAGCAACACTTGGGAAAGATTGATTCCAACTTGCTATCACTTGTTTTACTTCATCTTTATATGTGCTAATTGGGAACGTTTCTAAGAAATGTTGTACGATGCTTTTTTGTTCCACTTGATCGTGTAGAACAAAAATAGTTGATCCATAATATTTTAGTATTAAAGAAAGTTCCGTTGATACATTTTCATCTCCAATGTATCTCTCATGAAAACGAGCAATCTTTGTTTCTAGTAATGTTGTTCCGAATGTATATAGTTGATCTTGAATCTGCGCGTAATCCAGAACTTGTCCCGAATCTTTTTTCTCACAGCATTTTTTATATTTTTTCCCACTTCCGCATGGGCATAAGTCATTTCTACCAATCTTCATGATTGTGTTGCACTTCCTTTCTAGCAAACCACTTTTACCTATATATAGACATTAAATGCTTAGTTATTATAACGTTTTTCCGACCATATGTACAAACTAGCGTGATTCCTTCCATAAATTACACTGCTCTTTCTTTCATGACAGATAAATCAGCGACAGCTGAATGATTTACACAGAACTTTTTTATAAGTACTTAACGTTGTAATTTGACGTTTCTGTTTCCTCATGGTAATTTGTATGTACAAATGATGTTAGGGTGGATAACATGAAGTCCGAAGAAGAGTTAGTATTAATGAATTGCTTGTTCTTTTCCGCAAACCGTTTCGCTAGGCACATTACGAAACTCACGGAAGACGTGTTTGAGCAAGAACTGGCACCGTCATATTTGTATATGGTAATGGTCATCCATTTTCATCCTGGAATAACGCAAAAAGAACTTTGCCAGCGTCTTTCCATCGCACCTTCTACCAGCACTCGCTTTATTGATAAATTAGTGAAGCATAAAATGGTGGATCGAAAAATGGACGGAAAAGAAACAAATATCTATCTAACCCAAATAGGGGAAGAGAAATACGTGGAGTTTAGACGTTTGTTAAAAGAACTTTTTGAAGAATATGCGACCATTCTTGGAAAAGACTTCAGTCTTCAATTAAGTAGAATGTTGCATGAGGCAAGCGAAAAGTTTGAGGATTAAGTGTCTTATATCGTTACCAAGGGATCTACCACCTTCGCTTCCCTTGGTGTCTACGATACTTCTCTACTAATAACATAAGAGAGATATACTTTTTTTACCCCATCATTTGTACATACAAATAAAAGGAGTTATTGATATGAAAATTTTAGTAATTGTTGCACATCCTTCCATTAATGAATCTATTGTAAACAAACATTTAGCTACAAGATGGTCACAAGAAGAAAATGTTACTGTCCATTATTTATATACAGAATATCCTGATAGAAAAATAGATGTACAGAGAGAACAGGAACTATTACTTGCACATGACCGTATCCTTTTTCAATTCCCGTTATATTGGTACAGCAGCCCCTCTCTATTAAAAGAGTGGCAAGATGTTGTGCTTGAATATGGTTGGGCTTATGGTACTCAAGGAACAAAACTACATGGAAAAGAGTTCGGGTTAATTATTTCCACCGGTGGTCCAGAAACTGCTTACCAAGCTGGTGGTTTTAATCATTACAGCATTAGTGAGTTAACGAAACCGTTTCAGGCAACAGCCAATTTAACAGGAATGCGTTTCCTACCAACATATGCAATCCAAGGTGTACGAACTCTTTCTCCCGAAGATCTATCTATTGAAGCAGAGAGGATGATCAAGCATTTTTAATAGTTGATCAAACGTTTGTTTAAAGATATTGTCGAATGTATGCTACTCTTCGGTGTTGCTGGTCACGTAACAAAAAGCTGCGAAGTCCGTTTCCTCCGCAGCTTTCTTTTTATTTAAATAGATTTGCAGTTAACCGAATATCCTTACTTGCAGCAATAGCAGATATTACTGCTACTCCATCGGCACCTGCATTTCTCACAATCACCGCATTCTCGGGAGTAATTCCTCCAATCCCTACTTTAGGAAGAGAAGGATACATTTTGGTCGCATGCTCAATTAACCACGTTCCTGCTGGTTCTTTTGCATCGTCTTTTGAGCGTGTGCCAAATACCGGACCAATCCCCACATAGTCAGCAAGTTCCGCTGCTCTCCTCAGTTCTTCTTTTGTATGCACAGAGACTCCTAACATTTTACTTGGACCTATCTTCTCTCTAACGGAAGCAATATCTTCATCTTCTTGCCCAACGTGTACGCCATCAGCATCTAATTCTATCGCCAAGTCGACGTCATCGTTTATAATAAATGGAACATGATACTGCTGACACAACGCGAAGAGGGATGTTGCTAATTCTCGTTTCTCTGCACCTTGCAAGCTACCAATACCCTTTTCTCTAAATTGAAAACAAGTAATGCCACCTTCTAGTGCTTCTTTTACTGTCTCCAAAGGGTCTTTCTTCGCGTTTTGACTACCTAAAATAAAATAGATCTCCAATTGCTTACGAATGTCTTGATAGTACAACCGGTTCAACGATAACCCCTCCACCAGTAAGATGTCGTGCACTCTCTTGATACGCCCAATGATTTGTTGGTCCATGTCCGTTGCCAATGTGCAAATCTTGCTTAATAGCCTGATAGATAAAGCATTTTGCTAGATAAGCAGATTCTCTAATAGTTTTTCCTTTTGCTAGTTCTGCTGTTAACGCAGCCGAAAAGGTACATCCCGTTCCATGTGTATTTTGGGTGTGAAGTCTATTACTTTTCACCACATACTTCTCCGTTCCTCTAACTACGAGATCCCATGCATCTGATTCTTCAGCGTGACCTCCTTTTAGAATGACACATTCTGCTCCCATACTAAGTAAATCGTCTGCAGCACGCAACCGATCTTCCATGTTACGAATGGATTCACCTGTTAGCACTTCCGCTTCCGGAATATTAGGCGTAATCACTTTTGCCAGAGGGATTAATTTTTGCACTAAAGCTTCTACCGCTTTCTCCTGCAAAAGGGAAGCTCCTCCTTTAGCAATCATCACAGGGTCAACTACTAATTTTCTAAAGCCGTATTTCCTGACTGCCGCCGCAACCACTTCAATGATTTCATGGTCAAATAACATCCCTGTCTTCACAGCGCTTATTGTAAAATCATTTCCAATAGAAGCTAGTTGACTCTCAACTGCACTTGCGCTCATCGGGTATACAGCCTGCACTCCAGTTGTATTTTGAGCAGTCACAGCTGTAATAACGGATGTACCAAAGACGTTAAGTTCTTGAAACGTCTTTAAATCCGCTTGAATACCTGCGCCGCCTCCTGAATCCGATCCTGCAATCGTCAATACTTGAGGAATCATCGAACTACCTCCTCTATTTGCAGTCGTGGCTTTATATCTTCCGCAGTCACATCATGTAAAAGATCCATAAAGGCAACCACAAAACTACCAGGTAACTTGGTTTTTTCTGCTGCCAGCTCTCCTACCACGCCGTATGTCGCAATAGCAGTTGTTACTTTTGAAAGAATAGTAGACGCTGATTCCACTCCTAAAAATGCACCAATAACGGCGCTTAGTAAGCAGCCAGAACCAGTTATAAGCGGCATTACAGGGTCTCCATTTTTTACCTTATAGACCGTATTCCCGTCCGTGATAATATCGATTTCTCCCGTCATTCCAACCGTACATTTATGTTTTGTCGCCACCAATTCTGCAATGTACTCAGCGCTATGAGACCCAACTCCAGCGTCCACCCCTTTTGCTTGCCACTCCACATCTGCTATCGTTGCAAGCTCTCCAATATTCCCACGAATCACATCCACATTCACTTCTTGCAAAATAGTCTGAACAACACGTCGACGAAATTGACTTGCCCCAACTCCTACTGGATCCAGCACGACAGGAACTCCTTTTACATTCGCGGCTTTTCCAGCTAAAATCATTGCTTCCACAGTAGTAGGGTTTAACGTACCGATGTTTAAAACGACGGAGGAAGCAATAGTCACCATATCTTCCATTTCTTCTGGTGAATCCGCCATAATCGGTGAGGCCCCTAAAGCAAGCAATCCGTTAGCAGAAAAGTTGGCTACCACGATATTGGTGATATTGTGAACCAAAGGATTCTCTTGTCGAATCTTTTGTAACAGCAGCCCATCATATATCATCGTTGTGCCACCTCTCTATTCATCAACGAATCCCACGATTCTAATGACCAACTCATCTCCCAAAATGCTAACTCGTAATAGCTACTCTTCACGAAATGTTTCTCTATTCTATCTTTCTCATGATCTGATAACTCACCTACCAGCTCATCTAAACGATTAATTTGTTCTGTCACTAGTTCACCAAACCAATCTGATGCATAGGTTGCAATCCATTTATCATAGATTGGATGGTTTGGTTTTGCGTGTTGCAACTTCTGGCCAATCTCATAATACAGCCAGTAGCAAGGCAAAATCGCTGCTAGTAAATCCGCTAACGTCCCTTCTTCTGCGGCACGATACATATGGGACGTATAGGCGTAAGCAGTCGGAGCTGGTTCAAACGCTTGAATCTCTTCTTCTGTAATATCTAATAGTTCATAAAAATGTTGATGCAAGGAAAGCTCTGCCTCAAATGTGTGACTCGCATGTGTCACAAAACGCTGCGCAGTATCCATATTGTCTGATTTAATCGCACCGAGTGCTTGCACTTTCGCAAAATGGTGTAGATAGTAAGAATCTTGCATCACATAGTGTCTAAAGTTCTTTACCGGTAAACTACCGTCTGCAATCCCTTTGACAAACTGGTGCTGAAAGCTTGCTTCCCAAATCGGTGCTACTTTTTCTCGTAAGTCTTTTGTAAAAGTGGTCATTATGAATCGCTCCTTTTTTGTTTTAGATGGAACATGAATACTCATCTAAGAACGGACCACATCTCGTGATCAACGATGAGTGGTTACTGGTCACGTAACAAAAAAGCCACTCCCAATGGAAGTGGCGTTAGAAGGTCAATAAATAATAAACACATTGAACGACTCGCCCACTTCCCTCCGCTAGTATGAACTAGATCAGGTTCAAAGGGTCTTTGCGTAACACGCTCATCTCAGCCTATTGTATAGGCCCCCCTAGTGGTAAAAATATGTAGTTGTGACGTTTCTTTCACTATAACATGTCAGAAAATTAATTCAAGCAAAAAGATAACTACCTCATTGATCAAACGTTTGTTTAAATTTAATGTCGAAATAGCACGAAGGAAACTCAACCAAGATCTATATAATTTTACGAGAGTTAGTGTATCTATCTTTGTTATCTGATAAGCTAAAAGTTAAGATAATCCACTTCCGTTAAGGTGTCGTTAAAAATAATTTAAAATACAATAAATGAAAAAGTAGGTATCGTATATGATAGATGAATTTTTGCATCAAAACCCTTTTGAATCAGATGATACCATAGAGGTAATTCTTACAAGATTGGTAGGTTACTTGTCAGAAATATTTACAGAAGCTACCGTTACCACAATGATTTATGATGAATCGTCTCAAACACTTAATCCCGGACCAGGATATGAAGCGTTCCCAAATTCTTACACGAAGGTTGCTAGTAACCTCCCTTTACGAATGGGTGGATGTGGAGTTGCTGTAGCAGAAAAGCGCGTAGTAATAGTAGAAGATACACACAAAAGCGAAATATGGAAGCCTTTTGTCGTTCACAGTGATAAAGTTGGTGTTCGAGCTGTTTGGTCCGTTCCTATAATCTTCCGAGACAAAATTTATGGCACATTCGCCATCTACCACTTTGCCCCATATACACCTACAGAATTAGATATCAAGTTAACTATTTTAATGAGTAAACAAGCAATTACTGCCATCTCCTATGTAAAACAAAAAGAACTAGAAAGTATGTATACCATCATTGCTAATAAATCTAAAGATATTATAACGATCACGTTATCTGATGGTTCCTTATCCTATATCAACCCAGCAGCAAAGAAAATATTAGGCTATAGTTTAGAAGAAGTGATGGGGAATAACTTTGATCGGTTTATTTATCCGGAAGATCGAGAAATAGTAAAAGAGTATCGAGATAAAATCCTTCAATCAGATAGTAATTCCAGTGTAGAGTTTCGAGCATTTACGAAAAAAGGCACTTTAACTTGGTTGGAAACAACTTCTACAGCAATTTATAATAAGAACGGAAAGCTCACACAAGTTGTTAGTACCACAAGAGATATACAAGAGCGAAAGTTTTCTGAGAAAGCTTTATTGCATTCAGAGAAATTAACCACAGTTGGGCAAATTGCAGCCGGCATTGCGCATGAAATTAGAAATCCATTAACCTCCCTTAAAGGATTTTTACAATTACTAGATGCGAAAAACGATATTACAAGAGAATATATATCGATCATGTCAAATGAGCTAAGTCATATCGAACTGATTTCCAATGAGATGTTGATTTTAGCAAAGCCTCAAGCAAAACATTTTGTTTATGCCAACTTATTAGAAATTCTAGAAAGCGTTCTAGTCTTATTGGATAATCAAGCAATCTTACATAACGTCGAGATAAAAAGGAATATCACATGTAGTCCAGTAGTCTTTTGTGTACCTAATGAATTGAGACAAGTATTTGTGAATCTAATAAAAAATGCAATGGAATCAATGAATAAATCAGGTGGCTCCATTTTAATAAATGTTCAACAAACTGCTTCGTTAGTGACAGTGGAAATAGTGGATTCTGGTGAGGGAATAACGTCAGAAAAGTTGGTCCAGCTAGGCACTCCATTCTATACAACGAAAGAAAAAGGAACAGGACTAGGATTATTAGTTACCTACAAAATAATTGATCAGCACAATGGTAGTCTTGTGTATGAAAGTGAAGTGAATGTCGGAACTACTGCTAGAGTAACATTGCCGCTTCATCATCAGTAGTAAGGTCTAAAGTAAAAGCAGCGAACCTCTCTTCCTTAACAGAAAGGTTCGCTGCTTTTTAGTTTCTTTTTGCTTTAAAGGATAACAAACTCACTACTAATAAGAGTACTAGGGTCCCTACATAAAGATAGGTGGGCAGTTGTTGGAGAACGGTGACAAATCCAACTTCTAAGAAAAGGGATGGAATTTTCCCTATCGTTGTCGCAATCGTGAAGGATAGAAATCCCATCTTACTAAATGCAGCGGTTAGAGCAACTAACCCAGATGGTACAAACGGTAGTAACCTTAAAATAATGACGGCAAAGAAGGCCTCGGCACCTTCTTTATCTCTTACAATGCGTAGAAATTTATTGTTTACAGGCTTTTCTTGCTTTTCACGGAAGAGATTAATCCCTTTTCGATATAGGATAAAGCTCGCCATAGCTCCCAGTGCTTCTCCAATAATTAAAATAGGGATACTTGCTTGTACACCGAGAGCAGAAACGGTGCCAAGTGTGACGAATGTACTTGGAACCACTCCTAAAATGGATACAATAATGTTCATAAGGATACTTATAATAGCCACTAATATTGGGTCTAGTGTGGTCCATTGTTCTAGAATACTCATATAATTTCCTTTCTACTGAAAAAGCTAAGCGACGCTTCATCGCTTAGCTTCTTTTATATCATAAATCCGTCAATTCTTCCTGTGTTACCCACTTATGATTCTTCACTTCTTTACCATCCGTTGTGGTGTAATCTACCATGTAGACAGTTGTTTCTTCTGCAGCTTCAATTACACCAGTCGCTCCCATCATACCTTCCATATGGTCGGTATTGATTTCTACTTCTGTGCCTGGTTCAATTGGCGCTTCTGGAGCATTCAGTAATTCTTCTTGCACAACCCATTTGTGGTCTTTCACTTCAGGGCCGCCAGAAGTTGGCGTGTAGGTAATGACATAGGCTGTCGTGTCAAAAGCTCCAACGATAGTCGCTTCCACACCTTCCATTTCATCCATGTGAGCATTTTGGATTTTTGCTTTGGATCCGACTTCATATGTAGGATTTTCCGCTTCTTCTAGTCCCTCTGGTATAGAGCCGTCGCTAGAGTGATCCATCTCCGAATGATCCATACCACTGTGGTCCATGTCACTGTGATCTTCTTGTTGAGCGTTTTCTTCTGGTTCGTTTACTTCTTCATCATTGTTGCAAGCACCTAACAAAAGAATGGAAGAAAGTGCTAAGCTTCCTATGAGTGTATATTTCTTCATTGTCATCGCCTCCTATAATGAAAGTATAGCCAATAGAAATCAAATTAAAAAGTAATATGGAGTTGGGGGGAAACTCTCGGATGGCGGCTTTGGCGACTTCTATGACTTGCCGTATGGCGCATGCTGCTTTTTCCGCGGCTTTGACGACTTGCCGTATGGGGCACGCTGATTTCTCGGCGGCTTTGGCGACTTGCCGCATGGGGCACTCTGTTTTCTCGGCGGCTTCTACGACTTGCCGCATGGGGCACGCTGCTTTCTCCCCGGCTTCTCCGACTTGCCGCATGGGGCACGCTGTTTTCTCGGCGGCTTAAGCCATTTGTCGCCTCACTTCCATTCCTGTCATGGCGACTTAACCCTTTTGTCGCCTCGGTCCCACTCCTGCCATGGCGACTTATCCCGTTTGTCGCCTCACTTCCACTCCCCCAATGGCGACTTTACCCTTTTGTCGCCTCGCTTCCACTCCTGGCATGGCGACTTAACCCTTTTGCCGCCTCGCTTCCACTCCTGCCATGGCGACTTTACCCTTTTGTCGCCTCGGTCCCGCTTCCCCCATGGCGGCTTAAGCCTTTTGTCGCCTCGCTTCCACTTCTACCATGGCGACTTAACCCTTTTGCCGCCTCACTTCCATTCCTGTCATGGCGACTTAACCCTTTTGTCGCCCCGCTTCCACTCCCCAATGGCGACTTAACCCTTTTGTCCCCTCGCTTCCACTCCTACCATGGCGACTTAACCCTTTTGTCGCCTCGGTCCCACTCCTGACATGGCGACTTATCCCTTTTATCGCCTCGGTCCCGCTTCCTCCATGCCGGTTTTGCCCACTTGCGACAAAAGAAAGGGACAAAACGGAATTCCGCTTTGTCCCCACTATACTTCTATTTATTTTTCGTTCTGTATCCAATCAATCTCATCGAATTAAATACTACTAACAATGTCGCACCCATGTCTGCGAAGATGGCCATCCAGAGTGTTAACCATCCTGGTATGATCAACAACAGTGCAGCCACTTTTAACAATAAGGCAAAAGAAATGTTCTGCTTTATAATCGTCAGTGTTTTTCTGCTTAGACCAATCGTATACGGTAGCTTCGTTAAGTCATCTGCCATCAAAGCAATGTCTGCCGTCTCAAGCGCTGTATCAGTTCCAGCGCCGCCCATTGCGATTCCCACTGTTGAGGTAGCTAATGCTGGAGCATCATTCACTCCATCTCCCACCATTGCAATGCTTCCATACTTTTCACGCAGAGCTTTCACAGCTGTTACCTTATCCTGTGGAAGCAATTCCGCTTTCACATTGGTAACGCCAACTTTCTCTCCAATAGCTTTACCAGTTGCGCTATTATCTCCAGTGAGCATGATTGTTTCCTGAATACCAATACTGCTCAGCTCTTTAATAACCGCCTTACTAGTATCTCTCACCTGATCAGCTACGGCGATGATGGCTAATACGTTTTGGTGTGTTCCAAGCAACAACACTGTCTTAGCTTCTTCTTGCAGGGACGTTACTTTCTCCAGCACTTCCGAAGGTACTTCATCGAATAACGCTGGACTTCCAATCAAGTACTCTACTCCATCAACAGTCGCCTTGGCACCTTTACCTGTTATTGATTGGAAATCTGCAGCTTCCAACTCTTTTTGGTCAATACCAAGCTGTTCTCCTTTTAACAAGATTGCTGATGCCAAAGGATGTTGAGAGTATTTTTCTATTGCCATCGCTATCTTGATTACTTCTACTTCTGAAGAATCTAACAACACGATGTCTGTTACTTCTGGCTGTCCTTTTGTTAACGTACCTGTTTTATCAAACGCAATAGCTTTTAATCTACCGGCCTCTTCTAAATGAATACCGCCTTTAATTAATACACCTTGCTTCGCAGCGTTGCCAATGGCTGTTACGATAGCAACTGGTGTCGAAATGACAAGTGCACATGGGCAACCAACTACCAATACCGCTAATCCCCTATAGATCCACTCTGACCAATCACCACTGAAAAACAGAGGAGGAAACGTCGCTACCATTCCAGCGATCACTAGTATAGCAGGGGTGTAATACTTCGCAAATTTATCCACAAAAGCCTGTGAGGGTGCACGTTCTGCTTGTGCTTCCTCTACTAAATGAATAATTTTAGCGATCGTGGTGTCTTCCACTCGCTTCGTAATCTTCACTTCTAAAGAGCCTTCTTCGTTTAAAGTACCAGCATACACTTCGTCCCCAACTTTTTTGGAAACGGGGATTGACTCACCCGTTATGGTGGATTGGTTAATAGTCGACGTTCCTTTCACTACCTCCCCGTCCATCGCCAATTTTTGTCCTGGCTTGACTAACAAAATATCTCCAATCTGCATCTCTTCTCGCGCAAGCTCAATCTCTAATCCGTTTCTTCTGACAACGGCTTTTTTCGGTGCTATGTCCATTAGTGAACGAATGGATTGCCTTGCTTTATCCATAGAGTATTGCTCCAGTGCCTCACTGATAGCAAAAAGGAACACCACTACTGCTCCTTCACTCCATTCCCCAATTAAAGCAGCACCTATTACAGCTATCGTCATTAACGTTTTCATATCAAAATGGATAGAGACTAAATTCTTTAACCCTTCCTTAAATAGGCTAACTCCACCGATAATAATAGACAGTGCGAACAGTCCTATCGTCCAGTAAGACTCTTCTCCAAAAGAGAAGAATGCTACGTAACCCGCTAGTAAAAATAAGAAAGAGATAAATGTTTGTTGAACATGTTTACTTTGCCACAAAGGTGTTTTTTTCCTATTTGTCTCTTGTTCACGGTACACTTTGATCCCATCAAACGCTCCTGCTTTTTCTAACTGTTCTACCGTTGCATCACCGAACACCGTAATTTTGGATGCTCCAAAATTCAGCTGAACGTCTGACACGCTGGAGATATCACGTATGTTTTTCTCAAATTTAGCAGCACAATTTGTACAGGAAAGCCCTTGTAATCTGTACGTTTCTTGTTTATTTTCTATTTCCTTCGCCATGGCTTACACCTTCTTTAGAGTGAATTAATGCAATGGAAACGAGCTGGTGAATATGGTCATCGTCTAGTGAATAGTAAACCATTTTTCCGTCTTTCCTAAACTTCGCTAACCCTTTATCTCTTAATAGACGCAAATGGTGTGAAGCTGTTGCTGTTGTAGATCCAATAATATTGGCAACATCGCATACGCATAGTTCTTTTTCTATCGTTAATGCATAAGCAATTTTCATTCGAGTTGGGTCTGCTAATGCTTTAAACAATTCGGCTACACCATTTACTTCTTCTACTCTGTCCTTTAAATCCTTTACTAATTCTTCATTGAAGCATGTAGTATCGCATGTGGAATCTTTTTTTATTATTTGACTCATTTCGCATCCCCTTTATATTCAAATAGTTGTTTGAATGTTTGATTATATGCTTAGTGTATGCAGAAGCGAAGGATATGTCAAAGAAAACATTTCAAATAAGTATTTGAATGTCATAGTCTTTTGTACTATACCTGCACTAATAAAACAGGGAATATGAAGTGAATAATCTCTCTTTATACATTAACCAAAAGTGACTGCACAGGGATTTCCGTTGCAGGAGGCGACTCTAATCCCAAATATTTATTCTGTAGAATCATTAATTTTGAAATAATTTAATACAAAAACAACACAAAAAAGGTACATTCGTATTTTGAAATAATTTAATACAAAAACAACACAAAAAAGGTACATTCGTATTTTGAATGTACCTTCTTATTTTATCTCAGCCTCTTCTTCTAGTTTAAATCGTTACCTCTTGTGTATAGGGCAAGATTACTTTTTATTCGTCGTCCTTACCGTTGCCTTTTCCATTTCCTTTACGATTTGAATCATTGTCTTCGTTGTCCTCTTTATCTTCTTGCTCGTCATCATTTTCAGACTTACTGTTATGTTTATCTTGTTTGCGATCTTCATTCTTTTGCTTGTTTTTTTCAGCTTTTTCTTTACCTTCTGCTCTTCTCTCTTCTGTTTTAACTTTTGTTTCTTCTTTCTTCTCTTTCACTTCTGCTTTTTTCTCTTCTGCAACAGCTTTACCAGTTTGCTTTTTCTCTGGTTGTGTTACCACAGTTTCATCTTTTTCTGTTGTTTCTTCTACTACTTCTTCAACCGTTTCTTCTGTTATTTCATCTGTTTCTACTTCATCTGTAATAACTTCTTCTGTCGTTTCTTCTGGAAGTTCAACTTCTACTTCTTCCATTTTCTTTTGTTCTTTTTTCTCGATTTTTTCGATCTTCTTCTCTAGTTTACCGAAGCTCTTCTCAATATTTTTCATTAACGCTTCTTGAGCAGTTGGGTTGTCCACTTTTTCTAAAGCAGCAAGCAACGCTAAAATATTGTTTCCAAGCATTGTACGAACTTCTTCTTTCACCGTATCTTCTTCTGTTACTTCTTCTTCTGTCTCTTCTACTGTATCTTCTTCAGCAGTTTCTTCTTCCGTCACTTCTTCTGTATTACCTTCTACAGCTTCCGTTTCTTCTGTAGTTTCTTCCTCCATAGTGTCTTCTTCAGGAGTTTGCTCTACTTCTTCCTCTGTACCTTCTAGTAGGTCACTCGCTTCTTCTTGCATTGATAAAGCTTTTTCTAATAGCTCTGCAGCTTCTTCTGATTTCCCATCAGCAATTAATGCATTTGCTTCTGCAATACGCTCTGCAGCAAATTCAGCTAATAGTTTTGCTTCTTTGAAATCATCGTTCGTAATAGCAAGACGAATGTTTTCCATAAACGTTTTCACAAAATAGAAGAACTTTCCTGGTACTAGAGAAGGTGCTTCTTCTTCCAATTCAGGAACTTCTACTACTTCATCAGTTTGTGAGATACCCTCGACGATAATCGCTTCTGTTTCTTCTACACTAGTGTTTTCATTTGCTGAAACTGTTCCACCAGCAGCAGCTAATAATAGAGCTGACGTAATCATTCCGCTAGTTGCTAATTGATATAGTTTTTTATTATTCATGTTTGTTCCATCTCCTTTTTTGTTTTTCGTTAAAAGATACGGAACCGTTTTCTCCTTTTTGTCGGCTTATTAGAAAAAAGATAGAAAATAGTAGAATATTCATACTATCTTTCATACCAAAAAAAACACGATTTCCCTTAATAACAAATCGTGTTTTTTCCAAGTTCACATATACCTATATTTAGTTATTCACAGGCCCATCCATCTTTGTCACCATCGTGTTTTGGATTATAGGAAGGATGTTCTTTCCCTACTCCATTAGGGTAAACTTTTCGAAGTTCCGTACAGTTTGCGAAGTCTCCATTTTCCGCTTTCTGATCGAAATCTCCAGAAGTTGTTCCATTAGGTCCAATTGACCATAACCCTACTTCTTTTTCTCTAGCTTCTTCCGCAAATTTTCGGAATAATTTACTATACGACACATCGGGTGGGAAAGTAGAAGGTTCTGCATATCCATTTAATAGCAGGTCTGCATTAAACATGTGTTCTCTTATTTCTTGTTCATTCCTAACACTTTTCGGAATCTCCAACCAAATGAAGCGAAGTTGTCTGTCATATCGGTCTCTATCAGAAACATCTCGTTGCAAGAAGACTTCTTTACCTAGGATCATTGCAGTAGTATATTTTTTAGCTTTTTCTCCGTACTCTTCTATGCGATTAGAACTTTCCGGACTGTTCACACCGATCAATCTAATTTTTTCTCCACTTTCTGTCACAACTGTATCACCATCAATTACTCTATCAATGGTAACTGCTTCTAGTTGTAAATCGTCCAATAATTGTTGCCTTTCACGCTCGGTCAAATTGGGTGACTCTATAAGTTCTTGAGCTTTTCTTTCTGCCTCTCGTTCACTTTCCACATTGCCTTTTGGACCTTCTATAGTAGAATTATGAAAATTTACTTCCTCAGATTTCCTGTCATTCGTTGAGTCGCCACCATTGGTTGCAAAACCTATTAAACTAATGGTGATACCAAGGACAATGAGAACAATAGAACGCGTTTTCTTTTTTTGTAAACGCGTACTAGCCTTCCACTCTCTAATTCCCCAAGCCGTAATGACAATTCCGATCATAATAAGGGGAAATTGAAGGAGAAACAGAAGAAGAATTAATATGACGATAACAAATAAACATCCTCTCATCGAATTTCCTGCCTTTCATAATATACTTATAACAAAAAAAGTAGCTTACTAGCTACTTTTCCTTGTTTATCTAAGTATTATCCTATTGTTAAACAATGTAAACAAATATACTCTCAACCTGTTAGCTAAATCAATGCCTGAACACTTTCCCACTTGTCTTTCAAGAAGCATAAACTCCTACCGTTGGAAAATATTCAAAGATGATATGACCAAAATCCACCGATTAATTTACTGTAACTAACATGATAATATCCTCTATTTACTAAGCAGATAAGACTATTATTTTGTCCATTGTCAATTGTGTAGGTACCTGCCCAGCCATTTACCATTTGTCTGAATAGTATTAAGTAGACAGAGAGGAGGAAAGAAGTATGCAACATTTTGGTGTGCCCCACTATCGCAATGGTAATCAACGTATATTCGTAGGAGGCTTTGGCCGTAGACCGTTTTTTGGAGGTCCATTTCTTGGAGGTGTGGCTGGAGGTTTGTTAGGTGCAGCATTATTAGCTCCTGCTGTAAGACCACCTGTTTATTATCCATACCCACCTTATCCTTACTATCCACCTTACTATTATTAATATGATATCAAAAGAAAGGGATAGACTATTCTACCCCTTTCTTTTCCCTATTCCATTAATCTAAACCACCCAAAGAGATATACTTCACTTCTAGATATTCCATAATTCCTTCTTTTCCACCCTCTCGGCCAAGACCACTCTCTTTATATCCCCAAAAGGAGCTTGAGCTGCTGAAGTGGATCCATCGTTAATTCCGACGATTCCAAACTGAAGTCGATCCATTAAATAAATGGCTTCATTCATTTTCTCTGTAAAAACGTAAGCCGCTAATCCATAAGGTGTGTTATTCGCTCGCTGGATTGCTTCATCTAAGGTTTTAAAAGTAGAAACAGGGATAACAGGACCAAATGTCTCTTCCTGGAAGCAGAGCATATCGTCTGTAGCGCCCTTAATAACAGTTGGTTCAAAGAAGTGACCTGCTCCCACGTGTGCTCTTTTTCCACCCGTAGTAACCTCTGCTCCTTTTTCCACCGCATCGTTTACATGCTTCTCCACTTTCTCCACTGCATCAGCATTGATTAATGGACCAACATGTACCCCTTCCTCTAATCCATTCCCGCAAACTAATTCAGCAGTTCTAGCGGTGATCCTTTCTACAAATTCATCAAATAAATCTTCATGCACCAAAAATCTGTTTGCTGCAACACATGCTTGCCCACCGTTTCGGAACTTTGCTTGAAGCGCTCCATCGACCGCTTTTGCTAAGTCTGCATGCTGAGAAACAATCAATGGGGCTTGCCCACCAAGTTCTAAAGAAATCTTTTTCATTGTCTCCGCAGCGTCTTTCATTAGGATTTTCCCAACTGGTGTAGACCCTGTAAACGTTATTTTGCGAACACGCGCATCTTTTTGCCATACACCTGCAATTGTCTTAGCATCACCGGTTACGATGTTGATGACACCTTTAGGTATTCCCACTTTCTCTGCTAGCTCCGCTAATTTTAAAGCGGTAAACGGTGTTTCTTCCGAAGGTTTTAGTACGACAGTACATCCAGCTGCAAGCGCTGGTGCAAACTTTCGAGTTATCATCGCTGCCGGAAAGTTCCACGGGGTGATAGCTGCAACTACTCCAACAGGTTCATGTTTTACAAAAATTCGTTTATCTTTCGTCGATGCAGGGATGATCTCTCCATACACCCGCTTGGCTTCTTCTGCATACCACTTCATATAGGCATTTCCGTACACTAGTTCACCGATAGCATCTTTCTTAGGCTTTCCTTGCTCCAACGTCATAATTTTCGCTAATTCCTCTTGCTCCTCATCAATTAGACGACTCCAGTTAGCCAGATACTCACTACGCTCATATGCCGATAAACCAGCCCAGCCAGCTAATGCTTGGTGTGCGGCATCTACTGCACTTTTCGCTTCTTTTTCTGAAGCGTCAGGTACTGTCCCTAATACCTCTAATGTAGCTGGGTTCACTACCTCTACTTTCTCTTCCGTTTCGATCCACTCACCATTTATATAATTTTTATGTAAAAACATTGTATTCCCTCCTGCTCTAATTTAAATTTCTACTCTTTATTGTTACTATCCTTTTTACCTCTCTACGAAACATCGGTTTATTTTATCCAATAATAAAATTCCCTCTCCATGAGTCTTAAAATAGTGTTCCATACAAGTTATTTTCCCAAGTACCCTTACGACTTAAGATAATAATTCAAGAGTCGTTTTATTAACACTTTAATTTTCCAAATATTTAGATTAATTATAAGTCTTTCGTTTTATTTAAGGTAGTATTATTGGCATTATTTTATTATCTGAATTATCTAATAGGCCTAATTAACCGGTATATAAACAACCGTACCTCTGATAATATCTGAATTGTGAATATTATTTGAATATTCATCATTACAGATTGAAAGGGTGGATTTTATTGAAAAAGAAATCAAGACTTTTATCTACTGTTGTACTAGGAGCTGCATTATTATTCCCATCATTCAGTACTGTTACAGAAGCGAAAACGTTTGAACCGGAAAGTAATCAAGAAAAGTTCAGAGTCTTTATTACCTCTACTAACTCGAATGAAAAAGCTGCTGCAAAAGGAAAGTTTGGCGTACGTTGGGAACTAGATGAAAATACATTTTCCACATCCGTCAATCAAGCGCAATACGAAGCGCTCCAAAAGAATAAAAATTTAACCGTGGGTAAAGTCTCTGAGGTGCAAGTCGCAGCTAAGCCATCTACTGGAACTGCTGCTGTTGCAGATCAAACACCTTGGGGAATTGAAGCTATATATGAAGATGCCAACATTACAGCGACTTCAGGTGGTAACAATGTCCGCGTTGCAGTTCTAGATACTGGCGTTTTAACCACACATACTGATTTAAAAAACAATGCTGAGCAATGTAAAGATTTCACTGCAAGATCTAGCTCATTAATTAACGGAAAATGTGAAGATAGAAATGGTCATGGTACGCATGTAGCAGGAACTGTTCTTGCTGATGGTGGTGATACAGGCACAGGATTATACGGTGTAGCACCTGACGCTAAGCTGTGGGCATATAAAGTACTTGGTAACAGTGGTTCAGGGTATTCCGATGACATTGCTTACGCTATCCGTCATGCTGCTGATGAAGGTAAACGTTTGGGCGTAAAAACAATTATCTCTATGTCTCTTGGTTCAGCTGGTAAAGATACCCTAATTTCTAACGCTGTTACTTACGCGTATAGCAATGGAGCTTTAGTGGTGGCTGCTGCTGGTAACTCTGGTCCTAACGAAAACACAATCGGCTACCCTGGGGCATTAAAAGATGCAGTAGCTGTTGCTGCTTTAGAAAATACATTTGAAAATGGTACTTATCGCGTTGCAGACTTCTCTTCTCGTGGTGTAAAAGCAACTGCTGGTGACTATGTAATCGGAGAAAAAGATGTGGAACTTTCTGCACCAGGTCGTAACATCTTCTCTACATGGAGCAACGGAACTTATAACACAATCAGTGGTACTTCCATGGCTACACCACATATCTCAGGATTAGCAGCAAAAATTTGGGCTGAGAACCCTTCTTTCACTGCGCAACAATTACGTACAGAACTTCAAAACCGTGCGAAAGCAAACGACATTAACGGTGGATTGCATGCAGCTGCTGGTGATGACATCGCTGCTGGTTTTGGTTTCCCAACTGTTAAATAAGAGATTACTATTTTCATAGAAATTTATGCGGGTTTATTAATTTCACCATTCGGCTTGTCTGAATGGTGACCTGCCTACTTAACGCGAAAAAATTATTTTTTATGGAGGCATATCATGAAATCAAAATTAATTTCTTCTATTGTACTTGGTAGTTTACTTACTCTTTCTTCTTTCCAGCCAACTGTAAATGCAGCGACTGCGGACGATAGTAACACAAAAGAAAAGTTTAGAGTTTACATTCAAACAATTGATAAAAAAGAAAAGGCCAATGCAAAAGAGAAATATGGTGTACGTTGGGAATTAGATGAGAAGACATTCTCAACAACTGTAAACCAAAATCAATATGAAGCGTTAAAGAAAAACAAGAATATTACAATTAATAAAGTATCCGAAGTACACGTTGATCTAATTGATTTAAGACCAAGTGCTGCTGCACCAACCGACCAAACTCCTTGGGGAATTGAAGCAATGTATGAAGATGCTAACATTACAGCTACTTCTGGCGGAAAAGATGTACGTGTTGCAGTATTAGATACTGGTGCTAAGAAGGATCACCAAGACTTAGCAAGCAGAGTGGAACAGTGTAAGGATTTCACTGGTTTCCTTTTCCCTCTTCGTAACGGTAGCTGTTCAGATTTAAACGGTCACGGAACACACGTTGCTGGTACGGTATTAGCTGATGGCGGCTCGAATAAGACAGGAATCTACGGTGTAGCACCAGAAGCAAGTCTATGGGCGTATAAAGTTTTAGGTAATACAGGCTCTGGTTTCTCTGATGACATTGCCTATGCTATCCGCCATGCTGCAGATGAAGGAAAACGTTTAGGAGTTAAAACAATCATCTCGATGTCGCTTGGTTCCTCTGGTAAAGACACGTTAATCACTGACGCAGTAAAATACGCTAACGCTAACGGTGCTTTAGTTGTTGCTGCTGCTGGTAACTCTGGTCCTAACGAAAATACAATCGGTTACCCTGGAGCACTTCCAGAAGCAATTGCCGTTGCTGCTCTTGAGAACACATTTGAAAATGGTACCTACCGAGTAGCAGATTTCTCTTCACGTGGTGTCAAAGCTACAGCTGGTGATTTCTCCATTACGGAAAAAGATGTAGAACTATCGGCACCAGGTCGAAATATCTTATCTACTTGGATTGATGGTGGATACAACTCCATCAGTGGAACTTCCATGGCTACTCCACACGTTTCTGGTTTAGCTGCAAAAATCTGGGCACAGAATCCATCTTTATCTGCACAACAATTACGTACAGAGCTACAAAATCGTGCGAAAGCAAATGATATCAACGGTGGATTACATGCAGCTGCTGGTGATGACATTGCATCTGGATTTGGTTTCCCAACAGTAAAATAATGTTTAAGAAGACTTCCGAGCAATATGTTCGGAAGTTTTTTTACTTTTTTACCCATGTATTTACTAACGCTACCCAACAAATACTTAATAGCAGAATCTATGACATGGACGAGGTGACAAGATGGCTGAACAATGCACAACTAATAATAAAGTAAGTAACTGGTGTGTCGTAAGTATGGCATCCATTCCGCTCGTAATGACGCTTGGAAACTCCATGCTTATCCCTGTTCTTCCAATCTTTGAAGAAAAAGTAGGCGTGACTTCTTTTCAAACAAGCATGATTATCACCAGCTATTCTATTGCATCTATTTTTTTAATTCCCATTGCGGGCTATCTTTCTGATCGTTATGGTCGAAAAATGGTCATTTTACCGAGTCTAATTATGTCTCTGATTGGTGGATTAATCGCTGGATTTGCTTCATGGAAAATGAACGATCCATTCACATGGATTATTGTCGGCCGTGTTCTGCAAGGAATCGGAGCTGCAGGTGCGGCACCTATTATTCTTCCTTTAGTAGGAGACCTCTACAAAGACGATGATGAAAAAACCAGTTCGTGTCTAGGGACCATTGAAACATCTAATACATTTGGTAAAGTGTTAAGCCCTATTTTAGGTGCTGCTTTTGCGGCATTTTTATGGTTTTTACCGTTTTTCTCGATATCCTTTTTCAGTCTAATCTCAATTCTATTGGTAATTTTCTTTATTAAAGCTCCAAAGAATACGGATAAGCCTGTTGAAATAAAAGTATTTCTGCACAAGACGAAAGATATTTTCAAAAAGCAAGGCAAATGGATTTTCACCGTCTTTCTTGTCGGCGCTTACGTGATGCTCGTGCTGTTTGCAACTCTCTTCTTTTTGTCTGATTACTTGGAGAAAGTTCACGACCTTCATGGTGTTTTAAAAGGATTTGTATTGGCAATCCCTCTCTTATTTTTATGTATCGCCTCCTTTATTACAGGAAAAAAGATCAAAGGCGACTTGAAACTAATGAAGTGGATCATGATGTTTAGTTTGGTCACAATGTCTGTTGCAGTCGCGTTTGTAGGATTTACAAGTGAGCAGTTATATTTGCTACTAGCAGTAACTAGCTTTGTGGGATTATCCATTGGCGCTTTGCTTCCAACGTTGGATGCTCTTATTACCGAAAACATTGAAAAAGCAGAGCGTGGTACCATTTCCTCTTTTTATAGCTCTTCCAGATTTATTGGCGTTGCAGCTGGTCCACCCTTGATGTCTGTTTTAATGAAAGACCTGCTAAACCAAACATTTATTGGGGCAGGGATACTCGGTGGTGTCATTTTGTTAGCAGTGATCTTTTTTATTAAAGGGAAGTCCTCTGATAAAAGCCCAAAAGCGGAAGCTATGCCTGCACATTAACATTTGGGGAATAACGTGTGCTCTGCTCTGCCTTCCCTTCTACGTGAGCGCACGTTATTTCTTTAACGTGTGCTCTGCTCTGCATTCTCTCCTCCGTGAGCGCACGTTATGCTCAAAATAGAACGGAAAAAGCTATCCAGAAAAATACAGATAGCTTTTTCACCAATCATTGTTAAACTTTCGCTAATTTATACACAGTTCTATCTTCAAATAGCTCTGCTGCTTTCTCTCGGTAGGTAACGTAATGTGCAGACTCTACATGTTTTTGGACAGCTTCTGCATCTTTCCACACTTCGTAGAAAACAAAGGTAGATATATCTTCCAAAGATTGGTGCAACTGATACGTCATACACCCTTCTTCTTCTCTAGATGGTGTTACTACTTCCTGCAGCGCTGCCAATGCTTCCGCTTCTTTTCCAGGCTTTGCTTTTAGCACTGCTGTAATGACAACATTTGTCATAAAACACCCTCCTGTTAGAACTACTTATTTTGATAAAAGGTTAACTACTTCTTTTGCTACAGCTTCAGTAGATTGAGGATTTTGACCAGTTACTAATTTTCCATCCACTTGTACATGGTTTGCCCAGTTTTCTTTTACTACTACATTAGCACCAAGTTCGCGTAAACGAGTCTCTAAAAGGAATGGCATAAAGCGATCTAGTGTTGTCTCACGCTCTTCTTCATCTGTGAAAGCAGTTACTGTTTTACCTTCTACTAGTGGTTTACCATTAGAAAGTGTTACACCAACTAGTCCAGCTGGTCCGTGACATACTGCTGCGACTACTTTATCTGCTTCATATAGTTCACGAGTTAGTTCATGTAATTTCGTGTTGTCTGGTAAATCAAACATCGTACCGTGTCCACCAGGCATGAAGATTGCGTCAAATTTAGATGCATCTGTGATTTGATCTAGTTTTATTGTGTTTTCAAGATATTTCGCCGTATCTAAGATTTCTTGAGGTACTCCACCTTCTAGGCTTCGATCGTCGACAGGAGCTTTTCCACCTTTAGGGCTTGCAACGGTAATTTCATAACCTAATTTATCAAATTCTACATATGCTTCACCGAACTCAGATAACCATAGTCCTGTTTCGTGTCCTTCGTTCATTTTATCTGCTGTTGTTACTACCATTAAAATATGTTTAGTCATTGTTCATTCCTCCAATAAATTTTAGTTAATAAATCCCAACGATATATATTTCACTACTATTAAATTATTTATTCTCACTTTACCACGATGAGTAAAGTGTTAAACGTAACAAAATCAATCAAAGTTGTTGCATTTGTTTTTGCTACAACCATAGGTTATCATCGCTTTAAATAGATTGGTACTTCCACTAAGTTTGGTGGGAATAACTAAAAGTTATGAGGGACAAAACATGAGATTCGAATGGTTAGAAGCATTTCAATTAACAGCAGAAACACAAAGCTTAACGAAAGCTAGTGAACTTTTACATATGAGTCAACCTGCACTTAGTAAACAAATTAAAAACCTAGAGAATGATTTAGGAGCTTCTTTGTTTAAAAGGACTACGGTTGGTGTTTCTCTCACGCAAGCTGGTGAAAGATTGTTGCCAGTTAGTCAGCGGATTTTAAAAGAATTAAACACGGTAAAAAAAGCGATTGCTCTTGAACAGGGGTTGATGGGGGTCACAATTGGAGCTTGGCCAAGCGTTGCTACTTCTTATTTACCTACGAAATTAGCCTCCGCCAATCGCTCGGATTATTCGCTGAAAATTTCTCATAGTTATGTGGAATTATTAGAAGGGTTGAATGAGGGGAAGATAGACGTAGCCCTCTTTGATGAGACAGGTATACAACATAGCTATTTTTCTACGCCAGTATTTTCGGAGTCTTTTTTGTTATTTGCTCATAAGGACCATCTCCTATTTGGCAGCAGAGAATCTGTTACGTTTAAAGAAATAAAGGATGAAGAGTTTGTTATGCTTTTGGAAACATGTGATGCAAGAAGATTAATACAAGATGCTTTTGTTGAAAGAAATGCTACGTTGAATATTCAAGCAGAAATAGAATTCGGCCACAGCATTTTGGGGTTTATTGAAGCGAACATTGGCATTTCTATTTTGCCAGAAATCTTTACAAAAGGTATCTCTCCTAATGTTAGAGCGATACCAATTGAAGGATTTCCTATTAAACGAACAGTTAGCTTGATCGCAAGGGAAGAGAGTGTAGGTAAAAAAGTGCTCGCAATGCTAAAGTGAAGTAAGTAGACGGTCGCGTGACTAGCAGAAAAGTGGTTTTGGCGACCGTCTAACTGTGCTGACGGCTCTCTATCCCGCATTCTCACGCTTTTGACGACCGCCTCCCATCGCTGACGGCTCTCTAACCCACCTTCTGACGCTTTTAACGACCGCCTCCCACCACTGACGGCTCTCTACCCCACCTTCTAACGCTTTTGACGACCGCCTTCCACCGCTGACTGCTCTCTACCTTACCTTCTCGCCCTTTTAACAACCTTCTCAATCCCCAAACACATCGTCATAGTCATGAAATCCATCTGCAATCACCGTTTCTACCACATTCTCTTGATCCACAGCAATCGGAGACAGCAACACAGACGGAACTTGAATCTTACCGTTGTTTACTTTTCGATCCGCTCCAACATCCTCATCCCTCGCCATCTTCACCGCTAACTCAGCAGCTGCCTCCGCTAAAATGTTAATTGGTTTGTATACCGTCATCGTTTGCGTTCCTTCCACAATCCTTCTCACAGCAGCCAACTCCGCGTCCTGTCCAGCGACTGGAATCTCTCCCAACAGTCCATATGCAGCCAAAACCTTCGTCGCACTTCCAGCTGTAGCATCATTCGCTGCAATAACCGCATCAATTTCACGGTTGTTTGCCTCTATTGCAGATCGCATATTTTCAAATGCATTTGACGGTAACCAGTTCTTCGTCCACTGATCGTACACCACCGTTATATCACCTTTTTCAATTAACGGTTGCAACACATTAAATACACCCTTCTTAAAAAGATGCGCATTATTATCTGTTTCCGCCCCGCCAATATAAACGTACTTCCCCTTCGGAACCAATTTCGTTATCGCTTCCGCTTGCATTTCTCCTACTTTCTCATTATCAAAGGATACATATAAATCTAAGTCCGCATTCTTAATAAGCCGGTCGTAGGACATCACTTTAATTCCTGCATCGTGAGCTTTTGCTACAATCGCTGCGGTCGCCTCGGCGTTATGCGGCACCACTACTAACACATCGACACCTAATTGAATCAGCTGCTCTGCTTGGACAATTTGCAAGGCATCATCTCCACTTGCAGCCATAATAGTTACCTTAGCTCCTAAGCGTTCTGCTGATTCTTTAAACAAATCTCGATCGCGTAACCAACGCTCTTCTTCTAACGTATCCATGGAAAAGCCGATATGAATTCTCTCTTTTACCTCCGTTTTGTTCGGAACTGCGGTCGTTTCCTTAGCGCAACCACTTAAAAGAAGCAGGAGAAGTAAATAACTCATCAAACGTTTCATTAACATACTCCTCCTTCACTATTGACTCCACATGAGATTTTTTCGATATTCTTTCGGCGTCACCTGACAGATTTTTTTAAACACCTTACTAAAATAATTTGGATCGTGGTAGCCCACTTCAAAAGTAATTTCTTTCACACTTTTTTCAGGGTCTGAAAGAAGCTTCTTTGCTTTTTCCACCCTGCATTCTGTTAAGAAATCAATATAATTTATCCCTAACTTCTCTTTAAACATTTTGCTAATATATATAGGACTTAACTCTACTCGGTTTGCCAGTGCATCTAAGGATATATCTTCATGGGAATGAGCCATGATATAGTTCTTGAGTTGATGGATGGTGTCCGTTTCTGTTTGTTCCTTTAATTGTTCAAAACCTTCACGCATGCCATTAAAAACCTGTAAAGCAGCAATTCGTAGGTGTTGATAATTCTCTACTCCATCAAGGAAATAAGAATTCCTTTCCAGCCCTAGCTCTTCCAATACATTGGAGACGCTCCACAACACCTCTAAAATTCTCTGCTGCGCCTGAATAAGAGAAACATTTTCTCTCTCCAAGCTATCCACAGTTTTTGTCATATATTGAGAGATTTGATGCCACTGCCCCAGTCGAATATATTCGCCAATTTCCTGTCTAGTAAACTGTCCTATGTTACTACTATTCACTCGAACTTGATCGTAATAGGAATATTTCGATTCTAAAGAGAGATCCATTGTTGCAGCTAATGCATGTTGATAAGATTGCTTCACTGTTTCTAATCCTTCACATTCACTTCCAATTCCGATAAAGACACCACTTGAGTAAACTGTTATTTCTTGCAATAACTTTTTCACCACTTGTTGTGCTTGGGAACGATAAGTCGTCTTTTCCTTTCGAAAGACGATAATAGGTAACTGATTTCCATACAGAGGACCGATCCAACCAAGATGATGCGTTCTTACATATTCTCGAACAGTCTTGGTAACAGAAGAGGCGTTATTAGGTACATGAAGAACTAAAACAAAAAGTTTATGAGGTATCGGCGTATCCAACATATCCACTAGCATATCCACATGAACATCATGCACATGATCAAATAACAACTGTGTGACAACATCCGTTTCAATCACTCTAGACGTCTGTTGTTCCAAGAATCTTTTCTTTTTCGCCTCTTCCACTTGTTCCACGACTTTTCCAATCGTTGACACAATATCACTAACTTTACTAGGCTTTAGCAAGTAGTCTTTTACACCAAGTTTTATCGCTGCTCGTAAATAATCAAACGTGTCGTATGCCGTGACCATCACAAAATGAGTGGTAGGAAAATCCGAACTAATTTTTTCTACAGCCTCTAATCCAGTCATTCCTGGCATTTTGATATCCATTAATACAATGTCTGGTTGAAAGGTATGGGACAGCTCCACTGCCATCTGACCGTTCTTCGCTTGTTCTATGATAAGGTTCGGAAATGCTCTCTCTAAAATCGTTTGCATCCCTTCCCTCTCCATTTGCTCATCATCGACGATTAAGACTTTCATCATCTTGTTTTACACCTCTCTTTTCAATGAATATCATTACTTTTGTCCCTACACCTTGTGTACTTTCGATGCGGATGACGTCATACTCCCCGAAAAACAGACGAAGTCTCTTCACCACATTTGGGAAGCCGATACCGGTAGAGTGACCTTCTAGTTGAACAGGTTTTTCCTGTAAGATTTCCTCCATCTTCTGAGGTGTCATTCCGCTACCATCATCCTCTATTTCTATCACTACTTTATTTTGAAGATCTTTTACACGGATGATTAACTGACCTCCTTCCACTTTTGGCTCGACAGCATGTATTACCGCATTTTCTACAATCGGTTGAAGTGTAAGTGCTGGGATAGGAACAAATAAACAATCTTCATCAATTTCATAGCGCACGTGTAATCGATCAGTAAATCTAGCTTTTTGGATTTCGATATACTGCTTTAAAACAAATATTTCTTCTCTTAACGAAACTGAACGATCTACTTGTTTTAAGTTATATCGCAAAATACCAGCAACACTTACTAACAGATCGCTTGTTTCCTCAGAACCTTCTAAATAAGCTTTTTTGGACAACGTATTTAGCGTGTTAAATAAAAAGTGGGGGTTAATCTGACTTTGCAAACTTTTAAACTGTATTTCTTGTAATAGTAGTTGATTCTGTTGTAGTTCATGCTCTAATTGTGCTTTATGTTTAATTTCTCCTATTAAGTTATTAATATTGATTCGCATGCGGTCAAATGTCTTGGCTAGAAAAGCAATTTCGTCATTTGACTCTACCTTAATCGGTTTTTTAAAACGACCATTGGAGAGGTCATTTGCTGCCTGTGTTAATTGCTGAATAGGTCTTGTAATACTTAAGGAGAACCAGTATGTAGCGATAAATAATATAGCTGTCATGATTAGTAGTAGCCATATACCTAACCTAATCACTTCCTCCGCTTGCTGCATAATCCCACGATAAAAAATGTCATACGTTGTTAATTCTTTATCTAACAACGTTAAAGTCATCTCAGATATATAACTAGATATTCGTGTCGCTTCTTCAAATTCCTTCGCAGAAGCTTCCTGATTATTTTCATCAAAAAATATAACCGATCTGTCCATCGTTTCTACTAAACTATCAATTAAAGAGACGTAAGTGGTTAAGGTAAATTGGTTAGCTTTGTTTTCCAGTTTCAACACGTCTCTCTTTGCTTTGCGAACATTTTCTTTACTATGTTCAAAACGAATAATATTACTAGAGATTGGCTTCCTTAAATAACTATTTAGGTCAGCGATACTTTGTTGACTTGCCGTAGTAACATCATTCATCGTTAGATAACGTTTTAAAATTTCATTGTACTGTTTATGTGTTTCATTGTTGTAGTAGGTTAAAGTAATCCAGATAGATGACATAAATATTAGTACTAGTGAGGTTAATAATAAGATTTTCTTTTGGATGCTATTCATCGTTTGTCTTCACTTTCGCAACCCTTATATTAGTGAAATATCCTTCGCTATCGAGTGGAAAACTTTGTCCTCTAACCCATTCCGCAAGTTTTTCTACACTAATTTCTCCAATCATAGAGGGATCTTGTTCAATGATCGCATCTAATTTGCCAGTTTCTAAGAGTGCCGTTGATTCGGCTCCATCATCGAACGAATATAAATAATACGGTTCTACTTGATAACGCTTACTTATTTCATGAACTAAAGGACTTGCCATGTTGGCATTAACGGCTATATATGCTTTTGCTTTCGGATATACGTTTAACATATGTTGGGTCGTCATCTGAATTTGTTCACGTGAACCTTCTGACTTTGCATGATAGACAGAAATGGATGGGTATTTTTCTAAAACACTCTGAATCCCCTCTATTCGTTTCATTTGGTAATCAAACTTATTCGTGTCATAGAGTAAGATTACTTCCCCTTGATTCCCCATATCTTTAACTAATTGGTTCGCTATCATTTTACCTGCTTTCTGGTGATCTGATCCCACATACGTTTTACGTAGACTTTCTTGCATTGGCACATCATTTGCAACTGTTACGATAGGGATTCCATAAAAAGATGCTTTTACTTTTGTTAGTTCTTTAAATTTATCCGTATCGGAACCTTGAACAATAATGCCATCCACTTTTCCGTGTATAGCTATCTCTATTTGTTTAAGAAATGTCTCTTGTTGATTACCATAACTTCCCCACACTTCTAAACTTATGGTTAGTTCCTCTGCGGCTTGTTTGGCGCCTGTAGCGACTTTATCCCAAAAAGGAGTTTCCAAGTCTTGTGTAATCATGACAAATCGGAGGGTTTCCTCTTCTGTTATGGTTGGTGTAGGTAATTCCCAGTTTGTTTTTCTTACTTTATCAAGCGTTTGAAGGGTTACTATTCCAAAGAAGATAAACACTAGAGTAAAAGTTGCTATACCAATCTTTTTCATGCAGAATCCCCCCTCCTTTCTTCCTCTTATCATACCAAAATAGAGAAAGCGCTTACTATAATAGTCATAAAATTTCTTCCTATTTAGCAATAATTTTCGTGTCAATAGATTCACTACTAAGAGATGTAAAGGAAAAACCCTGAGTAAAGACATCTCAGGGTTTTCAGGGAACGTTCTTATCGTTTCTCTAATTGTATTTCCAGTTCCGCATCCTTTACAAATGCTTCAGGAAATAATATGGCTGTGGGATCAAACGCTCGTTGTTCTTTCCCAGCTTTCACTAAGTTTGGTGTATCTGGATTTGCTAGTGCAGTAGCTCCAATGGAAACAAAATCTGCTTTCTCTTCTGTAACAGCTTTTAGTGCTTTATCAGGATCACCTAATTTACCGTTAGCAATTACCGGGAGTCCTACCACTTCTTTTGCAAGTCTTGCAATGGAGCGAGAATGTTCTCCGAAAGAAGGTGCTGTACCATCTGCATCTGTCACATGGATATAGTCTAGTGGAAGTTCTTTTACCAGATTAAAGAAGTTCTCAGCACCTTGTTCTCCACCCGGCCAGCGGTACTCCTGATCAGATACTTTACCTTGTGAAAGTCGAATTCCTACAATGAAAGATTCCCCTACAGCTAAGCGCACTGCATCTGCTACTTCTTTTACATACCCCAATCCAGCTTCCATAGAACCACCGTATTCGTCATCTCGAAGGTTCATATATTCAGTTAGAAACTCATCTAGTAAATAACCGTTTGCTGCATGTAATTCTACCCCATCAAATCCAGCATCTTTTGCATGAATAGCCGCCTGAACAAATCCTTCACGAACTTGTTCAAAATCCTTTGTTTCCATTGCTTTAGGCGTTTTGTAAGGGCCTGATCCACCGTAAAAAGCCAGCTGTTCTCCCTTCGGTGCAGTAGCGGACGGAGCAATTGTTTCATCTGTATAGGCATTCCCTTGAGACTGTGCTCCTCCATGCATTAATTGGGCAATGAACTTGGTACCGTGAGCTTTTACCGCTTCTACTACTGGCTTCCAAGCATCGACATGCATATCCGACGCTAATCCCGGTTGATTTCGGTATCCCTGACTATAATGTTTATCCGTATATATTCCTTCAGAGATTATTGCCCCGAAACCACCTACTGCAAAACGCTCATAGTAAGCTTTCATTCTGTCATTCGCTTTGCCGTCAGATTCTGCAGACACTCTTGTCATAGGTGCTACTATATAACGATTGGAAAACGTTTGTTGTGAGATTTGTTGAGACTCAAATAATGGTTGAAACTTCATTTTAGTGACCTCCTCCATTTAGATAAATCGGTATCATTGTAAAGAGCTACTTCTACTAGGACAACCATTTTGCTTACGGAATGTTCTATAAAAATTATCTTAACCTAAAATTTGGAATCAATGCTTACTTCCTGCTATTAGACCAATAAAAAGACAGAGGGTACAATACCCTCTGTTGATCTTTCTTTATTTTCTTCCTCGAGTCATGACATCAAAAATTACTGCTCCTGCTAGTACTCCCCCACGAATCATATATTGATAAGAGATTCCTACCCCGAGTAAGTTCATTCCGTTCGTTAAAGAAGCCATTACGATTGCTCCAATGATAGCACCGGTTACTTTCCCTACTCCACCAGCTGAAGAGACCCCTCCAACGTATGCTGCTGCGATAGCATCTAACTCGAATAGTGTCCCTGCAGTTGTCGTTGCAGATTGCAAACGAGCTGTGAATAGGATACCTGATAAAGCAGCTAACATTCCCATAGAACCGAATACGATATACGTAATCTTCTTTACATTGATCCCGCTTAGATGTGCTGCTTCCGGGTTACTACCTACTGCATAAATGTGACGTCCAAGAACTGTTTTTGTCGTTAAGAAATGATATAGAAGGACAACCGCTAACATAACGATGACAGTCCATGAGAAACCATTATAGCCTGCAAGAATCCATGTGACATAAGCGATAATCGCAGATACGAAGACTAACTTTAAGATGAAGATTCCTGTGGAAACCACTTCAAAATTATATTTCATCTTGTTCTTACGTGTATTCATTTCACTGTAAATATAAAAGATAATACCGACCATACCGACTAACAAAGATAATAGATGAAGTCCGTTTACTTCCATTAAAGATGGAATATAACCGTTACCAATTGCGTTAAACATATCATCACGAATAATAATCGTTCCCGTTTTCTCCGTTACTTGTAAAAGTGCTCCACGGAAAATTAACATTCCTGCGAGCGTTGCGACAAAGGACGGAATACCAATCTTCGCTACTAGCACACCGTTTAATAAACCAGTTGCTACCCCTAACACTAGAATGATGGGGATAGTAATAAACATGGATACACCAGCTTGCGTTAATAAAATCGCAGCTACCGCTCCTAGAAATCCGGCTGCATAGCCAACAGATAAGTCAATGTGACGTATGACAATAACAAGCGTCATTCCTACAGCTAAAACAGCAATATACCCCGCTGAATCTAGTAAGTTACTAATATTACGAGAAGAGATAAATAGACCATTTGTCATCACGGTAAACGTTAAAATAATTACTGCTAAAGCAATATACATACCATAATCACGGATATTTTCACTAACTAGCGTTCGTACTTCTTTTATAAAACTCATCGTCAATACCCCCTTATTGCGTTGCAAGTTCCATAATAGTTTCTTGTGAAGCGTCTTCGATTGTAAGTTCCCCTTTAAGCTCATTTTGCGCCATGACGTAAATTCGGTCACTCATACCAAGAACTTCTCCAAGTTCAGATGAAATCATGATAATACTCATACCAGCTTCTATCAATTCGTTCATTACAGTGTAAATTTCAAACTTCGCTCCCACATCAATTCCTCTAGTAGGTTCATCTAAGATTAGTAGTTTCGGTCCTACAAACAACCACTTACCTAATGAAACTTTCTGTTGGTTCCCTCCACTCAATTTACCAACCTCTTGCTCGATGGAAGATGCCTTAATATAGAGGGATTTTTTGTATTTATCTGCAATGATAATTTCCTCATTGTCGTTGATAATACCCTTTGAGGAGATTCCTTGTAGATTTGCTGCGGAGATATTACTTTTGATGTCTTGTAATAAAAATAATCCGTCGCCCTTTCGATCTTCTGTTACATAAGCAATACCAGCTTTAATTGCTTCGTTTGGATGTTTTAAATTAGTTAAATTCCCGTTAAGCATTAGGTCCCCTTGAAGCTTATACCCTTTTGCATTGCCAAAAATACTTAAAGCTAACTCTGTTCGGCCAGATCCCATCAAGCCTGAAATCCCAACAATTTCTCCTTTATTTACATGTAGGTTAACGTTTTTCACCACGTTACGACCTATTGCAGGATCATAAGCAGTCCAATCGTGTAATTCTAAGATTCTCTCGCCTTTTTCTCTCTTCGGACGTTTTGGGTAAATATCTTCTATCTCTCTACCAACCATGTTTTTAATAATGATACTTTCCGTAACTTCTTTCTTAGTCGCATCCAGCGTACAAATGGTTTGTCCGTCCCTTAGTACCGTTGCTTTGTCAGCAATAGAAATGACCTCTTTTAACTTGTGCGAAATCATAATGCAAGTGATGCCTTGTGTTTTTAATTCTTTTAACAACTTCAATAAATTCTCGCTGTCATCTTCATTTAACGCTGCCGTTGGCTCATCCAAGATTAGCAACTTAACATCTTTACTTAATGCTTTTGCGATTTCAATTAGCTGACGTTTTCCCACCCCAAGATCTTTTACTAACGTCTCTGGATTTACATCAAGCTTTACCTTCTGAAGTAACTTCTTAGCTTGAAGAATCGTTTCGTTCCAATCAATAACTCCTCCGCGTTTCATTTCATTTCCAGTAAAGATGTTTTCATAGACAGATAGATCTGGAAACAGGGCTAACTCTTGATAAATGATCGCGATACCAGCTTTTACACTATCGCTAATCTTCCCAAACTGTTGCACATTCCCTTCGTACACAATGTCTCCTTCATAAGTACCAAAAGGATATACACCGCTTAACACTTTCATTAGTGTAGATTTCCCCGCTCCGTTTTCTCCTATTAAACAGTGAATCTCTCCTTTTTCCACCTGGAAATTTACATTGCTTAACGCTTTGACACCGACGAATTCTTTCGAAATAGAGTTCATTTCCAATATATACTGTGACATGTTGCTCCCCCTTTCTTATAACAATGGCGGAGAAGTGTAGGTAACACCGCTCCGCCTAAGCCTTACAGTCCTTCGAATTCGCTAGCTTCGTAGTAGCCAGAATCGATTAGTTCTTTTTGAACGTTCTCTTGATTTACAACAATTACATCTGTTTGTTTTGCATTTACATCTACGCTTCCGTTGTTATAAGAACCAGTAGTTTCCGGTGTATCGCCATCTAGAATGGATACTGCCATACCCATCGCATCCGTTACTAACGTACGTACGTCTTTGAAAACCGTCATGGATTGCTTACCATCAATAACGTATTGAATAGAAGCTTTTTCTGCATCTTGACCAGTCACGATATAACTGGAAACATCACCATCAGAAGCAAATACATCTGCGATGGAGCGAGCTGTTCCATCATTTGGCGCTAATACTGCTACATCGCCTTTTAAGTCTGCTCCAACTGCTGTTAAGTGTGTTTGAGCTTTATTAATTGCTTCATTTGGATCCCAGTTCGTTGTTACTTGGCCTAGAATTTTACTCATTTCATCACGAGATAGCATTGCTTTGTCTTTTAACGCTTCTGCTTCGGAAGAGTTAGCAACTTTGAACGTGCCATCAGCAATTTTTGGTTGAAGGACATTCCATGCACCTTCGAAGAATAAGAATGCGTTGTTGTCAGATGCCGCTCCAGCATAAAGGTATAAAGGAACGTCGGAGCCGCTAACGTTATCCACTAAGTATTGACCTTGTGCCGCACCTACTGCAACGCTATCAAACGTTACATAGTAATCTACTGCATCTGTATTTGTAATTAAACGGTCGTAAGAAATAACCGTAACACCATCTTTTTTCGCTGCTTCTACTGCTGCAGCCGCTGCATCGCCATCGTGTGGACAGATGATTAACACTTTAATCCCCTTATTTAAAAGTGTTTCCACGTTTTCTTTCTCTTTAGCTGAAGATCCTTGGCTAAATAGAATCTCTGTTGTGTAGTCAGAATCTGCTAGCGCTTCTTTGAAACGTTGCTCATCTTGTACCCAACGTGGTTCATCTTTTGTAGGTAATACGATCCCAACATCTACACTACCGCTTCCCCCGCCAGTAGTTTGGGAACATGCTGCCATGAATACCGCAAAGATCGTGACTAATAAAGTCAACGAAAGCCATTTCCATCCCTTTTTCATTTTCTTTTCCCCCTGTGTTCGTTTTTTGTATTAGTACAGTTTGATTATATGATTCTCTAACACCCATTTGTAAGCGTTATCATTAGTAATCTTTTGGTATTAACTGTACTTTTTTGGTGTGGAACAGGTTGGGAGTTACATAGATAATGACTGAACGAGGTAATACAAAACGAATAAAAGGTACATTCATTAGCGAATGCACCTTTATATTTAAAATTCATATTAATTATAGTTTTAGAAATAAGTCACTGCGGAAGTAGTGTTCTTACCTAATTAATCTTAGGGATTGGAGCGGAAGGGGGCGACTCCTACGGGATATAGCGGTTCGTCGAGACCCCACAGGAGTTTTAAAATAAAGATGCCATGTCTAGCTCCAGGTGCGCAACCGCTTGGTAAAGTCCGAAAGCCCTCCGGTGGCTGAAGATCTGCCTCCTCATGCTTTCAAACTTTCCTGCCGCGGCTAAACGCGCGCCTTTCGCTTTTCTAAGTGGAAAGCGTCCCCCTGCAGCGGAAATCCCTGTGCAGTCACTTTTGGTGTTGTCCCAGCCTCTTTTAGACAGGGTGACTTTTATGAAGAAGAGAACACTAAATCTCTTTCTTTTTGACGGTTATAGACAATTTTACAGATTATGATGCTTGCTTCATATAGCAAGATCATCGGTATTAGCACAAATAGCTGGGAGATAAAGTCCGGTGGTGTCACTACTGCTGAGATAATAACCAATGCGAATAGTACATATTTACGGTATTTCATCATAACGGTTGGCGTTAATAAGCGTAGCTTTGTCAAGAACAACACGACAGCAGGCATCTCAAACAGCAAGCCTAATGGCAACGTAATTTGCAATAGGAATCGGAAATACTTCTCCACCGTGAAGGTAGTGTCGAACATTCCGCTAGATAAAGAGACGATAAAAGCATAAACGGAAGGGAATACAACGAAGTAGCCGAATGCTATCCCTCCAATGAATAGGATAAATAATAACGGGATGAATACGAGCGTTGCTTTTCTCTCTTCCTGCTTCAATGCTGGTCGGATAAAAGCCCACACTTGATAAGCAATGAAAGGGATTGTAAGCGATATGGAACAAAGACTTGCAAGCATGAAATAAATCCATAGAATCTCTGATGGTCCAAGTACTGTTAAGGAAACTTCTGCATTTTGTAACAGCCAATGATACAACTTTTTAACGAACACAAATCCTGCCACTAAAAACACAACATATACAATCAACACATAGATCATTCTTTGTCGTAATTCTTGCATATGCGTGAACAACATCTCATTTCCTTTCACCATTTCACCCTCCTTTGCACCTAAAGAAAGGGTCTACACCCATCATGTTGGGTGTAGACAACCAATTATGCTTCTTTGTTTTTTTGTGTTTCCGTTGTTGCTGTGGATGGTTCGTCTGCCATAATATCTTTTGTTCCTTTTTTAAATTCTTTCAATGTGACTCCAAACGAACGTCCAATTTCCGGTAGCTTGGATGGCCCAAAGACAATTAAAGCAATAATGAGAATTAAAATTAAACCTGGGATTCCTATACTCTGTAGCACGTAATCTCCTCCTTAGAAAATACTTCCTTCTAATACGTTAATTTTCGCTTTACCGTTTGGTACTTCACATTGCCATAGCAATGACTTTGTGGATGATGGTTTTTCAATATTATCTACTGCATAAGCAGTCCATTTTGCGTTTGTCTTCGAAAGCTGTAATAAAGCATACCCATGCGTCGTACTATCGAATAGCTCAATCCATGGGTTTTCTACTTTTACAATATTTTGTAATTCTTTAAAAAGAAGTTCTGCTGTAAAGGTACTTGCATCTGTCAATCTCGTT
This sequence comes from Mangrovibacillus cuniculi, assembly GCF_015482585.1. Taxonomy (NCBI): domain Bacteria; kingdom Bacillati; phylum Bacillota; class Bacilli; order Caryophanales; family Bacillaceae; genus Mangrovibacillus; species Mangrovibacillus cuniculi. The sequence continues at coordinate 203,843 of NZ_CP049742.1, read as the reverse complement.
TTTAGTTTATTTACAAGCTCACTTGCTGCACTCATAGGAATAGGACTTGAGAAATCTGGTGTTTGATTGATAACATTTCGGAACGTTTCACGTAAATTAGTGGAAGTTACCGATCCTACCATTAGCTCTACACCAAGTTTTTCTCCAAACAGCTTGTACTCATCTTGAATGTAGGAAGCTTCAAATGTGTGGAAGTCTCCTGTAAGTGCAAGGAAATTCTTAATATTGTTGTTTTTTAAGGTGTCTGCAATTAGTTTACGCTCATAAGCATATCCATCCCAAGCATCCAAGTTAAGGAAATTGGTTAATGCTTTTAGTTGGGTAACTTGTACTTCATTCCCCCATACTTTCCACGTTTTATTAGAACTTTTAATTTCGTTTAAGAACCAATCGCGTTGCGTCGTTCCAAGCATGGAGCGATTAGAAGCATTAATATTTTCACAACCTCTAGTTAGGTAGCGATCTAATGTCTCTTGCCCACAAGGATGCGCACTACGATATAACCTTTCATCTGTCATAACAATGGAAGCAAGGTTTCCGATTGTCACAGTACGATAGATTTTAACGGAATCTTCAAAAGTCCCATTTGGGTTGTAAGGTACTCTTGCTGGCATATATTCGAACCAAACTTGATTCGCCACTAGTCGACGATATGGATCTGATTCTGGGTTATCATCTGGCGCAACGGCTGGATAATAAGTGTCGTTGGCAAACTCATGATCATCCCAGATCCCAACCATCGCATGTCGTTCATGAAGCTTTTGCAGATCTTTATCTTTTCGATATGTTTGATACAATTTGCGATAATCATCTAATCTAATAGCTTTTGTTTGTCCACTTGGAAGGGTAATTTGACGATCTGCTAAATCTCCTTGATAAGCAGCATCTCCCACAGACTCGTAAATGTAGTCCCCAAGATGAAGGAAAAAGTCCATTTCCTCATCCGCCATATGTCCAAGTGCAGTAAAATAGCCATTCGTATAATCTTGGCAACTAACATATCCGATAGTAGCACTTGCTACATCTGAATTCTCAGTTGGTAACGTTTTGAATTTACCTGTTTTACTCACTAAACCTGATTTCGTAATGAAACGGTAGTAATACTGTTGATTAGCGGATAGCTTTCCATCTAAATCAAGTCGTACAACATGGTCATGGTCTTTCCAGATTGGCGTAAATCCTCGGATTTCTGTAGAAGAGAAATCTTGTTGTTTACTCACTTCAAACATAATGAATTTTCCTTCTGATATTGCTGACTCAAGTGTTGCATCGTTTTGTGCTTGTTGGTTTTCTAACCAATAGATTACATCACTTGTAAACTCTCTATTTGAAAGTCCAGGTTCTGCTGTAGGCTCTACTCTAGACCAAAGCATGATTCCAGAAGAAGTAGGATCTCCAGATGCAATAGATTGAGGGAACCCTTCTCCAACAGGTTTAGATGCCACAAAAGGAGATACTGCTGTTGCTGCTTGTGCGGAAGAAACAAATGAAGATAGTTTTGTTAACCCACTCGTTTCCATAGCCACCACTGCTGATCCAGCTAGAAAGTATTTTAAAAAAGATCTTTTGGACTGATCGTATTCTTTCTTATCAAAAGTAGGTTCATTATTCTTACTCAAAGGTAACGCCTCCTTCATTGGAATTACCTTTATCATAAATACTTAATTTAAAGCAGGTACTAAGAAAGCATGACAATGATGTTATCGTTTCATGAAGTCACAGTAATATTTCATGATAAATTTGGTTCAATATTGCGTAATCTTACTTCTTTCCCATAAAATAAAAAAACTACCTCATTCAGGTAGTTTTTTCTCGGATTGACTCTCCATCTCTATTATAGAAACGATTTGATAATTGCTTTGCTTCGAAATATCGATATACGATTCTCCAATTCTTACAATTGGTTGTAGTGGCTCATTTGGATGAACAAATACAATTTCCGCTAATTCCCCTGTGTTTAGCGTGACTTGTTGTCCATTTTTTCCAGACATAATATAGTATAGAAATGGAATAACGATAGCAAGATTTAGCTTTCCATCTCTTGCTTCATCTAATAGAATTTTCAACGCTACATACAAGTTCATTCTCTTCCGATAACTTCTAGTTGAATAAAGCGCATCATAGATATCTGCTACTGTTATAATCTGAACTAAAAACGGGATCTTTTCTTTCGTGATTCCTAAAGGGTATCCAGAGCCATCTAGCTTTTCATGATGAAGTAAAGTGCCTTGCAACACAAACTTGTGCAATTGTGCATTACCCTTTAAGAAATTGTAACCCAACATAGGATGCTGTTTCATTTTATCCCATTCATCTTCTGTCAATTTCCCACTTTTATTTATTATATTCTTATCAATGAATAGTTTACCAACATCATGAAATAATCCCGTCAGTCCCAAAAGACGAACTTCTTCTTCTGACAAATTCAAAATCTTACCTATGACAACACTATAAATACCAACATTCATACTATGAAGATACGTATAGTTATCATATTGTCTGACATCATCAACAAATCTCCCAAAATGAGTAGATTCCATAATAGAATTGATAAAAGGAGTAAACGTATTGGTTAAATTCTTAACGGTAGACTGCGGACGAATCTTAAATTGTTGAAAGGAAGCCTCGACTGCTTTATTCACTTCGCCATACATCTTTTCCGTGACATACTTTGGTGAACTTTCATCTACAATAAAACTTTTATCGAAGTAATACTGATGCTTCTGGAGATTCTCGAGATGACTTTCTTCGATTCGTACACCCTTTTTCAGCAATAACATCCCGTGGACAGAAAAAATATCCACTGATAATTGTTTGCCTAATAGATCTCTCGTAATGTAATCCATAACTATCCTCTTCCTTAAGAGCACTATTCCTTACTTATATCGGTTACTTTAGTTAATTATAAATAGATTACCAATTGATTAGTAACTAGGTTTTCACCTTTTTTATTACTAATTTACTAGGGATTTACTTCCGTATCAGCTTATCCCATACTAATTACTATTATTTCATACGTCCCCCTCAATACGAAAGACCTAATTCTTTTTGCAAGAAGATTATTTAAGAATTTAACAACTAAATACTGGAATTATTGACAGAAAATTTGACAATAAAATTAAACAAACGTTTGTTTAATGTCTACTATATGTAGTTTTATAGAGGTCTACAGTATGATCCAACAGCTTTTGTCCTTACCGTTGTTTTTGATCCTATCTCTTGGCGTATTTATTGGAATGTGGATTTATTTGGCGAAGCGTGGGAAAGAGTGAGGCGGCTTAAGCGCTTTTGTACCCTTTCTTGCTTCCGCTTCTCTGCGGCTTTGACGACTTGCCGCATGGAGATCTTGCTTTTCCTTGCGGCTTAAGCGCTTTTGTACCCTTTCTTGCTTCCGCTTCTCGGCGGCTTTGCCGACTTGCCGCATGGGGATCTTGCTTTTCCTGGCGGCTTAAGCGCTTTTGTACCCTTTCCTGCTTCCGCTTCTCGGCGGCTTTGACGACTTGCCGCATGGGGATCTTGCTTTTCCTTGCGGCTTAAGCGCTTTTGTACACTTTCTTGCTTCCGCTTCTCGGCGGCTTTGACGACTTGCCGCATGGAGATCTTGCTTTTCCTTGCGGCTTAAGCGCTTTTGTACACTTTCTTGCTTCCACTTCTCGGCGGCTTTGCCGACTTGCAGCATGGGGATCTTCCTTTTCCTTGCGGCTTAAGCGCTTTTGTACACTTTCTTGCTTCCACTTCTCGGCGGCTTTGCCGACTTGCAGCATGGGGATCTTCCTTTTCCTTGCGGCTTAAGCGCTTTTGTACCCTTTCTTGCTTCCACTTCTCCCCGACTTTGACGACTTGCCGCATGGCGCTCTTCCTTTTCCATGCGGCTTAAGCGCTTTTGTACCTTCTCTTGCTTCCGCTTCTCTGCGGCTTTGACGACTTGCCACCTTGTACTCTTGTTCCTCCTGGCGACTTAAGCCGTTTGCCGACTTGCTCTCTTGCTCCTCCTGGCGACTTAAGCCGTTTGCCGACTTGCTCTCTTGCTCTCTCTAGCGACTTAAGCCGTTTGTTGCCTTGTACACTTGCTCCTCCTGGCGACTTAAGCCGTTTGTCGCCTTGTACTCTTGCTCTTCCTGGCGACTTAAGCCGTTTGTCGCCTTGCTCTCTTGCTCTTCCTGGCGACTTAAGCCGTTTGTCGCCTTGCTCTCTTGCTCTCTTTGGCGACTTAAGCCGTTTGTCGCCTTGTACTCTTGCTCTTCCTGGCGACTTAAGCCGTTTGTCGCCTTGCTCTCTTGCTCTTCCTGGCGACTTAAGCCGTTTGTCGCCTTGTACTCTTGCTCCTCCTGGCGACTTAAGCCGTTTGTCGCCTTGCTCTCTTGATCTCTCTGGCGACTTAAACCGTTTGTCGCCTTGCTCTCTTGATCTCTCTGGCGACTTAAACCGTTTGCCGCCTTACTCTCTTGCTCCTCCTGGCGACTTCAGCCGTTTGCCGCCTTGCTCTCTTCCTCTCTTTGGCGACTTAAGCCGTTTGCCGCCTTGCTCTCTTGCTTTTGCTTTACCAAATCACCAACCTAATCCCCTCTTGCCTAAATTCCGACAATAAAATTAATCAAACGTTTGATCAAGCACTCATGAAAGTAGGTATGGAGCTAGTTTTGCGTAAAAACGAATGAAAAAGGGACTGTCGATTATTCCCGACAGTCCCTTTCTCATTATTCAAGTCCCACAAAACGTTTGGTAACCTTTATCTACCTCTCCTGGAACATTCGTATAATAAATCTCACATGACTTCCATTCATAAGGGGTTTGCATTATCTCAATTAGTTTCTCCACTTTTCCATAATCCCCATGCTCCACGGCTTCTTCTATCGTTTCTTCCACCAAATGATTACGTGGGATGACATGCGGATTGTGTTGCTTCATTACTTGTTTCGACTGCTCTTTCACATCTGCCGGTTGGTCGTCCACTCTCTTTTTCCACTTTTGATACCACGACGAGAACATAGGATATACCAGCAAGTCATCCTCCTGACCTAACGTCAACGCTCGGAACGTGTTGGTGAAATCCAGCTTTTGATCTTTCATCACCGAAAGAAGTTCGTTTACTAGTGCTTCATCACCTTCTTGCTCACCAAGTAGTCCCAACTTCTTTTTCATCCCCGCTAACCAAGTTTCTTCATACAACTTTGGGAAACGATACAATTGCTCCTGAGCTAGCTCCAAGCCTTTTTGCTCGTCTTCGTGCAACAACGGAATCAGTGCTTCCGCCAATCTTGCTAAGTTCCATCCAGCTATCGGTCCTTGATTCCCATAGGCATAGCGACCTTGATGATCGATAGAACTGAATACTGTGTCAGGGTCGTAAACGTTCATAAACGCACATGGACCATAATCGATCGTCTGACCACTGATGGTCATATTGTCTGTATTCATAACTCCGTGAATAAATCCAACCATCTGCCACTTGGTCACTAAGTCGATTTGCTTCTCCATGACTTTACCTAACAGCTCTAGATAAGGTTGGTCTGCTTCCGCTAATTCTGGATAGTGACGGTCAATCGTATAGTCTGCTAGTTTTTTTAATTCATCGACACTCGCAAATCGTGATGCATATTGAAACGTGCCGACTCGAATATGACTGTCCGCGACTCTAGTTAGAATCGCTCCTTCTAGCTGGATTTCACGATAAACTGGGTCTCCCGTCTCCACCACCGCAAGACTTCTCGTCGTTGGTATTCCTAGACCATGCATCGCTTCACTGATAATATATTCCCGAAGCATCGGTCCAAGCGCCGCACGCCCATCTCCTCCTCTTGAGTAAGGGGTTCTTCCGGGGCCTTTCAACTGCAGGTCTACTAGGGTTCCCTGTTCCGTTTCAAACTCACCAAGTAAAATTGCTCGTCCATCTCCAAGCATCGTAAAGTGTCCAAATTGATGACCCGCATATGCTTGTGCGATGGGAGTACTGCCTTTCACTATTTTGTTACCAGACAAAATTTGTGCGTCTTCTAACTCTTTTGGAATGCCTAGCTTTTGGGCTAATTTTTTATTGTAAAGGATAAGATTGGGTTGAGAGACTGGTGTGGGTAGTTGTTCTTGATAGAAAGTGGCTGGCAATGTTTTATATGTATTCTGGAAAAGTTTCATTCTGCATGCTCCTTTTTTGGTTTGGTCAAAAAATAAGCTGTTCAAAAAGCGATTCTTTATGCTTTTCGAACAGCTGATCTACGAGAAATGTTTATTCCATTGGTTATACGCTTTACGCACCGTTTCCACAATCCATAGTGGTACGGGTTTTCCATCAAAGAAATGATAGTATTCTTCATATCCTTTTTTTAAATGCTCCCAACGAAAATCATTGCCTGGTTTTACGTATTCGGACACATCAATAATTTTTCCACGTCCGTTTTGAAGAATGATATTTTTCAAGTGAATATCTCTTGGATTAAGACCTCGTTGTCTTACGTGTTCCCTAGCACGTTCCACATCTAATACGACTTGCTCTGGGATATGAATTCCTTCTACGATACAGTCATACAAAGTTTTCCCTTCTTCATGACTAAGGACAAGACAATGATCCATCGCAGCATAAAAGGTAGGGAAATATTCGGAAGGTCCAAGCTTTTCATATACTTCTTTTTCAATCTCCACTTTATGTTTCTTTTCGTCTGCAAATAGTTTGTATACATAGTTAGGAACTTCTTTATGTTGAAAGACAGCAGCATCTGTTCCAAGCCCAACACAATTTAGCGTGGAAGGAACTTCAGAAATCGTTACTGGCTCATTATTTACATTGGAGTTAACTTTCACCTTCGCTAAAGATTCCGCAGCTTGCTCCCATAGTGTCTCCATGTTGTTCTCCTTTAACACTCTTTAGAATCCATTCTATTCAGGATAATATAGCATTGATGTTAGCGAAGAACAAATAGTTTACTTATTCTCTTGGATAGACTTTCTTAACTCTTTATTTTTTCTAACAAGAATGCCAGCTCCGATACCAAACGGAAATACGATCGCGGTCGTGATAAATAATTCTAGCGCAAAAGCGGTAAACGCCTCACTACCTCCGTCAGCATCTGGTAACCCAGTAAGTATGATTTGAATTGCCGCTCCAATACCTAAAGACCAGAAAAAAGCATAGATAAGTACAGGTTTCCATTGAATATTCTTCATGTCGTACATCCTTTCTATTCATCGCTCTCTTTATTGTATCTTAACTTCTTATACATAGAAATGTTAAATCAAGGTGGAGTTATATATGTCCTGTAATAAAAAACAGATGCATTCTTAAGTTGAATGCATCTGTTTTTATAACTATTAAGTGTGTAAGGTGAATTTTTAGAAACAAAATTTCTGCAGATAAAATGCTTACTGTACACGTTTTTAGGGATTGGAGCGGAAGGGGGCGACTCCAGCGGGATAAAAGCGGTAAGTCGCGACCCCACAGGAGCGTACTTCAGCGACGAGGAGCTCGACACCGCCCTGCGGAATGCGTCCCCCTGTAGCGGAACCCTCTGCAGTCATTTTTACACTAATTTCTACCCTAAACTACATTATTTAATCTCTACTCGACCTTTTTCCCCTTCACGAACGTTTCCTTCTTTAATGGAAACAGACTCTTCTGGAGTTAAGTTTGTAAAGATAATCGGTGTGATAATAGAAGTTGCTTCTTCTGAAATGATACCTAGATCCACTTTTAGTAAAGGTTGTCCTTGCTCCACTTTATCGCCTTGCTCTACAAGTGTTTCAAAGCCTTTACCTTTAAGATTTACTGTATCAATACCAACGTGAACAAGTACTTCTTTTCCATCTGCTGTTTCTAAACCGATGGCATGTTTTGTTGGGAATAGGTTAACAATCGTTCCTGTCACAGGAGAAACAACTGTTCCTTCTGTCGGTTCAATCGCAAATCCATCACCCATCATTTTTTGAGAGAAAATTTGATCTGGAACAGCGCTTAACGGTAATAACTTACCTGCCATTGGAACTGCCACATCTAACCCTGCTGAAGAGACTGCTTCCGTTTGTTTTGGAACATCTTTCTTTACAGGTGTCTTTCCACGAATAATATCTTCAATTTGACCTTTTATGATTTCAGAACGAGGTCCGAAGATGACTTGCATGTTTTTATCAATTTGCATAACACCAGAAGCACCAAGCTTTTTCAGCTTGTCCTTATCAACTGATGATACGTCGTCTACACTTACACGAAGACGAGTGATACATGCATCTAAAGAAGTTAAGTTTTCTCTACCACCAAGTGCAGCAAGAACTTCGTATGGAAGCTCACTAACTTCTCCGCCTTCTTCGTCGTCTCCTTCAGACTTTTCTTCACGACCAGGAGTCATTAAGTTAAACTTCGTAATCGCAAAACGGAAACCGAAGTAGTAAATAACAGCGAATGCTAAACCTACTGGAATGACTAACCACCAATCTGTTCTATTCGGTAGTACCCCAAATAGTAAGTAGTCAATAACCCCACCAGAGAATGTCATCCCGATTTTTACATCAAGAATGTGCATAACCATAAATGAAAGACCAGCAAATACAGTATGAACTGCGAATAGAACTGGTGCTACGAATAAGAAACTGAACTCAAGTGGTTCTGTAATACCTGTTAAGAAAGAAGTTAAAGCGGCAGAACCCATGATACCTGCAACAACTTTCTTGTTTTCAGGACGTGCTGTGTGGTAAATCGCTAAAGCTGCTGCTGGTAAACCAAACATCATGAATGGGAATTTACCAGTCATGAACGTACCAGCTGTTAATTCTGCACCATCTTTAATCTGTTCCATAAAGATTGGTTGATCTCCACGGATTAACTCGCCTGCTGCATTTGTGTAAGATCCAAACTCAAACCAGAACGGTGAGTAGAAAATGTGGTGTAAACCAAATGGAATTAGAGCACGTTCAATTACTCCGAAAATAAATGCTGCTAACGTACGGTTTGATTCTGTCATGAAATGAGAGAATGTGTTTAACCCTTCTTGTACGTAAGGCCAAATAAATGTCATAACAATACCTAATACAAGAGCTGATGCAGCTGTTGCAATTGGAACGAAACGCTTACCTGCGAAGAATCCTAAGTAAGATGGCAATTCAATGTTAAAGAATTTCTTGTACATATAGGCCCCGAGTGCACCGGCGATAATACCTCCGAATACCCCTGTTTGAAGCGTTGGTATACCAAGAACGTTCGCATAAGCTGGGTCCGCACCAATATCTTCTGGTGTAATTCCCATAATTACGCTCATGGTTACGTTCATAATCAAGTAACCAATCATGGCAGCAAGACCTGCTACCCCTTCTCCACCAGCTAAACCAATGGCTACCCCAATGGCGAATAGAATTGGTAAGTTAGAGAAAACAATACCTCCCGCTTCCTCCATAACACTAGCAAATAATACAATCCAGTCCGCTTCTAAGAACGGAAGACGAGCAACTAAATCTGGATTTTGCATCGCGTTACCGAATGCAAGTAGAATACCTGCTGCCGGTAGTAAGGCAACCGGTAACATTAGTGCGCGTCCGATACGCTGTAAGACACCAAATGAATTTTTAAACATGGTGTTATTCCTCCTTTTTTTATTGCAACAAGAAATCTTCTTAACCATACAAAAAGGCATGAGAGTATAGAAAGTGTGTATGCAAAAACAGTGATGAGGATAGTTTCATCCTTATCTACCGATTCGATACATGCTTTCTTTCTCTCATGCCTGCTTTACCAGTAACACGGAAAAAAAGTGTATTTATTATTTCATTGTTTTGAAAGCCTTTGCAGATGAAGTGTTAAATAAACAGCCTCTACGCCGGGTACAGGCTTGCGAAGTTCTTGTTGCATAATCTTTATTAACTTCCATGCGAGATTATAGCACACGGGATATTCACCTTGCAATACCTTTGCAAGCACTTCTTGGTTATCTTTTTCATGTTGCTCATTAATAACCCTTTCGATTGAAGCATGAAAATGTCTAACCAAGCGCAGATAATTAATGTCAGAACGATCAATAGAAATCTTTAAAGACTCTTCAATTACTTGCACCATTTCTAGAATTAAATGTGTATGGCGATTAATTTCCGAAATATCTCTGTTTGTCAGTGCGCTATGAATATGGAGCGTAATGAAGCCAACTTCTCCAATTGGAATCGACACATGTAATTTCTCTTTTAGCCACTCTACAATCTCCAGTGCTGCAGCATACTCTTTTGGGTAGGCAAGCTCCGTCTCTTTTAAGAATGGATTACGTATATCAAGTCCTTGTTTTATTCGCTTAATAGCATAAAATAAGTGATCCGTTAGTCCAACGTGAATGTGCTCGTGAAGCTCCACTCCAAATCGCTTTTCTAAACGGTCAATGCACTCATTCATGACCCCGATAAACTGCTCGTCGACATGTTCGAGCAATTGTTTATACTGTTCTTGTTCTTCTTGTCCTTTTAACACAAAAAAACGCTCGGCATGGTCTAAAGAGATGCTTGCACCAACCTCTTTTCCAAAGCCAATACCTTTTCCTGTCAAAATGACTTCTTTATATTCTGGGTGGGATGCTATCAACACATTGTTGTTTAACACCTTCTGAATAAGCATCACCATCGGTAACCTCCTTGTCCTGGCAATCTTATTCTCTAAAGTATAAGACCAGCCTCTTCTAGTCAAGGAGAAAATCTTATTCCTCCTCCTTGCATACAGCCAATGGATAGTGTTGTTACTGCCCAATGGAACACTCAAATTGGAGTATAGCACCGCTGTAAACTATACTAAAACGATAGAATTCTATCGAGGTGTTCAGACTATGCTTATTAAAGATTATAGTTTCTCATTTGACTCATATCATTCCCTAAAATTTGTTCCCGTTGGCCGAAAGTACCCATCTATCCGTTCCATCGGACATAAAAAGAACGAGCTGTGTTAACACGCGTGCAACATATAGTAGAACCGCTCTTTGCCAACATGTCTCAAGAAGATGTGGATAGCTTGCTGGACTTTTTGGGTGGAAGTTTGTATCTACCAGTCCCAGTTTACAAAGAGGAAGAATTATATCCACAATTATTGCGACCAGAAACGTTTCTTTGGAAAGAGCATTCCTTGCAACGAGGAATTCCTATTGAGAAGGAATATTTTTATCCACAGAACTATTCTGCGTTGTCTGGAAAAGAATTAGAACGCCATCTCTCCAAAATTGTAGCTGATTATTTATTCTGTGCAAAACTTCATAAACAAAGTCAAGAACAGTGGATACGTAGATTAGAAGATGCTTATGTTACACATGGTTTCATTCAATTAGCGAACGAAAAAAACAGCGTGGTAGAAGCTGTGGAAAAAATGAACAAAAACTCCTTATTATCCGTTTTACATTATCCAGAGGATGTGGCATTCTGGCGGCACCGTGTAGAAATCGTCATGCGACCATATCGTCATGTACCTGACGAATGGAAGTGGAAGATGTGTGATCACCAAAAAAACCTCGTGATGCAAGCGGAGAATGATAGTATCCACTGTCGCTGTGAAACGTGTAATTACGGGGTTACTTACCATGTTTCCACAGGTCAGGTGACATTGCCGCTAGAAGTAGACTTGGCACAAGCGACAAAGCGGATTGCAACCATCGAGCGTCAATTCAATGACATGGCGGAGAAGACCCCGAAAGTGATAAGTGTGATTCGAGATTTGCATGAGTTGAAGGTGGCATTGACCGCTCAATCACAAAGGCTAGAACAGCTAGTCCTTTTTAAACATCAGGTCGAAGCGTTATCCCATCCTCTAGTGGAGGCCTATCAAGAGATTTTAAGCATACATTTACCTTTGGAGCCAGTAGAGCCTAGTCTTCTAAGTCTAGTAAGTGTGGAAATACCAGACATGCGCGTCTTGAAAAAAGTAGCGTTGTGGAAAACCTTCGTCCAGGACGGATTGGAAAGCCAACTGGAGATGTTACTAGAAAACTGGGGACAAGCTGTGGAAGAAGCTGCGCCTAAAGCAACGGACGTGGTGTTTCAGATGAAGGATTTGGTGTTAATGCGTGGCGACGCTGAAAAGATCAAGGAGTTTTTGGAGGACTATGAAGAAGAAGTCCCTACGCAAATGCTAGTGAAGATATTAAACGGAGAAGGAACAAGCAAAATCAGAAGACTCAGCTTGCACGAGGCGCCTATTTTTGGACTGTTAAGAGATTGGCCGTCCAAGTATGTGACGAAGGCGTTGTTGGAGATGAGGTGAGGGGCGCACTTGGTGTGTCTCTTTTTTGTACCTCACTTCCAACGGCGGCTTAAGCGCTTTTGTGCATGGCGATACCTCTCCTCACCGGCGGCTTAAGCGCTTTTGTGCATGGGGACAACTCTCCTTTCCTGCGGCTTAAGCGCTTTTGTACATGGAGGCAACTCTCCTTTCCTGCGGCTTAAGCGCTTTTGTGCATGGAGGCAACTCTCCTTTCCTGCGGCTTAAGCGCTTTTGTGCATGGGGGCAACTCTCCTTTCCAGCGGCTTAAGCGCTTTTGTACATGGGGGCACCTCTCCTTCCCTGCGGCTTAAGCGCTTTTGTACATGGGGCACCTCTCCTTTCCTGCGGCTTAAGCGCTTTTGTACATGGGGGCACTTATCCTAACCTGCTGCTTAAGCGCTTTTGTACATGGGCACAACTCTCCTTCCCTGCGGCTTAAGCGCTTTTGTACATGGGGGCACCTCTCCTTCCCTGCGGCTTAAGCGCTTTTGTACATGGCGACGCCTCTACTGACCTGCGGCTTAAGCGCTTTTGTACATGGGGGCACTTATCCTAACCTGCGGCTTAAGCGCTTTTGTACATGGGGGCACCTCTCCTGACCTGCGGCTTAAGCGCTTTTGTACATGGCGACACCTCTCCTGACCTGCGGCTTAAGCGCTTTTGTCGCCTTCCCTTCCTCTCCAGGATGGCGACTTAACCCGTTTGTCGCCTTCTCTTCCTCTCCCGCATGGCGACTTACCTCGTTTGTCGCCTCATCTTCCTCTCCCGCACGGCGACTTAACCCGTTTGTCGCCTTTCCTTCCTCTCCCGCATGGCGACTTAATCCGTTTGTCGCCTTCCCTTCCTCTCCAGCATGGCGACTTAACCCGTTTGTCGCCTTCCCTTCCTCTCCAGCATGGCGACTTAATCCGTTTGTCGCCTTCCCTTCCTCTCCAGCATGGCGACTTAACCCGTTTGTCGCCTTCTCTTATTCTCCAAACCCCCGGCTTAACCGCTTACGCCGCCCCCCCAAACTCTCCTCACCAACCCCCTACTCCAAATAAAACACTTCCGGATACGGGTGACTCAAGAAATCGTGGTGCGAGATGGTCCACGCGTATGCTCCCGCGTGGGTGAATACAATTAAATCACCCGCTCGCACTTCTTCCACCGACTCTTGGCGCACCAAGACGTCGTTCGGTGTGCATAACTCGCCCACTATGTTCACTTTTCGCCCTTGCACTCCTGGCCTCTCAAATGGGTAACTCCATTTATCCACAGGAATTGCCACGAATGGGTGACTCATTTTCCACGCTGCTGGTAAACGCAAGTGGTGAGTTCCACCCCTTAAGACTACGAAGACTTCGCCGTGGTTTTCTTTTACGTCCAGCACTTCCGTCACGTAGAATCCACACTCCGCTGTCATGAAACGCCCGATCTCTAGAATTATCGTTAAACTCGCATGTCGCTCCACCACTTCCCGTAATCCGTCAGCAAAAAGGTCCCAGTCAAAGGCTTCTCTTGGGTTCCAGTAATTAATACCGATGCCTCCTCCAACATCTACAATTGGCGCAGAGATGGCGAAGTCACATTGCCACTTGTGAGAAAGTTCCAGGCAGAGATCTACAAATTTTATATGTGCATGTGCATCTAGATTATTGGACATTGCGTGGAAATGGAAACCTTTCAACTCCAAAGAAGGATGACTTAATGCTTCCGCAATTACTTGTGGAATGTCATCTTCTTCTATGCCAAATTGCGTTGGTACACCTGACATTTTAAGTTTGCTTTCCGACACGTTTCGATTCAAGTTAACTCGCAACATAACGGGCGCTTGCGTACCTGCATGCTCTGCTAAATAGGCGATGCGATGCAGATCGTGCACACTTTCGACGTTTATTAAACAAACGTTTGTTTGAATTAATTGTCGGATTTCCTCGTCTTTTTTTCCAGGTCCACCGAAGATAATTTGGTTATTCACATAGGAGGAAACTCTTTCTAACTCACCACGTGACGCAATCTCGAAACCGTCCACTACTGGGGATAGTGTCTGGATAATCTTGTCGTCCGGGTTCGCCTTCATCGCGTAAAATAGCTGACAATTGGCAGGTAGACTTTCCTTCATCCTTTCCACATGGGCTTTTAAGAATTTCAAGTCATACACATACGCACAAGCTGGTTCTTTCTTTGCGTGCTTCGTTACGATATCCACAATCTCTTGCACGTCCGTTCCTCCTTACATACTCCAAATTTCTTTTCTTCTCCATAAAATTAACAAGACACTTGTGACACAGCCCACTCCCATCAGCCAACCTGCTGCTGCAGGACCAAAAAGACTCGCGACAAAACCGATGATTATAGCGCCAAGTGGAATATAGGCTCGGTCCATTAGGGCGATGCTCAGCACTCTCCCTCTCCATTCGTCACTCGTTTGAAGTTGGAGTGCAATACGACTCGTGGTACGGTATAGCTGGCTGAAGAATCCTATGGCTCCCATAGCGATTAGGGATAAAATATAACTCGATGAAGCCAGCATCCACATCATTAAAAATCCCCCAAAACAAAGTGCCGATAACACTAACGTGCGACCCTTTGGAAGAGTTGTGACGGTTAAAACCGCAGTCGCAATAATAGCGCCCAAAGAAGAGACAGACAATAAAATGCCTAATCCACTAGGCCCTAATCCCATCAACTGATCTACAAAAAGAGGGAGCATAGTGGTATATGGAAAACCAAAAATCATAGGAGCTATAGCAAATAAGAGGATGGAAAGCAGTAACGGATTTTGTTTGATATACCCAATTGTCTCTCGCCATTGTTTGCTTTCTAAGCTCTTTCTGACTTTAGGCTTCTCTGTCGTAATTTCCAACTTCCCAAGGAACGCGATAGCAACCAGCGATCCAAACGCGACGATAAAAAATAAGAGCCAAACCTCTGTGAAAACTAGTAGCCACCCTGCAATGGCAGGTCCAATCATACGGGATACGTTAATAAGCATCGTTTGCAGGGATATTGCTTTTGGTAAAAATTCTTTCGAAACCACGTTGGATAAGAAAGCATTTCGTACCGTAACTTCTAATGTCATAAACAACGATCGACCGACCACCAAGACGAATAACCAACTAATCGACCATTGTAAAAAAACAATGAGTGCGAGCAACATCGTGAAACAAAACACACCTATATTACTGATAATTAACAGCTTTTGGCGGTCAAAACGATCTGCCATCACACCTGTAGGAAAGCTAATCAACAGAGTCGGTAATAAACGACAAGCGTTTAAAATTCCTAGCGCTACCGGGGAACCCGTCCACTGAAAGACAAACCAATTGAGTATCGTTAAATCCATCCAATCGGTTGTCCTCACAATGAACGTCCCTGTTAAAAAACGATAAAAGACGCTTTCTTTTCGTTTTCTTAATGAAAATCCTTGCCTCCAAAGGAGTGTTTTGTCACTCATTTGAAACGCCATCCCAAGAAAGTGGATTTGGCACTTCGTTATACTCATAGCCTTTTCCATCTTTCAATCTCATGGTAGTAAGCGATTTATGTTGCACGATTGGTTGGAATATGAACGTCGAATCGTCCTCCACACAAACTTCTTCCCTTAATGTCGACAGGATCTCTTTACATTTCTGTTTGACCAATTGCCATAAAGATAATTCCGAAACGTCGTAATGCAGGACGAGCTGACGAATGACCTCCCCATAATGGTTTTGGAACACCGTGTAATAAAGTTTATCATGCATGTCTCGTATACTATTGGTAATGGATACCGAATTTTCTTCGAAGGAAATAGAAACTCCCTGATTCTCTAGCCTCGGCTTGTAAATTCTCGCACCGCCCCAATCGCGGAAGAAAAAGCGCGTAATTTCTCCGTCTTTCATCACAGGTACACTGTTTTGCAAATGCCCCTCTAACGCCACGCCATACTTGACCATCAGCGTTAAAAATCCAGCTAAACTCTTATCCACGTAGTCTTCAAAGAATCCAACAACATCCTTCTTGTAGCTATCCACCATTTCTTGCACGATTGTTTTCGTAGAAAATGGAGACTTCGCGTACAAGGATGAACCCGCTATCGCTATTTCTCCTGGTTCCAACTTATCTTCTATACTTTCTCTTAACAAGACAGAGAGATTCCTGCTCTTCAAATTATCCCCAGAAGGAAATGCCGCACCTGCAATCTCGTTTATGGGTACAAAGCTTGTTAAGTGTGGTTCTCTCTTTTTTATCTCATCTATCATTGCTGAAAATGACGTCGTATTTAACGCCGTGTTCGTGGAAATAGATCGAACCGTTGACGTCATTTGGCTGTTTACCGCGAGTTTAATTCCTGGCGCTGACTTTTCCAGTGGATACACTGTTCGGAATGAAGATGTTGCCTTCGCTTTAAGAGTTACGTTAGGTAAAAATAACAATTGTTCTCTTCTGATTTCCTCTTCATAAATAGAGGCAAGCGCAAACTTATACTGCCATGGATGGACTGGCAAGATATCATATTCACTAGCTTCAAACCCTCTATCCTGCAGCTCTCTCATTCCTTTTGCATGAACACTTGGAAGAACTGTTTCTAAGAATCCACCTTCCTCTGTAGTACGAAGTAACGTTCGATGTACTGCAACAAATCGAACAGAAAACGTCTGGTGAAACTCAGGTGAATAACGAAAGACATTATCTACTCGAAGCCCTGTTTTCGTCTTGGCACCAGGGTGCAAATGGTGGCCTTCTACCGCTAATTGTTCAAAGAAAAGAGCCGTTGAGAACGATGGATCTTCTAGCTGTTTTTCACGAATATAATCCCACAGATTGCACACATTCCGCTC
Organism: Mangrovibacillus cuniculi; assembly: GCF_015482585.1. Taxonomy (NCBI): domain Bacteria; kingdom Bacillati; phylum Bacillota; class Bacilli; order Caryophanales; family Bacillaceae; genus Mangrovibacillus; species Mangrovibacillus cuniculi. The sequence goes on along the minus strand of NZ_CP049742.1, from coordinate 186,839 downwards.
CTTCCCCTCTACTCGAACCTGATGTGACCAGATTTCTTCATACAAGTAGGAAAGCGTAGCATTCGCAGTTCCGTTATCCAACTCCACGATGAAGCCTTCGAAATTTTCAGGAGAAGCGCTGTTTTGGTAGAACTCACCTAGTAATTGAGACGCCGTATCTATCGCAGAAACACCGTGTTCTGTGACGAGGAGAATATCCCCTGTCGTCTGCACTCGCTGGTAGGCAAACTCTCCTTCTATTTGGAAAACAAAGTAACGACCATCTCTCTCCACAATTTTGTAGGTGCCATTGTGACTGAGAGGCATTGTTTTGATCCAAGTAAAGAAATAGGAAGGTAGATGGCTTTCTCCCCAAGTCTCACTGGTCCCTTTACGAGTAACTGCGTTAAGGTAACTATCATCTATATTTTCTCGGAGGATACCAGATGCGAGTTTATGCAATATACCCTTTCGGCCTTTGGATAACAGAGAAATGTAACGAGGTGCATACTCCGGCATTTTCTGCTGAAGAAACTCATACACTTCTTGTTCTTCTTTTAGCATGTTTTGATTCTTAAGTTGAAGTGCCTTCATGGTTGTTTCACCTCCTTCAGATGTAAGGGATTCGGTAATGTAACGTACAAATTATCCATAAATGCATCAGAAAGTCTCATTTTCACGAGTGCTTTCATGGTTGTCGTTGGAGCAAGGATGGCTTCTCGGTCCATTTCTGCATGTGGAAGTCGTGAAAACACCTCTTCTATCTTTGTACGGACAATGTTCCAGAGCGTTTCTTCCTTACTTAATCCTTTTCTTGTCAAAGCCACAATAATTTCACCCAAGTGATTGTGAATGACGGCATGAGAGAAAATGGCGTGCAGATCTTTTGCTTCATCTGTTAGTAGGTTTGTTCTGTTATCAATGTCTACTTCTTGACCTAATCGTGAAGGCATAATTCTAACGCCACCGTTATCACGGATGAGTAGTCGTTTTGGCAGTTTATCTTGAAAGACGATAACAGCATTCTGCAAGTGGACTTCTAGACTAATGCCAAACTTCGTCATTAACGTGAGAACTCCTGGTAGCACCACATCTACATATTTTTGTAGGAAAGCTTTTGTGGCCGCTTCTTGCGATAGATTTTCTTTTTCCGCAAGACTTTGAATGAGCTCTTCTATGACCATTTTGTTTGTGAACGGTGATGGTGCAAGAAGGGAGACACCTGGCATGGCAACCTCTCCGGTATGTAACTTCGCTTCGGGATTTTCTCTAATGATGGAAGCAAGATTCTTCTCATAGAAATTCTTATCCGTATCCGAGAGATGTTCAGAAGGGATAAAGTGAATTCCCGATTTTTCTTGTAAAAACTGAACATTTGCTTCCCTCTCTAGTTGTTCGAGAATCACGGAAAGCTTCGGGCCGTTGATGGTAGAAGCTGCTGACACCGTTCGAACCGCGCTTGTCATCTGAACATTAATAGCCGTTTTAATATGGTGTAAACGTTTTGAACCTGTTGGTGAAAGAGAACGGAACGACACCAAAGCGGACATAGGGATGCTGATTTTTTCTAGTGGCACAACCACTTTTTCCGTTATCTCTTTTTGGTATCTTGGAATAATTGTATTCTCTAATTGCCAGGGATGGACAGGGATGAGTTCGTACTGCTTCCACTCTTCCCCTAATTGCTTCTTCAGTTGTGCTTGAAAGGAAGGGTAATCTTTCAGCAGTAATTCAGTAATCCCTTCTCCCTCTTTGTTGGTCACATGGACATGTCGTTGATGAACCGCAACGACAGGGACCTCAAAATCCGACCCCCATTCTGGTGCATAGGTCGTAACAGCTTCTGCTGCCATGCCTAATCTCGTTCTGGAACATGGATGAATGGTGTGACCTTGAATCACCAGCTGTTCAAAGAAGGTTAACGGACTAAAGTTGGTGGATTGATTCGTTACATACTCCCATACTGAGTTTTCTTTTGGTAACGACGCAAACCTGATAGGTACACTGGTCAAACCTAACGCATAGTTGTACACACTGTTTTCCACTTCTAATTTAAAAGCTTGCAAGTCATCTTTCTCTAAAATAGTTGGAGAAAGTGCAAGCAAATCCACTAGTTGACAAGGGTCTTTGACCGTTTCTTTTTGTTCCTTAGTGATAAAGGTAATGTCACCTTTTATATCGAACTGACGTAACTGATACACGTGTTGAACTGGAACCTCCAGCACCACATCCTGCCCTAAGTATGCAGTCAGCTGCTTATCCCCCAAGAAGTCTCTACTAATTGTTCCCTTACGACAGCTTGCATCAGTTGTTGCAGAACTGATTTCTTTGCCTTTTCTACGTTAGCTAAGTATGTTGATTCAAGTTCTGGGAAGTTCGTTTGTATATAAGAGAGAGCCGACGAGGCGGTCGTCTGTTGTTGAGTCATGTTTTGATCCTCCATCATGGAAATCGTGAATTAGTGATAATTATTTTCATTTAGATTCTAATTGAATATGATTCTCACTGTCAATTATATTCCCCACAATTGCATATTCCGTAGCTGTTTATTTCCTTAGTATGGAAGTTTTTTTGATTTTTAGCCGGTGAACTTGGATTTGAGGAAAAAGTCGTGGGGGGATTGTTGAGGAGAGGGATGGGGTGGTGGGGTGTATGGGCTTTTGTAGATAGGTTTCCTTCTCTTGTCTGGCGGCTTAAGCGCTTTGTACATGGGGGCCTTCTCCTCCCTGGCGGCTTAAGCGCTTTTGTACCCTTGATTTCCTCTCTCGCATGGCGGCTTAACCCCTTTGTCGCCTTCCCATCCTCTCTCGCATGGCGACTTAATCGCTTTGTCGCCTTCCTTTCCTCCCCCATATGGCGACTTAACCCTTTTGTCGCCTTCCCTTCTTCTCCCACATGGCGACTTAACCGCTTTGTCGCCTTTCTTTCCTCTCCCATATGGCGGCTTAACCCCTTTGTCGCCTTCCCTTCCTCTCTCGCATGGCGACTTAATCGCTTTGTCGCCTTCTTTTCCTCCCCCATATGGCGACTTAACCCTTTTGTCGCCTTCCCTTCCTCTCTCGCATGGCGACTTAATCGCTTTGTCGCCTTCCTTTCCTCGCCCGCATGTCGACTTAACCCTTTTGTCGCCTTCCTTTCCTCCCCCGCATGGCGACTTAACCCTTTTGTCGCCTTCCTTTCCTCCCCCGCATGGCGGCTTAACCCTTTTGTCGCCTTCCCTGTCACCCCCGCATGGCGACTTAGCCTTTTTGTCGCCTCCACTCCCTCTCTCGCATGGCGGCTTAAGCGCTTAAGCCGCCATCCTCTCTCAACATGAGCTAAGTTGTTACTGTTCACGAACACAAAAAAGACCAAGCTCAATGCCTGGTCTATCATAATTAATTATTTAAATACTTTTCAAACACCGCGCCGAAGTCTTTGCGACGGTAGTTTTGGTGTGCTTCCTCTAGGAAGGAGAAGCCGTACTCGGTGATTTGTTTAAATTCTGCAGATAAGGATTGCTCTTCGGAACGAGAGCTTGTTAGTACCTTTGCAGCGTTTTGCAGGCTGTTTTCCGCGAAGCCGAAACGCGTGTTGTTTTCTTCTACCATTTCAGCAATGCGAAGTAATGTTTTGTATAGGTCTTTTAGTAGTTCGATTTGTTCTTTGTGAACGTCGATATCAAAATCCACATTTCCCATACGGAATTTAATTTCTACGTCTAGGTCCACTTTACCAGCTGTTTCTAGGAATACGTTTGAGATAGGATATTTTGCATAAGGGTAACGCTTAAGTGTACGTTTAGATGAGATGGCATTTTCTCCATCTACGTGTATTAGCGCTAAGTTTGTGAAGCAATACTCATCCGCTTTTGTCTTGATCAAGAAGTAGATTTTCTCCGAGTCCTCTTCAAAAACGTAGTCGTCTGAATCTGTTTTATCATAGTCTTGTGGGGAAATAATCTTTCCGATATCAGATAGTCCTAATGCGTCTGCTGCTAATTTTTTAAACATAATGATCACACTCCCTTGTGATAATTGTAACTTTTCTTCCAATTCCTCACAAGGGTCATTAGATGGAAAAAATAATCCCGCACTAACAAAGCACAGCTATCTTCCCGAAACCTCCATACTTCTAATCATTCTCCCATCCATTTCAAGAACAGTGAATTCAGTATGATCTTCTACAACAGTTTCGCCAACTTCAATGTCGATGTTTTTTGTTAAGATCCAGCCACCTATGGTATCTAGCTCCGAATCATCAATGGTCAAATTAAAAAGCTCGTTGACATCACTAATGTGTACTCTTCCGTCTAAAATGTATTGATGACTAGATATCTTTTGTATTTGGGGTTTTTCATCTTGATCAAACTCATCTCGAATCTCCCCAACAATCTCTTCTAGGATATCTTCCACTGTCACTAGCCCAGCGGTCCCACCATACTCATCTATTAAAACAGCAAGGTGTTTTCGTTCTTTTTGCATTTTCATCAATAGATTATGGATTGGAATTGTTTCAATTACTTTCAAGACAGGGCGTACATATTTTTTTAAAATAAATGTCTGTATCTGGTTTGGTGTAAAGTGAATATAATCCGTAAAGATTTCTTTTGTGTTTAACATTCCGACAATGAGGTCTTTATCCCCATCTACAATTGGGTAACGAGTAAACTGTTCCTCTTTAAATGTTTCCAACACTTCTTCGATTGGATCGTGCAAATCTAATACGACCATGTCCGTTCTTGGAACCATTATTTCTTTTGCTACACGGTTGTCAAATTCAAAAATCTTATTTACATAATTAAATTCAGATTTATTGATTTCTCCTTTTTCGTAACTCTCCGTAAGGATTATGCGAAGCTCTTCCTCACTGTGTGCTACCTCATGTTCGGAAGCTGATTTGATTCCAAACACTCCTACAAGAAAACGAGCAGAGCCATTTAGCGCCCAAATGAATGGATACATAATTTTATAAAACAAAATTAATGGCCTCGAAAGCAACAATGATACTTGTTCTGCTTTTTGAATCGCCACTGTCTTCGGTGCTAGTTCACCAATTACTACATGTAAAAAAGTAATTAAAGAAAAAGCTATTCCGAAAGATAATATATGTGAAACAGAGCTTGGTACAGCCAGTTCCTCAAATACGGGATGCAGAATTCGCTCGATAGTTGGTTCCCCAAGCCAACCAAGACCTAATGCTGTGATGGTAATACCCAATTGGCATGCGGAGAGATAGCCATCTAAGTTATCCAGTACTTTTTGTGCTGCTAAAGCGGATTTGTTTCCTTCTTCCGCCAATTGTTCAATACGCGTTCCCCTTACCTTTACCACTGCAAATTCTGTTGCCACGAAGAATGCTGTCAATGCTATTAATACCGCGACTAGAAAAAGATTTAGTATAATCAAGTTATCCAAGACCAAATCGGTCAAGGTTCACCTCCTATGTAAAAAAGCTTTCTAGTAGCTTGTGCAGAAAATTAATTTTTAACAGGGAGAAGAAAAAAGGGGGAAAAATTGTGGTTAAACTAGCATTATTAAGCGCTTGGCATGTACATACGGGAGGATTTGTTACAGAGGCATTAAAGCACGGTGCAGAACTGTCTGTTGTTTGGGATGATGATGTGACTAGAGGCAAGGCTTTTGCCGACTCGTTTGCTACATCATTTAATCCAAATTTAGAGGATGTATTAGCTGATCCAACGATTGATGCCGTCATGGTTGAGTGTGCGACGGTTAAGCATAAAGAAGTCATTATAAAAGCGGCAAAAGCAAAGAAACATATCTTTACGGATAAAGCATTAGCCTTAAGTGTAGAAGACTGTGTGGAAATACAAGAAGCGATGGAGGAAAATGGTGTCCATTTCATCATTTCGTTAGAGTCATTAGAAATTGGGCCATATCGTTATGCTAAGCATTTAATAGATGATGGAAAGCTAGGCGAGATCACCTCGGTTTACTTCAGACGTGCACATCAAGCAGCTTTGGATAAAAACATGCTTCCAAGCTATTGGTTTGACAAATCACAAACAGGTGGCGGAGTAACGCTAGATTTAGGGTGCCACGGACTATATTTGTTACCTCATTTTCTAGGTAAGCCGCAGAAAGTATCCTGCCTAATGAACGAGTTAAAGGGAACAGGCAGCGATGAAATTTCTACAACTGTTGTCGAGTTTGAAAGTGGCGCAATTGGAACAGCTCATACGTCATTTGTTTCTGGAAAAATGGATAACTTACTAGAGATCGTTGGTACAGAAGGATCCCTTATTGTGAATGGAACAAAGCCGGAAAATTTCCGCGCATTTCTTCAGTCTTTTCACGTAGAAGGATTTGAGCAATTGTCACCTGTGCCAAAAGAAGCGTTTCTTTTAGAGGAAAAAAAGCCAATAGTGGAGTTTATTCAAGCTATTCAGCGTTCCGATTTTACTCCATCTCGCTACTATAATATAGAAGCTGCTACAGGTTTAACAAGAATGATCGAATGCGCGTATGAATCCTCGAAATCGGGTAAAGTGGTACATTATTAACCAAATAATAGCTGACCACTTGTTGCGTCAGCTATTTTTATTTTGTGATTTTAGTATGAAATATTCACGAATAAACGCACCTACCATACCAGATAATATAATAATGGATAGCAAATTAATTATTTTCACAAAAAGGAATGGTGTAGTTAATAAAACTACGCTGCTAGACAAAATAATGCAACTAAACAATAGGCAGAAAAGAAGTATTCTATTAGGAGGAATCATCTTTCTCTCCTAATAGCAAAACCATTATCCAACATCTCCATCCCAATCTTCGGATAGTAGTCCATAGCTGTTGGCGCTGATAATAAAATTAAAGAAACTTGTTCTCCCAACTCTTCTTTTGTCAGTCGCACTAATTCCTTCCCAATCCCTTTTTTCTGATATGCTTCATCCACCGCTAAATCAGATAGGTAACAACAATAGACGAAGTCCGTAACGGAACGCGAAATCCCTACTAGTGTGTTACGATCCCATGCAGTGACTGTTAAATCAGCATATTGCAGCATTTTGTCCAGTCTTTCTTCGTCTTCTATCGGGCGATTGATGGTGGATTTCTTGAATAGGCTGGCTAAATCTTTTGCGAGAATCGGTTTATTTATTTCGTATGTAATGGTCATCATTTTCTCTCCAATTTTGAGAATTTTTCATTTATTATACCAAGAAATTGTATAATTCACCTATAAGGTGGTGGGGAATTTGAAAAAAGATAAAAATCCCATAGGTGACCATAGAGATGCCGTGGACCGCTCCATGTTTGGTGATATGAGATACTTAACTGATGGAGGATGTTTAACGCAAATCGTCACCTTGATTATCATTGTAGGGGGCATTTTATTACTATCTCAGTGTTCTGCGGGTTAAATTAAGGAGAGTTTAGGCCAAAACTAAAAAAGTACATTCAAAAAAATGCCTAGTAGAATAAGTTTCATTCTTCTAGGCACTTTTCTTCATATAAATCATAAAGCTTATCTTGATTAGGTAACATGGTTTCTCCAACCTTAATCATACCTAACTTCTCTAAAACTCTTGCAGATGCTACATTTCCACGTGTAGTAATGGCAAGGATCTTTTTCATCTTTAAAAAATCTTTTCCGTACTTTAATGTAGCTTGCGATGCCTCGAATCCATATCCTTTCCCTTGAAATTCAGAAAGGAAAGCGAATCCTAGGTCGGGGTGCTCTAATCCGATTCGTTTCACAATGCCACAGATTCCGACAGGCTTTCCAGAATCTTTCTGTTCAACCACGTACAATCCGTGCCCATATGTTGCATACATAAGAATAAAGCCGTCTTGGATATATTGTTTTACTTCTTCTACACTGGTAAATCCTTTGTCCCCAATATATTTTACCCAGGTCGGGTCTTTAAGTAGATTCCATAAAAATGAAGCGTCTTCTTCCGTGATGAAACGAATGGCTAAGCGTTCCGTTTCAAAAATCATGCAATTCCCCCTTAGTAAACTGGGTTACTATTAGCTTTCCACACTTACTATCTCTTCCTCAACACGCGCAGTGCTCACCATTTTATCTATGGTAACATAGACAAAGCCAGCAATGACACATCCAATGCCAAGTCCTGTAAACATAATGTTTCCTAGTGAACGATCTAACAAATAACCTGATAGTAAAGGTCCAATTGCACCACCAACTATCCATTGCAATCCAGATGCTCCCATGTAGGTTCCACGTAAATGCTCTGGAGCAATATTAGAGATAAAGGTCATTTGCACAGGAGTGATTAACATTTCTCCTAATGTGTAAAAAGTATATATAACTAGCATAATCGCGATAATTGTCCAAAATTCTGTCTTTCCTGCAAAAAATACTAATGGCAACCAACCAACTGCAATTTGACTTAGTCCAAATAATGCTGCACCGATAATCATTACGAACCCTACTGTTCTCTTTGCTGCCCAACTGGAAACAGCTAATTGGAATAACACGACCAACAATCCATTGAAAGCCATTAGATATGGAAATGGATTTTGTTCTGGTGCTAAATGTTTTAATTCCTTATCAAAATGTAGAGGTAACATTCCTTCCATTTGAGAAAAGGACATGGAAATGACGATTCCCGTCACGATAAAGATTAGTAAAATCTTGTCTTGTACCAACACTTTAAGTGGAGATGGTAATTCCTCTTCTTTCTCTTTTTCGCCTTCTTTTTTACTTGGTAAACTCTCATATATGAAAATCGCGACCACAATTGCATAAATAAATACCGTTGTAGCAGCTATGAAGAAGATTACACTTTTAGAAACTACGATAATAGCGGCACCAATTAATGGCCCAATTGTTGCGCCTATGTTGTGTCCTAACCTTAATAACCCAAACGCTTCTGTTCTTTTCTCTGGCGCTGTGACATCTGCCACCATTGCAGAGGCTGCTGGATGAAATAACGAATTAAAAAAGCCCATAAAAGCGGAGAGAATGATATATCCTATTAAAGAATCTATTACTATAAATAAAGACATCACAATGGCATTCCCTATCATGGACCATACCATGACTGGTTTTCTACCATATTGATCAGCTAATCTTCCTCCAACCATCGTTCCTACAACTGATGCAATTGGCGCGACAGCAATAACTAAACCAACTAGAAACAGCGAATCTACACGATCTTTTAGATATAATGCAAAAAACGGCATCAGCATCATAAACGCAATACCATTAATTGCTTCTCCAAAGAAACGAATCCATACGTTGCGATCTAGATCTTTTAACTGACGGAAAGAATTCATCTTTACGCCCCCTTTCTTCTCTAAGTTCATTGTAAGGTAAAAATGGAAAAAATATATTTTTTAGAAATTTTAAACAATAACATAGCAACTCATGTCGATGTTGGTAGTTTTATAGAATAATTCCCTGTGAAATATTGTCGCTATTTCCTAGGAAATGTCGATTAAAGGGAAAAGAGCAGGTAGCACTTAATCGCTACCTGCTCTCTTGTTACCTATTTCATTTGCAACCGTCCAACCACTCAGACTACTCCCAAGTGAACCGGCTCCTGGGAAAACAGTGTCTCCACACAACCATAAACCTTCTATGCCAGAATTAGGCGAGTAAGCTTTGAATAAACTGAATTTACTCGTAGGTACATACCCACCTACTAACCCTAGTTTCCTTTGTGTATAGCGATGAAACGTAACAGGGGTGCCTGGAAGATTGGTTTCTATTTGTTCTTTAAATGTAGGATAAGTTCGTTCGATTGTTTGAAGAATGCGGTCTGTATAGTTTTTCTTTAGCTCATCATACTGATTTCTGTTCCACCATTGTTTTGCCTCGGTATGTGTAGAAATCGTAATGGCTCTCTTACCTACTGGAGCAAAAAGTGTATCTCCTGGCTGAGAGATAGAGAATAAAAACTGATTGCCTTCTGATAATGGACGATCATAACTCCCGATGAATTGATGGAATGGTATTGAATAAGAAGACTCATCTAAAAAGCCTTCCTCTGCTCCAACGTATAAAGTAAACGCTCCCCATGATTCTTGGCGTTCTTCTTTTTCTTGTTTAACAGCCAATCCATTTTGAGCTTCCTCAGAAAGTAACGTAAATATGTTATGAATTGGCGCGTTGACGATGACTTTCTTAGCTTTAAATTGTTCTCCTCTTTTGGTCTCGACAACCCAATGATTTGACTGTTTTTTAATAGAAACAACTCGCTTTCGCTTCTTTACGTCACCACCATTTTGCTCAATCGAATCTGCTAATGCATGTATAACGGAAGCTAAGCCACCGTTTACATAATAAGCCCCTTTATGAAAAACTCTTAACGCCATGTAACCAAGTAAAGCCGGGCTTCTTTCAGCTGTTGTTTGGACACTATCCATCAACTGGCCATTGATAAAAGTCATGAATTCTTTATTCGTATGCAAGTTATACTTAACTAAACCATCATAGACGGATTTCGTCAAAAAAGGGGCAAGAGACAACGTTTTTACATCCACTGAATAAAGTAGCTTTTTCCATTCTCCAAGTGTTGCAGGAGGAAAGATGACTTTCTTATCAACAAAAGAATAAAGTTTATTTGCTACGCTAAACACTTCTTCAAAAAAGAATTGAATGTTCTCTTTTTGCCCAAATACACGGTCTGCTTCCTTATACCACAGCTCTTTTTCCGCGTAGTAACTCACTTTTCGATCAGGCAAATACACATTCATGATGGTGTCTAGCTTATTCATCGTAGGTATCGGCATTTCTAACTCTTCAAACAGCTGAGCAAACACTCCACCCTTTTCAAAGCCCATACCAACTGTTGCACCAGCTGCAAACCGATAACCATCTCTGTCAAATTTACTCGCACTACCTCCAAGTTCATTAGCCGCTTCCAACGTTAAGGTAGAATATCCCCTTTTTGCTAAAACTGCCGCCGCCGTTAATCCACCAAAACCTGTACCAATAATTATCGCATCGTACATGCTCTCACCTTCTCTTTAAGGTTATACCATTCATTATAATAATCCTGTTGTTTCAGTTGAAATTTGAGTATGTTATATAATCTTAATATTCTAAATTATTAAACTATAACTTATTGAACTTTGTCCCTTCCAAAAGTACTATTGTTCGTGCTAGAATGACAACTATACTATTTCGGTATACAATTATCGTTCGTAAGGAGGGCAACATGATGAGAAAGCTAATCCAAACATGGAACAGCTGGAGCTTAGTAACAAGAATAATAATAGGTATGGTTCTCGGGGTAATTCTAGCTTTAGCTGCTCCAGACACATTAAGTTGGATATCCATTTTTGGTATGCTATTCGTTGATGCGTTAAAGGCTGTTGCACCGATCTTGGTCTTATTCTTAGTGTTACATGCCATTGCTAAACAGCAAAGTGGGCAAAAAACAAACATGAAATCCGTCATTATTCTATATGGTATTGCAACGTTTTCTGCTGCATTCATTGCGGTTTTAGCAAGCTTTTTATTCCCTGTAACACTTTCTCTACAAACTGGTGCAGAAGGATTTGAGCCTCCTGGTGGCGTGAATGAAGTGTTAGAAACAGTTTTATTTAACATCGTAGATAATCCAATCAGTGCGTTAATGAACGCAAATTATATCGGTATACTAACATGGGCAGTTCTGTTGGGACTTGCTCTACGAAAAGCTTCAGATGCTACAAAGAGTACGTTAAATAGTTTTGCGGATGCAGTGACAAAGGTAGTCCGCTGGATTATTAACCTAGCGCCAATTGGTATTTTAGGTTTAGTTTTTGATGCCATTGCGACAAACGGTTTGGAAGCATTACTAGAGTATGGTCAATTACTTCTTGTTTTATTAGGTTGTATGTTTTTTATTGCACTTATTGTCAATCCCTTAATTGTGTTTATAGCGGTCCGTAAGAATCCGTATCCATTAGTTTTTCAAGCGTTACGTGAAAGTGGGATTACTGCATTCTTTACGAGGAGTTCGGCTGCCAATATTCCGGTTAACATGAACCTTTGTGAAAAATTAGGATTAAATAAAGATACGTATTCGGTTTCTATTCCGTTAGGTGCTACGATTAATATGTCTGGAGCAGCGATTACGATATCCGTCCTAACGCTTGCAGCTGTGAACACTTTAGGGATCGAAGTGGACTTTGCAACTGCCTTCATCTTAAGTGTACTTGCTGCCGTTTCAGCATGTGGTGCTTCCGGCGTTGCGGGTGGATCACTATTATTAATTCCTTTAGCAAGTAGCTTGTTTGGAATTCCAAATGACATTGCGATGCAAGTGGTTGGTGTAGGATTTGTTATCGGTGTCCTACAAGATTCTTGTGAAACAGCATTGAACTCTTCTTCTGACGTGGTGTTTACGGCTACTGCCGATATGATGCAACGTAAAGCTGATGGGGAAGCAATTTAACCAAAAAAGAGAAGCAAAGCCTGGGTGGCTTTGCTTTTTTTGTTATAGCGTATTTATTCCATCGATATCTCTTCACTACTCACCAGGACCAAAAAAGGAGACAAAGGTCTCTACCTTGTCTCCCCAAATCTTACTTATCTAATTCTAGCAATGCTACTACTTCCACATGGAATGTATGTGGGAATAGGTCTACTGGTTGAACCTTTTTCAGCTTGTAACCGAATGGTAGCAACTCTGTGATGTCCGTTGCAAATGTATCTGGGTTACAAGATACGTAAACGATACGCTCCGGTTGTGCACGACCGATACGACGCATTACTTTACCGCCAGCTCCGGAACGAGGAGGATCTAGCATGAGAAGTTGCGGTGCTCCGAAACTTTCTAGCACTTCATCAATTCCTTTACGAGCGTCTTTTGCTAGGAAGTATGTGTTGTCGATGCCGTTATCCGCTGCATTACGCTTTGCAGATTCGATAGACGTCTCCACGATCTCAATACCAGCAAGCTTCTCTACTTTTGTCGCGAAAGGAAGTGAGAACGTACCGACACCACAGAATAGGTCGATCATTTTCTCGTCTTTCTTCGGCTCACCCATTTCTACCGCTAAGTCTACTAATACTTGCGCTTGAACTGGATTGGTTTGGAAGAAAGTATCAAACCATAGACGGAAACGGTAGCCGTCCATTTCGTCATAGATGAAGTCACGACCAGCTAAGATGTGTACGTCTTCTGCTTGCGTACGGTCTGCCCAATCTGTATTTTCCATCCATAGTAAACTTTTCACATGAGGGAATTTACTTTCCACACGTTGTTTTAAGTCTTCTGCTGCCGCTTCTAGTTCCCCTGTAGGACCTTTCGTTGCGAATACAGCAAGCATTAACTCGCCAGTTACGAACGATTGGCGCACCATTAGATGGCGAAGAAGTCCTTCATGCTTGTCCTTGTCGTAACCAGGTAAACCGTGTTGCTTCACCCACTCGGATACTTCCATTGTTGCTTCCACCATTTGTTCGCTTGCGATTAGACAAGTTTCTAGTGGGATAATTTTGCGGAAGTTACCTGCTTCGTGAAGGCCTAGAGAACCGTCTGGAGAGAAAGTGAACTCCATTTTGTTACGGTACTGCCAAGGATTTTGTTTCATACCGATAGTTGGTTGAACGATCTCAGGATCAAAGCCTTCTGTCTCAAGCGCTTTTTTCACGTGATTCGTTTTTTCATTTAATTGTCCCTCGTATGTCCAGTGCTGCCATACACACCCTCCACAACGAACAAAGTGTGGACAAGGCGGTTCTGTACGATCTGGATTTGGTTCAACGATTTCTTCTAAGTCTGCGATTCGACGACGGCGGTCTGGACGATCTACCGTTACTTTTACCTTTTCGCCAGGTAAAGTTTGTGGGATCGTCAGTTTTAATTTCTTCTTGTTGCCGTGTTCATTCTCACGCCAAACAATCGCTTCTCCTGAGCCTTTTGCATCAAGTTTTCGTATATCAACAATCATTGTTTCTGGATTACTCAATTTGGTGCCTCCTGCTACTCTATTTTTTCTAGTTTGTCTGATTTCTACCTCAGCTATTATAACACCTAACGTGGGAGAACATAACTGTGTTTGGAAAAGTGGGTGGAATTGGTGTGGAATGTGTGTGATTCTCTTGATTTTCTGAGCATTACTTTCGGATTGTGCGCAGTTACCTCGATTTTGTGTGCATAACTTCCAATTTATGTGCAGATCTCTCGCTTTTGTGTGCACAACTCTCCAATTGTGTGCAGATCTCTCGCTTTTTTGTGCACAACTGCCAAATTGTGTGCAGATCTCTCGCTTTTGTGTGCACAACTCTCTAATTGTGTGCAAATCTATCGCTTTTGTGTGCACAACTCTCTAATTGTGTGCAGATCTCCCGGTTTTGTGTGCACAACTCCTAAATTGTGTGCAGACCTCTCGCTTTTGTGTGCACAACTCCTAAATTGTGTGCAGACCTCTCGCTTTTGTGTGCACAACTCCTAAATTGTGTGCAGACCTCTCGCTTTTGTGTGCACAACTCTCCAATTGTGTGCAGATCTCCCGGTTTTCTGTGCACAACTCTCCAATTGTGTGCAGATGCCTCATTTTTCTGTGCATCAACCAAGAAAAACCGGTCACCCCGAGTGACCGGCATACCAAGTACTATTCCAACTCCATCCACTTCAGCATCGCGGCTTCTAGTTCTGCATCTGCCGCCTGCTTCTTCTCATACAGTTTCTGCATGTCCTCTAGCCCGAGCGTCGCATCTTCTAATTTTTTCTCCAGCTCTGCTACTTGCTGCTCTAAGGCGAAGATTCGCTCTTCTACTCGCTTCCGATCAACCTTTGGTGCCTTCTCAACTTCTCGCACCACCACTTTCTTCGGTTTCTCTACAACCACAGGCACTTCTTTCTCCTTCTGCTGCCGGTAGTAATCGTAGTTCCCCGCATAGCTTGTGAGTGTGGCATTCTCTAACGCAATCAACCTGCTTGCAAACTTATTAATAAAGTAACGGTCATGCGAAATGAAGAAGATCGTACCTTTGAAATCGTCCAAAGCCGCTTCGAGCGTTTCTATCGATTCGATATCCAAATGGTTCGTTGGCTCATCCAGAATCAAAACATTGATTTCCTGGAATAACAAAATCGCTAACTTCAAGCGAATTCGTTCGCCTCCTGACAGCTGTTTCACTTTTTTAAACACACTGCCACCGAAGAACATAAACTTCGCCAAGTACTCTCTTGCTTTTCCTTCAAAAATATCAAAGTCTTCTCGGAACGTTTCTAACACAGTGCTATTTTCATCTGTAAACGTAAATTTTTGTGGTAGATAAGCAGCTTTCACACTCGCTCCGAATGCTACTTGACCGCTATCGGGTGCTTCTTCTTCGAGTAGCATACGTAAGAAGGTAGTTTTACCACTGCCGTTTGCACCGATGAGACTTACTCTTTCACCGTAATGAACGATCGCATTCGCGGCATCCAGCAAAACTTTGTCACCATACCGTTTACTAATCTCCATGGCCTTGATCGTTTCTTTCCCCGAACGGTCTGTCGTATGAAATTGAAGTTTCATCTTTTCTCGTTCCGACACTGGTTTATCGATCTTCTCCATTTTATCAAGTCTTTTTTGAATGCTCGCTGCCCGTCTGAAAAACTTGTTGTTGTCCGCCCTCATTGCCCAGTCTCGCAAACTTTTAATCTGCTGTTGCATACCATGAATCTTCTTTTGCTGCTCTCGGTATTGCTCATATAAAATGCGCATATTTTCTTCTTTTTGCTCTACAAAAGAGGAGTAGTTCCCTTTATACATGGTCGATTCCATATCTTCTATTTCAACAATTTTTGTTACTACATTGTCTAAGAAGTAACGATCATGGGAAACGATTAACACGATACCTTTATAGTTACGCAAGAACCCCTCCAACCACTCCACCGAGTCCATATCTAGATGGTTGGTTGGCTCATCCAGCAGTAAGACCTCAGGATTATTCATCAGCAATCTCCCTAGTCCAACAGTGGTTTTCTCTCCTCCACTTAACATCGAGAAGTCTTTCTGAAGGAACTCTTCGGTAAATTTTAGCCCTGTGCACACCTTTGCAAGTTTTTCTTCTCGCTCATATCCACCTTTGGCTTCAAATTGTTGGGTGACATCGCTGTACTTTTTCAACAGTCGTTCTAACTCTACGCCCTCTACCTCATTCATCTTTGCCTCTATTTCGCGAAGCTGTCCCTCTAGCTCCATTACTTCCTCAAATGCTTCATTAAGCACATCAATGACTTTACAATGGCTAGGGTAATGTGGTGTCTGTTCGAGGTAAGCACACGTCGCGTGTTTCGGCCGATGGATCAGTCCTTCATCATAGCCAAAACTCGTAGTCTGTGGATATCCTGGGTAGTAATTCATAGGTTCCAAACCTGCGATAATTCGCAAGATCGTACTCTTCCCACTTCCATTCATTCCGACAATGCCTACTTTTTCGTGACCATAAGCCTCTAACGATACGTTTTCTAATACGAGCGTGGAATCCATATATTTTTTGATGCCTTGAATTTTCAGTTCTAACATGTTCATTCCTACTTTCCTTCAAAGTCACTTATGGACCAATAGAAGATGAAAGTAGCTTACTAGTTGGATATTATATTAGGGATACTCCGTTAAGAGCTGGCCACATCACGTGGCCGACACGGAGTTGTTACTGGTCAAGTAACAAAAAAGACGACAAGAAGTCTACATCACTCCTTACCGTCTTTTCTACGCACGTGTGGAAAGAAACATGCTTCAAGCGCATGCATTTCCGCATAATCCGCGAGTCCAGTATAGTAAGGTACCTTCTAATTTCTATCCATTCCATAAGCGCATAACAAATAAACCTATTTTGCTAGGCAATTTTTTCACGTCTTACAAAATGACTATTAATTTTTCAATTAATAAATTAGAAATTAGTTGGTTCCATACTGTACCGTCCCTCCTTTAATTACCATAATCATCTCATTTTTCCATCACCGTGTAAATAGCTAGTAACGTGTTAATTCACATATATGTAACAATGCGTTCACTGTCTTGACACCACATATTCACAAATATTCACAGATTACCACACAATTATGGTGTAGAGTAATAGACAGAGAGGTGAAGAGAATGTTACCAGCAGAAAGAAAAGAACAGTTAATAGAGTGGTTAAGGCAAGAAAAATATTTAAAGATATCCGAAATAAGTAAGCGCTTAAATGTATCAGAAATGACAGTTTATCGTGATGTGCATCAGTTAGTAGAAGAAAAACTAGTGGAAAAAACGCCAAATGGAATTTCACTAAAAGTCACAAGCTCTGTATCTTCTAATGACTGTGTCGTTTGTTTTAAACCTGCAACAAGTAGATTATCGATGAAATTTGTGAAAAAGTCACAAGAAGTTGTTAGTGTATGTTGTCCTCATTGCGCCTTACTACATATGCAACATGTGGAAGAAGAAGTGTTAAACATAATCGGACAAGACTACCTGATGGATACAACGATAAACGGAAGAATGGGTTACTATGTTTTACAATCTTCTCTTCCACTAAAGTGCTGTGAGCCTCAAGCTTTGTTATTTTCTTCAGAAAGTGACGCAATTGGTTTTACAAAAGGATTTGGTGGAGAAGTCCATACGTTTGAAAGCGCCAGAAGAACAATTGAAATGCAGATGACTAAACCTTGTTGTAGTAAAGGAGAATAATAGTGGAAGCAGTAAAACTAAAACAAGATAATGTACCAAACAAAAATAAATCTGCCGGATGGAAACAAACCATATGGCGTTGGCATTTCTTTGCTGGAATTTTAGTTGCGCCATTTGTACTAATACTAGCGATTAGCGGTGGTGTTTATTTATTTAAACCACAGATAGAATCTATGGTTTACAACGATCTGTACTACGTGAAGGAGTCAGGAGAAGCAGAACTATCGATAAGTAAGCAAATAGACAGTGTAAAGTTAGCTCTTCCATCTGCAATGGTTACTTCTATTCAACTTCAAGCTGATGATAGAAAAACCACACAAATTAATTATATGGATGGAGAAGCAATGAGAACCGCTTACGTCAATCCATATACAGGTGAATACCAAGGTTCCTTAGCAAACGAACAAAAAGTAACGGAGATTTTTAGAAGGATACACGGCGAATTATTTGTTGGTGGGACAGCCGCAAACTACTTAGTAGAACTTGCTGCTTGTTGGACACTTATTTTAGTGATTACAGGACTTTATCTGTGGTGGCCTCGTAAAAAGTCCTCTATCTGGGGGACAATTATTCCAAGATGGAGAAACAAAAAATTACGACTAAGAGATTTACACGCAGTTCCAGCATTTTGGCTATCATTTTTTACTATTATTTTGATTTTAACGGGTCTACCATGGTCTGGTGTAATGGGAGAACAAATTAACAGATTAGCAACAGCAACAAACTCTGGATATCCGGCATTTGCTTATCCATTCATGGGAGCGCCAGAGTCACCAATAAAAGCAACAGATGTAGCCGATGATGTACCATGGGCATCGGAAAATTTAGCAGTCCCTGCATCTTCTCCTACGCCTACACCAATATCTATGGAAGATGCTTCTCACGTAGCTAGTTTTATGGAATTACCTAGACCGTATACCCTTTCACTCCCGCGTGGTGAAACAGGTGTATATACGCTATCTTCTAGTCATGGAGTTCCGACAGAATCATTTACCATTCATTTAGATCAGTATTCAGGAAATGTTTTATCGGACGTACGATATGATGATTTTGGTATTATGGCAAAGGCAATCACACTTGGAATTGCCTTACATGAAGGTCGACTGTTTGGTTTACCTAACCAGCTAATTGGCTTGTTAGTTTGTATTGGATTAATATTTGTTGTGTTAAGTGCACTTGTTCTTTGGAGAAAAAGAAAACCTGAGAAGCATTCTGGGGCTCCAACAACAGCAAGAACGAAAAGCGTTACCATTAGCGCTTGGGTGATTATGGTACTCTTTGGACTACTTATGCCATTAGTTGGAGCATCGTTAATTATTGTCTTCCTTCTAGACCGTATACTGTTATCCAGGTGGAGTATTACGCGTAAATGGTTACAATACGATTAAATGGTTAAAGGTAAAAACCGTTCTCATAGATATGAGAACGGTTTCTTGTTATAGAGAAACTACAAGGACTATTACCGAGTGGGATTTAACTAATTGTTCAAGTTTTTACGTCCAATCTCAATAATGCCTTGGAAAAAGTATATGATAAAGGAATAACTTGTAAAGAAAAGAAGAATGTGTTTTTGTTTAAAATTTAGTAATTTGTACAGCTTCCACTTTTGAAAAAGGTGATTTAACGGATAGGAAAATGCCCAATCAAAAAGGAAATTTACTAACGCATATACCTTAAAATTCCCATATGTAAGATGGAAGATCCAAAGTGTACCTGCAAAAAACGGCCCTAGAATAAAGGATGCATCATTTAGCACTTTTCCTTTTATACCACCGGTGACTTTCCACCACTTATAGGGCACAGCTAATGTGCACATAAAAATCACCAAAAAGGATGTAAAGATAGATGTAGGTAAGAAGCGTTTTAGTGCTTGTTTTGGTAACAGAAAAAGGGAGATAATTGCAATAAAAATCATACCTAACCGAACTAAATTTGGTGAATTAATTCTCATATTCCTTCCTCCTCTTCCCACCTATCTTTCCCATATAAGTCTATTTGATGTGATTTCCTTCTTAATCATTTTGTCACTTCTAATAGCTCCCTCATTCCTTTTGGATCGTCACAACGAACAGCTATTTGTTGATACTTCTTTGAAAACCCTAAATAATACTTCACCTTAACCGGCTGCGATAAAAGAATAATAAAATCAGGCTCAGGTGTATTCATATCACTCGCCATGAATTCTACGGTGCCTTTCTTGCGTAAAATCTTCATCTCTTCTGCGTTTTCCACTACACGCACCACACTTGTCAAAGGGATCTTTACTCTCTTCATTAATCCCATCGATAAATAAAGGGTACCATCTTCTACATAAGTTGGATTTAATCTCATGGCTTGAATATCTCCCAAAAAGAAAAAGACAGTGTAAGCATTCAGCACCAGTAGCACAATGGAAAGAACCGCTGACTCCTTATGCAAAAACCAATGAAACCCTACTGATTCTAAGACAATCGCATGGATAATCATCATTTGTGTTGCTAGGTAATTAGAGTTTTTATACATTGTAATACCTTGTCTCGGCTGCTTATTCCAGCTACCGAATGCATAGTACAGCATTAACATTTCTGTGCAAATGATGTGGACGATTGGATTTTTATTTACGTAGCGGTCTACCGATTGCGGAAAGGCAAATACGGTTGGAGTGGGTGATTTTTTTACTTCACTTGTGATTTTCGGTAAGTAAAGAACTAAGGAGATGACTAGAAATAGTTCTAAAGCGATAATCGTCCCTTCAATAGCAAACCCGACCCACGTAAACGCCACGAACGGTTCTAGGTGTTGAATAGGAATGAGGAATCTTGCTGCAATAAGACCACCGGCACCTAAAAGAATGGCTTGCTTCCAAGTGAATTGCTTCTTGTAAGCCATCCACAATAATGGTGCGACGATGACCAAGTCCAAGAGCGAGCCTAGAACGACTGCTTGGCTGCCTTCGATTACAATGGATTGCCCAAAGGTGGTGTAGTAGAGCATGAGATTACTGGATAATACGAGTCCTAATAATAGAAGCCAGATGTTGCGTTTTTCTTTTAACACCAACATGATTAACTCCCCCTATCTCTTTTTTAACATTATATCCCACCTAATCTGATCATGTATTTATATGGAAGAAAGTTACTGAATTAGACACACTCTTTATGACAATGTTGGAACACTTCAAAAAATGTAGTTTCCGACTACGTTTGATGAAAAACTTCAAAAAATTTCTTAATAACAAGGATTCTGAAAATGTACCTGTAACTTCTACTTGGAAAAATCGTCTAGTGTAGTGATTAAATTCAAGGAGGCAACATGAAAAAACTTTTATTATTAATGCTGTTAACTCTCATTCTTACTGCATGTGGAACAACCAGCACTGGAAGTTCACAGACTCCGCCATCTGCTGAGGAACCAGTAAAAGAAGTTCGAGCGGAAGTTACGGAAGGCGATTTTATTTATCGATTAGTATCCGAAAAGAATGTATATAAAGAAGGCGAACCGTGGGAGTTTTATGCGGAGCTTGAATATGTTGGGGAGTTAGATGAGGTGGAGATTGGGCATGCCGCTTCTCCTTTTTATTTTGATATGGTGGAGACGACGAGAGGATATCAGATTGGTTATCCTATGGACGAACCATATATTGTAACGACGCTGAAGCGAAATGAACCTTACCGCGAGAATGGTTATGTGGGTGGAGGGTATTCGGAACACGATTCGGAAGAGTATGTGGAGTTTATGAAGAGTCTTATGAATGACGAGTACCCTCATGGCCATTACGTAATCAACGGCGCGACGGATTTCTATTTGCATGACGAGAGTGTCAGCGAAAAGCAGAATGTGAGATTAGAGGCAGTCGTTGAGTTTGATGTTATAAAATAAAGTGGAGCTGGAGCGCGTGGGTGCGTTCTGGCTTTTTTGTTTGGGATTGTTTTTCTTCTTTTGGCGGCTTAAGCGCTTTTGTGCATGGTTCTGACCCTTTCCCTCTGCGGCTATGGCGACTTGCCGCTAGAGTCCGTTCCTTCTCTCTGCGGCTTAAGCGCTTTTGTACACGGTTCTGACCTCTCCGCTCGGAGGCTTTGGCGACTTGCCGCTGGGATCTTTCCCTCCCTCCTGCGGCTTAAGCGCTTTTGTGCCCGGTTCTGACCTCTCCGCTCTGCGGCTTTGGCGACTTGCCGCTGGATTCCGTTCCCTCTTCCTGCGGCTTAAGCGCTTTTGTGCATGGTTCTGACCTCTTCTCTCTGCGGCTTAAGCGCTTTTGTACACGGTTCTGACCTCTCGGCTCGGCGGCTTTGGCGACTTGCCGCTAGATTCCGTTCCATCGTCCTGCGGCTTAAGCGCTTTTGTGCATAGTTCTGACCTCTCCGCTCTGCGGCTTTGGCGACTTGCCGCTGGAGTCCGTCCCCTCTTCCTGCGGCTTAAGCGCTTTTGTGCATGGTTCTGACCTCTTCTCTCTGCGGCTTTGGCGACTTGCCGCTGGAGTCCGTCCCCTCCCTCCTGCGGCTTAAGCGCTTTTGTACACGGTTCTGCCCTCTCGGCTCGGCGGCTTTGGCGACTTGCCGCTAGATTCCGTTCCCTCTTCCTGCGGCTTAAGCGCTTTTGTGCATGGTTCTGACCTCTTCTCTCTGCGGCTTTGGCGACTTGCCGCTGGAGTCCATCCCCTCCTCCTGCGGCTTAAGCGCTTTTGTGCATGGTTCTGACCTCTTCTCTCTGCGGCTTTGGCGACTTGCCGCTGGAGTCCGTCCCCTCCTCCTGCGGCTTAAGCGCTTTTGTGCCCGGTTCTGACCTCTCCGCTCTGCGGCTTAAGCGCTTTTGTACCAGGGATCGCAATCCTTCAAAGGGCGACTTCCTCCCTTTACTGCCTAAAAGTCCTCGCAAAGAATCTTCTACCATAAGTACTCAATTTGCCACATTATCAAATGGTACCGACTCTCCGTTTATTGTTGCTTCTACTCCGAAATGGTCTACTTTAGTTTTTAGTTCAAATACATGTGGGGTTGACATCTCTTCCTCGTTAAGATTAGTTTCCATAATTTCTATCACAGCTGCGTCTCCACTCTCACCTAGCTCCATCGTTACATCCCCATTAGAGCGAAAAACAACAAAGTAATTTTGTTCGCCCTTCACAATGAGTTGCAGTCGATAGTTACTGCTCATGTGACGAGATAAATCATCCGGAATTTCTTCTATTTTACTTATTCCAGGTTCATTAGAGGTACATGCCTGTAAAACCAAACTTATACATAGTACAAATAACCAGATTTTCTTCAACTTAGTTCCCCTTTAGATCAAATCTATTAAAATTTTAAATTTTTCTTCCAAGATATAAATACTATCGTTATTATGCTAAAAAAAACCGCTACTACCAGCACACTTACTACCATCCCATGAGGAGAAATTCCTCCTATAGCCACAGAGTTCTCGGTTAAAAACACCGTTTGCTCTCCCAAACCACTCGGTACATAAAACCAAGTCTTAAGTAACTCCACTCCCACGGTTCCATTAAAGAATATTACATGCAGCACCACGGAAAAAAACATTGATCTTATCACTAATTTTCTCATGTCCTTCAATCCCTTTCTGCTAAAATAAGCTCTCCAGACACAGCGTCCACGTAACGGATAGGATTTCCCGATTCCTTATCACAAAGCTTGTAAACTAGTTTGTAAGACTTCTCATCCTCATCGTAGTCAATTTTCCACTTCAGTTCGATGTCTAAGCTTTTCGAAATTCTCTCCACTGCTTCTTCCATAGATATCGGCGGATTGGTTTCTAAGGCAGCGGCAGATTTGAGGTCTATATCAATGCCACTGTAAAAATAAACTCGGCCTGTTCGTTTGTTAACATTGACACCAAGCATAGTAGGTAACTGCAAGGAAGTATTTTTTAAGAAGATTTCAAAATGAAACAGCTGTTTTTCTGTATTTATATTCTCTCGTTCCACTAATTTCAGAGTGAAATTCTCAAGTAGCTCTGGATTGATTGCTTGTATGTAATCCACGGCAAGTTGCAAACATTCTTGTGAAGATAAATCCACATTCCCATCACGCTCCATAAACCATAAGAACCCCTGCAGTTTACCTGATTTTTTATCAAACTTTGCCTTCACCGTTTCCCCTGCTCTATTATGGATGTAATCGTCAACTGAAAGTGTACCCTCCTTCTCTTCAAAGCCCGCTTTTCGCCATACGACAGCGGAGACATCTTCCATATCCCCTTCACGAATCTTTTCTAAATCAGGCGTAATACCAATCAGCTCTTCTACACTCCAGTTCATCAGCCTGTTAGTTGGCGCAGGAGGATCCACCATCACTTGAGATTCCTCTTCTATTATCTGATCCACTTTTGATCCATCAACTGGAATGGGGCGATAAAATCCATCCCACTCATACACCAACGCCAGGCGGTCCACTTCCCCTAAATGGATTACTTTTATAATAGAAGCAACGCTAAGTTTTAGTTGAATGTCCTTCTTCACCTCTGCTAGAACCTGTTCTTTCGGCGCGATATAACTCAGGATTTTCGGCTCGACTTCCAGTGGTCGATAAGATACGTCTGTCACAATGCCTTTTTTGTTTACGCGAATCGTCACGCCTGCATCCTCTATTGGGATCTCCATTATCACAGGGCAAAATTCAAGATACCCCGCTTCCTGTTTTACAAGTGTCCATCTAGACAGTTCTTCTCCATAATGCTTGTCCAAAAATGCCTTCGCAATTTCTATACGCTCTTCCAAAGAGATTTCTGGCAACTCCGAGTCATGTAGAAAAGCATGCAAAGCAAGGAGGCGTCCTTCTGAATCTAATCGAACGGATACCCCTTCCTCCATCCCCTCTTCCCAAACAAAGTAGGCTTCTTTATCTTCAAAGTAATCTTCTATGGTTAAAGGTAAGTGCGAAGGTACGTCGAAAACGGAAGTGGCAATTTCCTTTAGTTTTGTGTGGTCCATTTTTATTCGCTCCAATCAGTTAAAAAAAGTTTCCAATAAAACAACTGTCCCCAACAGTCCTAGATACATCATCGCATGATAACGAAACGCCACTTTCCTATTCAACCACCCTATCTTCTTTGCTAATAAGTCAACGATTGCCATAGCTGCGAGCACGCCTCCAATCACCCAAATAGTGGAGAGACCTACCTGAAAAAGAAGTCCAGCTACTAAGCTACAAACAATGATTAGGATAGGATTTTTTATCTTCACTGTTATACACCTCCATCCTATATTTTACAGTAAATATTCACCTAGATGTGTGTAAATGGATAAGATGCTACAAAATAGTGGAGCATTATTTTCGACGGTGGCATACTATTAGATTATAATTATTATAATTTAATATATATTTTAATAAGGAGGTCTTTACTATGCCCTTTCAACTTTCGTTATGGAAAGATACGTTGCATCAACATGTGGAATTGATATTAGCAATACTCTCTGGCTTTTTGTTAATCGGTGCATTTATTTTAGAACAAAATCAGCTGGAGTCTGCTGCTGTAACTCTGTTTCTCCTCGCATATGTTATTGGGGGGTTCTTTAAAGCCAAAGAAGGTATTGAAGATTCCATAGAGACAAAATCTTTCAATGTAGAGTTGTTGATGGTACTGGCTGCAGTTGGAGCTGGTATTATCGGCTACTGGTTTGAAGGTGCCATGTTAATTTTTATCTTCGCGTTGAGTGGAGCACTGGAGACCTATACGCTTCAGAAAAGCACGAAAGAGTTGTCTTCTCTTCTTTCTATGCAACCGTCAGAAGCAATCGTGGTAAAAGGAGAGCATCATGAACTTGTTCCAATTGAGTTAATCGCTGTTGGAGAACAGATTTTTGTGAAGCCCGGTGAAAAAATAGCTCTAGATGGAAGGGTGGTAAACGGGACTTCCACAGTTGATCAAGCAGCGATTACTGGTGAATCTTTACTCGTTACAAAGTCTATTGGTGAGCAAGTTTACGCAGGGTCCATTAATATGTCAGGAGCAATAACCGTAGAAGTGACGGCTGGGCACGAACATACCCTAGCTAGTCAGATGATTACTTTGGTGCAAGAAGCACAAAAAGCAAAAGCACCTTCTCAACTTTTCCTCGAAAAGTTTGAAAAAGTCTATGTTCAGATTGTGCTTTGGGCCGTTACTGTCATGATTTTCTTACCGGTTCTCTTGTTTGATTGGAGTTTAACAGAGTCGTTTTATCGCGCAATGATTTTGTTAGTAGTGGCTTCTCCTTGTGCGCTCGTAGCCTCCATTACTCCAGCCACACTTGCGGCTATCTCCAAGAGTGCACGTGAGGGAGTTCTTGTGAAAGGTGGAGACCACTTTGAGCATCTTGCCTTTGCAAAAGTGATGGCGTTTGATAAGACCGGGACGTTAACAAAAGGAGAACTACGTGTAACAGATTATCAATCACCTGCTGGTATGGAAGATAATGATTTTCTCAGATTGCTAGGCAGTATGGAGAAAAGCTCCGCTCACCCCTTAGCTGCAGCAATTACTTCTTTTATGGAAAAAGAAAGAGGTTTAATTTTACGTACGGTAGACACAACAGAGTATCCTGGGGAAGGGATTAGCGCTTCTGTAAATCATGTGAGCTGGAACGTCGGAAATGCTTCGTTCACAGGTGCCACTGTTACACCTACTATTCAAGAATTTATGGATAACGGGAAGACGGTAGTTTTCGCGAAAAGTGATCAAGGACAGGAAGGATATCTGGTGTTACAAGACACTATTCGTCCTGAGGCATCCTCCTTTATTACTAGTTTAAAAGAAGATGGGATTTATACGGTAATGATTACGGGAGATACGCACCATACCAGTGCATCTGTTGCAAAGCTTTGTAACGTTGATGAGTTTCACGCTGCTTGTTTGCCGGTGAAAAAAGTAAAGATTTTAGAGAGGTTACGTTCTACCTATACACATACTGTCATGGTTGGTGATGGAATGAACGATGGTCCTGCTCTCGCAACAGCTAAAGTGGGCATCGCGATGGGTACGGGAACGGATTTAGCGATTGAGACCGCCGATATCATTTTAACAAGAAATTCTTTGAAAGCTATTGGTAGCACGTTGAAAACTGCTAAGAAACTGAAGAAGATTATTCTTCAAAATATCGTCTTCTCTATTTCCGTTATCTTTCTACTGATCCTTTCTAATTACCTTCAAATCATTGATATTCCGTTAGGTGTCATTGGTCATGAAGGAAGTACGATTCTTGTTATTTTGAATAGCTTGCGGATGTTGAAGTAATTTTTACAAAATCGTAGAAAAAGAACATATACCTTAGTTCCATTACAACTATATCCTACCTCTATAGCGCACAATTTTTATTCATTGTGTGCTTTATTTTTGTATGATTACTTAGATAAATCTTTTATTACAGATGGAATTTTATGTTAAGATAAATTAAATTAGATTTAATTTATTGCTACTTTTGTAAAATAGTTAATTTTAAAGGAAGTGCCAGCAAATGTATGTAAAGAAAAATCTACTGTTATTTCCGTTACATGGTTTCCTCTATCTTTGTTTATTCATTTCCATTTTATTGGCTGGGGAAAAAGATGGTTATCTCTTCAGTGTATCGGCTGTAATTGCCCAAACATATATTATTGGATTGTTGCCAACTATCTACCTACTAATCAAAAACCGAAAGAAACCTCTCGATAAATGGGATCTTGCTAACACACTACTGCTTCTATTTCTTCCCTACGTCATCATTGCTACCTTCATGTACATACTTTACCTATGAGAATACTGGTAAAATGCTAAAACGAAATTTTTAATTACTTCATTTTAGTGGTCTCACAATCCAGAATTTCAATCAAGTAAGATCCTGAAATGCAAATTGCTATTCTGGTAAGCTAAACAGGCATGTTTAAAATATACTAAAAGAGGAGGGCAAATAATGAAAAGAATGAAATGGTTTCCTCTTATATTTACATTATTCATACTTTCTTCATGCATCGGGCCCTACACATCAACTACTTCCGCCATCTTCATTATCGACAAAGGTCACTCTGCTGATTATGAAGAATATTGGATAAAGGCCTATGATCCAAACAATCAAGAAGAATATGAAGCAATGAAAATCATCGTGAAAGAACGGATGGCTTGGAATTTAATTGAGGTGAACAAAGAGTATTTTTCGACTTATTCTAAAAAAGGAGAAAATCCATGGATCTTAGTTAACATACAACATTTCGAGTTGGACTAAGCTCTTAGGATTATTTTAATTACTATGAAATCTATTATTCTAACAATTACTGGCGCATTTGTTGCTTGGCTTGTCATTGGGTTTGTTACAGACGACTTCGAATCCAATACGTTGGTTGTTTTTATTATTGGTCTTTTAGTAGGCTATAACATTCGAAAAAAAGGAGAATGAATACTTGAAGAGATATATTCTCCTTCTAGTAGTGAGTACCTTACTTATTGCTTAATCTAGACGACGGAATAATAGCTTACCAAGTAAGATAGGGAAATAGACAATGAACCGGAGTACTCTTTCCTTCTACTGTATCCCATTGAGCTATTTCTTCCGCTTCCATTCGTTGATTCCAGCTTGGAAATTGTCTTGAAATCAAAAAAAACCAGGCCATTGCCTGGTTTTCCTCTTACAACCTTCTAAACTTCCTCAATGCTTGCGTATTCACCATATACAATACAAGCGCATAACCGAGCAACGCTAACAAATAGATCCAAATATCTCCAATTCCATGTCCATACACCATTACTCCTTTAATCGCACTCGCCCCGTAATAGATTGGCATAAGATAACATAAGTTTCCTAGATTGTACGGAATTAAATCTAACGGAATTAATCCAGAGAAAAACACCTGCGGGATGATCGTGAACGGGATCATCTGCACGACTTGTAATTCCGAATTAGAAAAAATAGAAATTGTTGCTCCAAAAGACACCGCTGTGATGGCTAATAATACCATCGTAAGCATCACCAGGCCGATGTTTCCAGCTGAAGGTAGGTCTAAAATGTAAACAGAATATAAAACAATAAAAATGGATTGGATAATAGCAAAGATTCCATAGCCTAACGTGTATCCGAGAATAACTTCTCCCCGTTTTATTGGAGACATTAATAATCTCTCTAATGTACCACCACTTCTCTCCCTTACTAATGCCATTCCGCTAATAATAAAAACTAAAAAGAACGAAAACAATGCTAAAAAGACAAACCCCAACGAGTCGAAAGTAGATTGTTCTTGATCTCCAAAAACAAAAGATGTTGTTACCTTCGCAGCTGGATTAAGTGAAGACATAGCTTCTTGTATTTCATTCGCTGCCTTTCCTCCTTTAGTGGAAGATTCAAACATCGTAATTTCCATGCCTAAATCTAATGAGTAGTTAAAAATGGCATCTACTTCTTGATGCTCCTCTAAATATGTTTTTGGATTTTCAACATCTTCACTTGATAAGTCTTTCATTTTTAGTTCTTGTTCCTCTAATGCATCCACTATTTTAGTCGGTATACTAGTTGGATCTACTCCGACTGTTGGTACATAATCAGAATTGCCTAATAAAAAGTAGACTAATGTTAAAATTAAAAGTGGCGCAAATAGAATCATCATCACACTGCGCTTGTCATTCCATGTTTGACGGAACACTCGTTTAGCTAAGTGCATCATTTCGCCTCACCTCCTTGAACATTTCCAGCAGCTTGAATAAATAATTCCTCTACTCTCCCACTCTCTGTTTTCTCTAACAATTTTTGCACTTCATCATACTGAATTAACTCTCCGTTATAAATCAAAGCTGCTTTGTCACACTCACTTACCTCGTCCATTACATGCGTAGAAACTACAATTGTTGTACCTTCTCGTTTAATTTTTTGAAACTGTTCCCAAATGGATCTTCGTAACACAGGATCTATCCCGACAGTTGGCTCATCTAAAAACAAAACAGATGGAGAATGTAAAATGGAAGCAGCTAACGAAAGTCGCTTCTTCATTCCTCCTGAAAAATTTCTCACGTGTTTCTGACGATGGTCCGTCAATTCCACAATCTCTAAAACCTCTTCTATTCTCGAAGCCAATTCCTTTTTATTCATTTGGTACAAACCACCGAAAAATTCTAAATTTGCCTCTGCTGATAAGTCATCATAAAGAGCATCATTTTGAGGCATGAATCCAACTTTAGAAAGCATGCTTCTATTCGGCATCTTTACTTCATCAAACTGAACCGAACCTTGATCGGCAGAGATTGCTCCAATCATTAGTCGAATTAACGTTGTTTTCCCTGAACCTGACGGACCTAACAAGCAGCAAATCTCTCCTGAAGGAATAACCAAAGAGATATCTTTAATCACTGCTTTTTTCTCAAAGCTTTTATGGACTTTTTTTAACTGGATATCCACACTACCGCCTCCTAAGTCATATAGAACATCATTCATGTTTCCCTTATAATAGAAAACAACATGTTGTTCATTTCCTATAAAGAGTATATTAGAGGAGTATACATCCTTCCATAATCAAAAATGTTGATACTGTTGGTTAAACGACACTTATATAAAAGGTGTTCAAAAAAATTTAAGGGAGGCTGTTCAGTGAGCGATATTGGAGCAGATTTGCGTGTAGTACGAACAAAAGAAGCGATAAAAACTGCTTTTATTGAATTAGCGGAAGAAAAGGGATTCGAAGCGACGTCAGTCAAAGATATAACGACGAAAGCTATGATTAACCGTGGGACATTTTATAGTCATTATCAAGATAAATACGATTTGATGACGAAATGTGAAGAAGAGTTAGTTAAAGAGTTGGAGAATAAAATCATTCAAAAAATGCCTCTTGTGATTGCTAATATGGAGACAAATAATTCTGATACACTACCTTTTGCACTCCTTGTTCCGTTCTTTGCTTTTTTACAACAAAATAAAAGATTAGTCCGGATATTATTAGGGCCAAAAGGTGATCTTTCTTTTCATACAAAGTTGAAGATTCTAATGACAAATGCATTATTCCAAGGTACTAGTCGCCCCATCATTAACGAGGAACACTTACTTGTGCCACGAGAATATTTTGTATCGTATGTATCGTCTGCTCACTTAGGAGTGATACAGGAGTGGGTACATAGTGATCGAGCAGAACCACCTGAGGAGATTGCTAGAATTATTGCAACAATGACAATTAATGGGCCGTTTTTTGCGGCTGGATTGAAGAAATAGATAAGAGACCTGCACTTGACAGGTCTCCAAGTTCTTAAAACACCGTATACAAAGTCGTGTTCGCAACAGTTATTGTCGTCATCAATAAAGTATTCACAAACGTTCCAACATACACGTTACCTGTCTTCAGGTAGAAGTAACGGTTAATGATAGAAGCTACTAACAGCACTGGCACTAGTCCGATCACGATGATGGAAGATAACGATTCTCCTGGATATCCCGCTGTTCCTGTTGTAAACAGTAATCCGTAGTGATAACCAAGGTACAGAAGTAATCCTCCTATAAAGTGTAATGCTGCCACCACATATCCTTTTGCTCCGTTGTATTTTTCTCCCGAAGTGTTCATGTTCACCGATAATCCGACCACAAAATAGTACAAGAAGAACAACGGTGCGTATTTTAGCACAGCTACCACATGATGAACTTCAAATGTTTTTACTGCCAATGTCCATAGACGGAAATCTGTTTTAAATACAGCGTCTACTAGGAAAAGTAGTGCATAACCAATAACAAGTGCAGACACTGCCAGACCAAGTGACGCGACGACGGACTGGACACTTGTTGTCACCCCATAATTTTTAATGGTTGCGCCGTTCGCCTTTTTCGATACGAAGTGATAGCACACCATGATCATCAGCGTGACGATGGATACATTGATTGCCCAATACGCAATTGGGTTAACCGTTGGAGCTCCAAAGAACGCGGTTGTTTCTAAGAAAGTTGCTTGGTTTTTCAAGTAGAAGAACTGCACCACGCTCAACACGACCATGATGCTCGCGCAAATCCTAATTTTCTTTTCTGTCGCTTTCCTATAAGTTTGGATAAGTATTCCTAACGATAAGACAAACACTATCATACTCGCTTGTAGCAATAGTCTCATGCCAGATTCATCGCCACTGTACAACGCTGGGAAGAATAGCGCTGGATACAGTCCACCGAATACTAGCAGCAATAGTCTTGCCAGTTTTGCTCCGTTTGTCTTTGGCTCTGATAAAGCTTTTGGCTTTTCTGTAAAAGATTTCTGGAAAAATGGCACTTTTGATAGCAACCTGATTAACGGTAAGAATGATAGGAAGAAACCAACTAGTGCAACAAACGAGAACCATTCTTTCCACATCCACGTTTGGCCGTCTGTCCCTACTTTGACCAAGTCTCCGTAGTCCGCAAATGCCATATCATAAAAATCGATCGCGTGACCTGTGGATGTTTTCGAGAAATGATTCCACGGGTGTGTCTCGTTTGGTTGGTAAACGATACGCTTCCCTCCATTTACGTCATACACCTCTCCAGCTGTTGCTGTTTCCGGATTACCTAAGAATCCTTTCCCTTCTTCTGTCGCTACATAATCTTTTTTCACAACAGACTTACCAGCCACTGCTGCTTCTGCGTTAAAGAAAAACTCGTCGTACTGCGCAGCAATGTTCCCTGCAAATCTTGGTCCATAAGAGTTGTTGATGTCCTCGTCCGTGAAACCAAGTACCTTCACCCATTGATAGTCAGATCCTACCGGGAGTGAAGCAAAAATTTTACGAATACCACTCTCCGCAAAGTCCAATTCGTCTAACATGACGGCATGTGTGGAAGAGAAACCTCCCATCGAGTGACCCGTTACACCAATGATACCGTTTTCATTTTTATCTTTTAAAACAAACGGTTGGTCATACATGAACTGAACCGCGTCATAGATGGCTTGTGGCCAGAAAGAGAAAAATGGAATAGGTTTCTCTCCTGTGTGTTTGGAATGTCCATGGTCGTATTGATCTAACGCCAGGACTACATATCCTCGCTTCGACATCTCGATTGCTTGTGCGTCTTGCATTTCGCCGGAGTTCAGATATCCGTGTGTTGCAACAATCGTGGGACGAGGTGTGTCATCTGCCCCTTCTGGTTTGTACAAAAGTCCAGAAAGTTCTCCACGAGGTGTGTCAAAGTAAATGCGCGTGACGTCTACTTTTCCAAAAGAATTGTTAAAAAGTGATGCGGCAAAGCTTCCTATGAAGATGAGGAGAATGGCAAAGAGCAGCAGAAATTTGGGATTTTTGAATTTTTGCATGTGGTCCTCCTTTTTATTTTATTGGGAGTGTGTTTATGCTGGATGGAGTGGTAGATTTGAAGTGGGTATTTTGTAAGGCTTGGTTTAGTTTATTAAAGGATTATGGGTTTCATGACTTGTACTTGTAAATGGGAGCAAACAAAAAGAACTCCATAGTTTATCGGGGAGTTCTTTAATACTTCAAAATTCAACATAAAAAGGATGCATATCTTCCGTCAAACACAACTCAATCCTCTGTCTAAAGTTCTTCCACGAAACCATCTCTAAAGCTTGCTCAATACTATAAAACCCTACCTCTAAACTCTCCGGTGAAGTTGTTAGATTACCACCTACTGATTTAGCTAGAAACAACGTATTGCAAATGGAGCCTTCGACGTTTTGAAAAATCCCACAAAACTTCACAATCTCCACATCAATACCCGTCTCTTCTTTCGTCTCTCGAATGGCCGCTTCTTTAATAGATTCTCCTACTTCCACTTGTCCACCTGGCATCTCCCATCCTCTTCTTGGTCCCTTTAGTAATAGAATTTCGTTTTGTTCATTTAGAACGATGGTGGCTGCTGAAACGATGTGTTTTGGTGGTGAGTATGTACTTTCAGTGTTTTGTGTCAAAGTAATCTCCTCATTTTCATCTTAGTAATTAACCATTTTATCAAATAGAAATTATTGTTAAAATTAGTTTATCATGTCTTATTAAAAGTAGGGGGCTAACATGAAAAAGCAGCTTGTAATCTATACGTTGTTGAGTACTTCTCTAATAGCACTTTTCACCTTGTGGCTAATAACGTCAAAAGAAAAAGACCTTTATGAAGAATATCTTTCTGGTGAACTAGTAAATCAGATTGTAAGAATTTCGGTCGCACCTAGTTCTAATTTAAGTATATTGGAAGATGTATTAACTGCAGGTACAATAACAAGAACCCAAGCAGAACAGTTACAAATGAATTTTAGCTATCTTACTTTTGAAATACAAGACGTTATTCATATGGCAATTTCTATTCAAAGAACAAAAGATACTAGTAATAATGTAACATCCATTAATAGCGATTATGTATTGTTTTTCATTCAACTAGATTTCCAAGAAGATGAAATTCAATTATCAGAAGAACAACTAGCCTCGTTAAAAATAATGAATAATCTAATGGGAAAATACACGAAAGTTGTTGGAGAAAAACTTAAGTTCGTTTCAATAGACGACACGAAAGGACGTTCAGGGCATTTTTTTGATTATTACAGGGAAAAAGGTCTTGAAGACGATTATTGGCTAGAACTATTAAATGGATTTGAAAAGGTTACAGAGGAGACAGACAGCTTAGATTACTAGTCGTTTGGGGGCTAGGGGAAAAAACATTTCACTATTACATACGAAAGTTAAAGAGCGTACTGATTATAATTAAATGTAAAAAATTAGTGAGACGAGGAACCAGTCCCTCTTTCTCACCTCTGTCTCAATTTGCAAAGCTTTTATAATAAAGCTCAATAGCCTCTAGATCTTCCAGTTCTGTGAGTATAATTAATGCCCATTTTTCAGGAGAGTCGTGAAGTCCTATAGGATCTGTTAAGAGTTTATCAAGTAGTTGGGACTGATCTACAAGATTCCTTGCTTCCTCTTCATTCTTATGAAACGATTCTACTAGTGTCTCTTTCACTTTTTCTATAAGTTGATTAGCCTGAGCTTCTAAAATATCCATCGCCTCCGTTGCTATCATTCTCCAATCACCTCCATGTCTATTACTTCAAATAAATCAGCAGCTCTTTGTGTGTGGATTGCTAGTTGATTAAATGTTTCATATGCCTTAATTTTATGTGCATAGCCAGAGAATATACCACCGTCAGCAACTGGACCAAATGTAGTATCAAAGTGTCCACATAATGTTGTCGTGTTTCTACAATTAAGGATATGATCCTGCCAAACATGAGTAGGGTGTATGAAGAAATCTTGATGTATTAATTTTCCCCACTTTTCTTTATCTCTAATCTTAAAACTAATGATTACTGGTCTAAAATTTTTTCTTAGCTTTAAGAACTCTCTGGGTGTGATTTCTAACAACTGAAGAATTTCAGGCCTTGGAAGTTCGACTCTCTTTGCTCTAATTTTTGCTAATTCTGTTACTTGATCTCTATTAGTCTGTGCTAAATAAAAACCTGGTCCAAAATCTAGAGAGACTGGTGAATTGGCAAATACCCTGATGCCTTTCTTTCTAATAAAATTACCATATATATCAACTGTACCATGGTAAAATATCGCAACATCATCCAATTGAAAATCCAAACTTTAAGCCTCCAACATTATATTTTGTTAATATTTTCTATTATATCATCTACTCTAATATATTACTCTTCTTAACTTAATTAAAAGTTACATGCACAGTTATTACACTATTAATAAAAAACCAAAAGCCCTCGGAATAATGCATCTTAAAAATCATAGTATAATAGAAATAAAAATGTAAGCGTTACCAAAAAGGAGGTTAACCCATGGAACTCGTAACAAAAAGAAAATTCCCCCTATGGCCAGAAAAAAGACGTTGGAGAATTACCATCTCTATCCTTCTCTCCCTTCTATTACTCTCGGCCATCGCAACAGGCTACTTCTATTGGATCTTAAACAAAAGCCTACCGCAAACAGAAGGCACCATTGAAATTAGAGGTTTACTAGATGAAGTAAGCGTTTATCGTGATGCAGCTGGCACTCCGCACATCGAGGCCAAAAACCAGCATGATCTGTTCCTAGCGCAAGGGTATGTCACAGCACAAGATCGACTTTTTCAGATGGATTTAAGTAGAAGACAAGCTTCCGGCATGTTGAGTGAGGTGGTTGGGAAACAAGCGCTCGACCGCGATAAATTTTTCAGGACCCTAGGATTGCGAAGAGCCGCAGAGAAGTCGATGACCCTTTATTCAGAAGAAGCGAAAAGCGCTCTTGTTTCCTATGCAGAAGGCGTGAATCAATATATACAAGAAGCCAAAGTCGCTAACAAACTACCAATTGAGTTTACGATTTTAGGCTATGAACCTACCGAATGGACAGAGCTAGATTCTTTAACGATAGGAAAGTACATGGCATTTGACCTTGGTGGACATTGGGAAGGACAAGCTTTCCGTCATTACCTACTTCAAGCTTTCTCAGAAGACAAAGCTTTAGAATTGTTTCCTAGTTATCCAAAAGACGGTCCTACCGTGATCCAAGCGGTAAAGGATGCCACTATTGATATCGAGAAAAGCTTTGCTAGCGCGGTCATCCCTCATGAGTTTAACGGAAGCAACAACTGGGTGGTTAGTGGAGATAAGTCGGAATCTGGCTTTCCGATCTTAGCGGATGATCCTCACCTTGGTTTAGCTACTCCTGCTATTTGGTATGAAACACATTTGCAATCTCCTGAAATCAATGTGAGTGGCGTTATTTTCGCAGGTATTCCGGGAATTATCCTTGGACGTAACGAAACGATTTCTTGGGGCGTGACGAACGTTGGTCCAGATGTACAGGATCTTTATATTGAAAAGCGTAATCCAGAAAACAAGCATGAGTTTTTGTACAACGACACGTGGGAGCCTGCTGAAGTAATAGAAGAAACGATTGCGATAAAAGACGATGAGCCTGTGAATTATGAAGTCGTTATCACTAGACACGGTCCTATCCTTTCGGAATTTGCTCATTACGAAGAAGCAGATACGGCGCTTTCGATGAAGTGGACGGCTCTTGAGCCTTCTACGGAACTAGAAGCTGTGTTGCGATTTAGCAAAGCGACGAATTGGGATGAGTTTAAAGAAGCACTAACGTATTTCCATACGCCAGCACAGAATTTTGTCTTTGCTTCTACAGATGGAACAATTGCGTATCGTGCGAATGGATTGATTCCTATTCGTAAAAAAGGCGATAGTGTTCTTCCGGTGCCAGGGTGGACGGATGAATATGAGTGGGACGGCTATGTTCCTTGGGAAGAGCTGCCTACGATTGTGAATCCGGACAGTGGTTATATTGCCACGGCCAATAATAAAATTGTTGGTGATGAGTATCCATACCACATTTCGAATATTTGGGCACAGCCGTATCGTCAGCAACGAATTGTGGATGTGTTAGAGTCAAAAGAAAAACTAAATGCGGACGATATGATGAAGTTGCAGTTCGATCATTATAATCTTCAAGCAGAAGAGTTTACGCCGATTTTACTAGAGCATCTAGATACGTACCCATTTAGTGAAATAGATAAAGAAGCATTGAAAACCTTGGAGAATTGGAATTATACGGATGATACAGAACTAGCTGCTCCTCTCCTCTTCCATTTCTGGATGGAAGAAATAGCGAACGTTTTATTTAAAGAAGAGATTAGTGACGAGATGTTAGATCTTTTTACAGGAAAAGCTCAAGTGGTTGACCAATTGTTACGAAAGGCTCATCAAGGTGATGAGGTGATTTGGATAAAGGAAAACGGTGGTTTACCGAGTGTCCTTCAAGAATCTTTCCAAAATGCCGTCACCAGAGCAAGCAAGTTCCAAGGAGAAAACCCAATCAAGTGGAAATGGGGCGAGGTACATGCTGTCAGCTTTGATCACCCACTGTCTTCGGTAAAACCTTTACATCTCCTTTTCAACAAAGAAGGATCTATCCCAATGCGAGGTAGCCGAGTGACGGTTGGTGCCGCTGGTTGGAAGAGCGAAACGGGAAAAGTGAACCACGGAGCGTCTTGGCGAACCGTTGTGGATATGAAGAATCCATTAGAGAGCTACAATGTGGTGGGACCGGGTCAGTCGGGTCATGTGATGAGTCCTTGGTATCATGATCAGATGGAGGATTGGACTAGTGGTGCGTATCATAAGACGTTGATGAGTGATGGATACCGTGATGATGCGAAGAGGTTGGTTTTGGTACCTGGGAATGAGTAGTTGGATTTGAGACATAAAAAAAGCAGGAGCAGAAAATTTCTTATTTTTCTGCTCCTACTTTTCTGTATTGGGTTTAATTTAACTCTACTTTATACTTTTCTTCTATTTCACTATAAACCTTTTTATTTACATTTTTCAGTTCATCTTCATAGTTCTCGGTATCTTTATCAAATTGCTCATCTCTTGCTGACTTATTTTTTTCAAACGCATACTTCCCATGCACTACACCCACAGCATTATATACGCCTTCTTCTGTACGGTTAGGTGTTAAGAATAAAATATACCTCTTGTTATCTTTCATTAACTTATACCCTTCGACACTATAAGAAATCTTATTTACTTCATCAATCGCTGCATTTTCCATAATGGTTATTTCACTTTTTTTCTTCACTTCATTTCCTGTTTCATTCTTCAATACTTTTTCTACAGAAAAGTCTGATAAAGTGTAATAAATTGCAGTTTCTCCCGAGTCATCCTTGATAAATACAGGCTCACTACCAATCTTCTTTCCTATTACAACAAGTTTTGAATCTAATTCAATTTCTTTAAAATCCTCATAAATCTTCACAAATTTCACATGTGAAGTTAATTCTTGATACTTTTCTACTTTTAGACTATCTTCTCCTGAAACCAATTGGTTACTAATAGTAGTAACGGCAAATATAATGACAATTACACTAAATAATCCAGCAATCACTTTATACATATTCATAAGCTCCCTTTAATTAATAAACAGCACTGATTCCTTTAAAATCATCCGTTGTAGGACTCTTTCGATCAATAAAACCTGCACCGCCACTGAGCATAATGCTAAAAACTCCGCTTGAATCTTCATGACCAAGTCCAAGTATATGCCCCATCTCATGAGTCATCGTCTCATGTCTTCTAACTCCTGTAGATGATAGTTTCTTAAAATCTACATTATTAATAACAATCTTTCCCCTAACAACTGTACATATAGTAGGTTGTACACATCGCGACCCACTTGAATTGTATCTAAATGCTTCAGCATAATATGCACCTAAATCGGTAGTAGATGTGACGATAGTCGTCAATCTTCCATTATCACTTGAAGAATATGTGCGTGAAACTTCTACTTCCGTTGCACTATTCCATGCCGTTGCTCCCCATGTTGCGTAATGTTCATTCCCAGCATACAGTGTTGAACTATCCACATAATATTGTAAAGAAGTTGGATTCGACCACTTTGAACCATTTTTTACGTATGCAAGAGAAGTTGGGACTTCCACTACAAGACTTGCAAGAAGGACAATTATAGAAAGTAAAGCAAATTTGTTGTATTTTTTCTTTTTCAATATAACTCACACCTCTTTTAGGTTAGTTTCAGCCTATTAATATAGTATTTAGAAGGATCTAATAACACTTTTAAGAGAACTATTTTCTTATGATATAACCGATAGTTTTTTCATGGAAGATGTCTACAAACAGTATGATGTCTCCTAATTCTGGGTTACTGCTCTTAAATGTAACGGAATATAGATGATCTTTACTATACTTAGGTAAGACAACATAGGTATTATCAGGTAAATCTTCTATCCTATTTATCTCTGCCTTTTCTTTATCAACTACTTCTTCCTTCTCTTGAGCAGATAGACTGCTATATGCTATCTGTTGAATCTTATTTATCTCCTCCTGGTTGTTTCCATTGTTACACCCAGAAAAAAATAACATTACTATTAAAGAAACACTCATGAACAATATGCTTTTTAATTTCATGCTCCTATCACCCCTATTATTATTTGTGAGCAGATAGATAAATGTAACTATATACCTTTTATCTACACTTACATATCTAGGAAAATTAACAGAAAAGCACGACACCGGTACCAGGTATATTATTACTATAGTACTAAATATAGGAAAATGGTATTGGGAAAATTTCTAATTTTTACGTCATTCTACTAGGTTATAGGTATGAAGAATCACTACTAGATTTTAAGGAAAAAGTAGTGCCTCCAACCACTAAAAAAATGCTCCTAGCATTAGGAGCATTTCATCATCCTTATTTTCTTTTAGCTCTCCACCAATCATAAACTTCACTAAATCTTTCTTCTCTCAATAATACCGTCTCCCCAAGCAGAGGAATTACTAACTCCACTCCTTCTTCGTTAGCCTTAAGAATCGCTCGCTCAATTGGATCCGTCCAACTGTGGTATGACAACGTAAACGCAGCCCAATGAATCAGCATCATCGTTTTCCCTTTCACATCCAAATGCGCTTGCACAGATTCTTCTGGTCTCATATGTACCCACGACCATCGATCATCGTATTGCCCACCTTCCATCATCGTAAAGGTAAACGGACCGTATGTATCTCCAACTTGTTTAAAATGATCGTCATAGCCACCATCACCACTCGTATAAAAACGCGTCTTCTCTCCAAGGATCACCCAGCCGCCCCACAACGTGGAGTCGCGATTCCATCCTCTTCTTCCAGAGAAGTGTTTAGAAGGCGTAAGAGCTAATGTTAAACCTTCGAAATTTACTTCTTCCCACCAGTTTAATTCGGTGATTTCATGAGATGGAACACCCCATCTGATTAAATGAGATCCGACACCAAGTGG
Source organism: Mangrovibacillus cuniculi (assembly GCF_015482585.1). Taxonomy (NCBI): domain Bacteria; kingdom Bacillati; phylum Bacillota; class Bacilli; order Caryophanales; family Bacillaceae; genus Mangrovibacillus; species Mangrovibacillus cuniculi. The sequence goes on along the minus strand of NZ_CP049742.1, from coordinate 146,628 downwards.
GACAAAGAAGTGTTTTACTTTGTTCTTTAGGCGTTTAATAGACGGATAATCTAGATGATCGTAGTGGTCATGTGTCAAAAGCACAGCATCGATTAATGGCATTTCTTCAATGATGTGAAGAATATCTTGGCTGTATCGCTTACTGCCAATGAAAGATACCGGGGAAGCTGTTGGTCCAAGCATTGGGTCGATGAGTAGTTTTTTATTATTGATACTAAGCAAAAAAGCAGAATGTCCGAACCAAGTGATACTGTCCTCTTCGCTTTTAATCTTCTCCCAATCCACTTTCCTCATTTCCAGTTGTTCTTTCGGAGTTCGTTCCATTGTTTTGTTCCTAGAATCTTTGATAAATGACAGTATTTCAGCTGTAGTCATTTTCATATTAGTAGCTACGGAGTTGTGAAACTTTCCGTTTTTGTAGTTAGGTAGCTTTTCGAACGCTTGTTTTTGTTCTTTGCTTGGATCCCCACCGAATGCTGGGAATGTGTTAACGAACAAGATAATACCAGCAATAAGTAAAATAATTGCTATTGCTACATATGCCATGCTATTTTCCTCCGTAATTAAGCTGCATCACTTCATATAAGTACCTGTTTTGTATTTTAATCTCTAGTTAAAAGTTTGCCAACAAATCTGACTTTACAAACATACGTATTAGAAGACACGCATTCGGTAGATAGTCGTATTACCAAATCTTTAAATCCCTGTAACGAACACTTTACAAAAAATGAGTCTATATGACCACGTTCGACATAAATTTAAGACTTATGACCTCCAGTATTTTCTACTTACTTATGATAGTTTAGTAGATGCCTAGACAGGCAAACCAAAAAATGGAGGTACATACAAGTGAAAAGAAAAGGACTTTTATCATTATCCATTATTACTGCGTTAACTGTATTACCCGCTCAGATGAGTGCATCCGAAGTGACAACTGGCGTAGATTCACTAGGTAATGTAGTGGAAATAGGACACGAATTACCAAAGGCATCTATTAAAGGAGAAGAAACGTTTTCTACAGCTTCGATTGTAGAAGCAACTACAGAAGTCGAGATTTTAGATGGCAATGGTAACAAGAAGGGCGATAAGGTTATAAAAGAAAACAAAGACATGAAAGATAAAGAGTCTAAGCAAGAAGAAAAAGAAGCAAAAAAAGAGGAAAAAAATCTACATAAACATAGTGATGACTCAGAAGAATTATTTGGAATCTTTGACTGGTTCCGTAATGGTGACGATTCTGGATCCGGCGGTGGAACTACTCCTCCAACAGAACCAACAGGAAACCGTGTAGTGACAGTGTTAATCGCTGTTGATGAAGAATACCGTGCTGCTCGTCCTGATTGGCAGACTTTCACACAGAATATTGTGGAACGAGCAGATGATGCATTTATTCGTGATCATGGAATTGACTTTGAAATTAAAGCTGTGGCTGAGTGGTCTTCTCAAGGTAATAATGCATCTGAAATACTACAGGATCTAGACAGAGATTGGAACGGTAGAGGGTATGATTTCGTTGTAGGATTCACACGTGATGCGAAGTTTAATTCTGGTGGTATTGCTTATGTATACCCTTATGCCCCAAATGGTTCAGCAATAAGCGTTAACCTTGACCAAGGTGCAGAAAATACGTGGCATGCTGCACAACACGAATTCTCTCATAACTATGGTTTAGGACACGATCCACAAGGTAGTGGCATCCGTTGCATCATGAACTATGATTATTCCTACTCGGTTGATTACTGGGATCAAGAACATGATGATGTAATTCAACAACATAAGACTTGGTTTGGGCAGTAAGAGTTTATTCTAAATGAAAATTCAAATGGGCCAGAGGGAGAAACAGATGTACATGTCTTATCCCTCTGGCCTATTTACTTCACTACTACTATCCTTTCTTCCAATACTAATTGTCTTTGTACATATTAATCCATTTACCCTTCCTTACATTTACCTCTTTAATTATCTGCACCTAGAAATAAATAAAAGATCGCTCTCAAAAAAAAAATAATTGGCTCTTTGAAAAGATAAAACCTGTTAATGAATCTCAAATCATCTTTCACACTTTTTCAAACTAGGATGCTTGTATATCCAGTCTATACTTTGGCAAGAGTAGAGCTATAGCTTTAGAGAAAGGTGGTATTTATGGAGGAGATTATTGAATTAAGACGGGAATTGTTCTCTATTGTTTATTCCAATTGGAAAGAGAACACGCTCTTTACACCACAGTGGTGGATATTACTAATCATAGTAATTGGATTATGGTTTATTTGGTGGAAGTTAGTAGATAAGAGTAGATTAATGGAGGTATGTTTCTTAGGTACTGTTGTAGGTATTGTTTCTACCTTGTTAAATAGCATAGGGATTGAATTGGTGCTTTGGGGTTTTCCCAATCAGTTATTCAGCTTGGTTAAGACCTTCAATCTACTTGACTTAACATTTATCCCCATAACGTATATGTTACTGTATCAATACTTCACTAGATGGTTACCTTATTCCATCGCCGTGATTATTTTTGGATTATTAGGTAGCTTTATCGGACAACCTCTTTTTACTATGTTAGGTATATACGAGACAATCAATTGGGAGTATGTCTATTCTTTCCCTGTTTATTTGCTCATTGGTTTCGTTGGTAAACTGGTTGTTTCTTTTGCGAAGAAACATCAGACTAGATAATAGTAAGGCAAAAGTAAGGTGCACCAATAAAGGTAGTGAGAATTATACACTTTTTGTGTGCACCCTTACCATTTCGCAATATAGATTAAGATTCTACTAACTTTGATTTTTTTTGGATTGTGCTAAGCATCTTATTTTAATCCTATAAAAACTCAATACCAGTCCATGCTTACACCTTAATAATCGATCTTCCTAAATGCTGACCATTTTTCACCACTTCCATGGTAGCAGGTACATCACTTAGTGTAATTTCATTAATGAGAGAAGTTTTAGAAATATTCCACTCGTTCGCAATCTTATCCCACATCCCCTTACGATCATGAATTGGGATGTTAACGGAATCAATTCCTAAAAGATTAATTCCTCTTAGAATGAAGGGCAGCACTGTGGTAGTAAGCTTCATCCCGCCCGCATTTCCGCACATACTCATACTTCCACCATAAGCAATCTGTGGAATTAACGTAGAGGCAATATCTCCTCCAACCGTATCTAATACAAAATCATATTTTTGTTTATTGAGTGGTTTGGTCTGTTCTCCTAACTCACTTGCAAAAACAACATCTGTTGCTCCTAAAGATTTCGCTACCTCTTCTTGATGATCTTTTCGAACCAATGCAGATATATTTTTATAACCAATTTTTGAAAGGATTTGGAGCGCAATACTTCCGACTCCACCAGTGGAACCAGTCACTAATATTCTTGGATTGTTAGGAATGCTCATCCCGTTATTTTCTAGTGACATGATGGATAACGCTGCAGTAAAGCCTGCTGTACCAAAAACCATTGCATCTTTAAGGGTTAAGTTGTCTGGTAAAGGAACAATCCAATCCGCTGGTACTCTAGCATATTCTGCATACCCTCCAGTATGGCTCATCCCCATATCAAATCCTGTTACGAGAATGTTCTGCCCTTCCGAGTATCTATGATCAGATGAATGAACAACGGTACCACTCAAATCAATACCAGGTATCATAGGATAATGTCGAATGACACCACCATTTTTTTGGACAGCAAGCATGTCTTTATAATTTATAGAAGAATAGGCTACCTTAATCAAGACTTCCCCCTCAGAGAGACTGTTAAGGGTAACATTTTCTAAATCATACACTACTTGGTCCTGGTCTTCTTTTAACACAATCGCCTTGAATGTATTCATCAATATCCGCTCCTTTGATTTGCAACAAAACACTTTTGGTGCAAAAGTATTTTGTAACAAAAACTAACATGTTATTATAGGAGTTGTCAATTGGAGGAGATTTTATGGAATTAAAAGAATGTATGAATTTTTTACTAAGTGTAAGTCAGAATAAAGTGTTTAAATATTTTAGCAAACTATTAGAGGAACATGGTGTAACTCCCGCACAATATGGTGTGTTGAATTGTTTGTGGAAAGAAGGACAATTATCTCCTAAACAAATTGGAGCGATGGTTCATCTAGAAGCACCAACTATATCAGGAATCTTAGACAAAATGCAAAAAGCTGATCTAATAGAACGTTCAATAGACCCGACTAATCGTAGAAATGTTTTAGTAATGGCTACACCAAAATCTTATGAAATGAAAGTAGATGTGGAAGCAGCAACAAATCACTTGAATAATTTGGTTCTAAAAAAATTATCAGATGAAGAAAAAGACGAACTAAAAAAAGCATTACAAACTATTATACAAGCTGATTTTGAATCTTAATCGTAACAATAGGACAGTTAAAACGAAAAGCCTAGCTTCTCTTTTGATAAGGAGAAACTAGGCTTTGCATTTTGGCTCTGTTAATTATAAAGAATTTCATTTATAACTTTACACGTTATCTAGTAAACGCATAGTAAATAACATAAAACCAACTAAACACACCATGAAGGATAGCCCAAAGAATAGATTTATGTAGGCTCCACGAAATGGTTATGGCTAAAACGGAACCAAACCCTATTGCACTCTTTGAACCAGTCGGCACTTTATACACTTTTTCTGACTTTGCCATCAAGAACTCCCCCACTTCATCATCTTTTTTCTACCACTAAATATATATTTTTCATTAGGCTTAATATTCTTTTGAGGTGAAAGAACATATTAGGACAATTTTCGCGTCCTTACTGGTTATTGTAAGAATATTTGTGACAAATGAATTCGTGATAAAATGCCCTCTCCGTAGTTAGATACTAGTAACTGTTTTATAAACTTTTTTCACTCTTTTCAACTGAGGGGGGGAAAGGTATTCTTCTCTTAGGCGTAACACGTGTAGAAACTCCTCTTTGTTATCCTCTGTTACTGCAATTAACGTACTTTCTGCATGCTGAGGGATTTCTTTCGGACGACATGTTTCCAAGTGTTGAAGTAAAAAAGGGAAAATGATTTGATTGTTTTCTTCCTTAACGGCTGCTAATTTTGCTAGGGTAAGAACCCCTTTATCAACTGTGATTACCGATCCGGTTTTCATCACGCTTTTTAGGACGTCTACGTGTAACATCAGCGTTTCAGAAGCTACTTCCGCAATCGTCGCCAGTGCTGACATACTGCCCCACACTAAGCGGTTATTGCGACTTCTTAACAACTCGATAAACACCACTGCATACTCACATATCAACTCTGGTTTTACTGCACCAATTTCATAAACAACTTTTATACAATCGTTTTGAATCTTTTTCTCCTTACTAGAGAGAAGCTGGATGAGATCCTGGATTGCTTCTCTGTCCTCTTCCTTAGCTAATTCGTGCGCCAGCTCAATATTCGGTACCTCATCATTCCGACCTTGCTGAGAGGCTAATTTGCTTACTATTGTCAGAGACATGATAATCCCCCTTTTATCTTCCTTGTATCTCCTTTATTCCCTTCCCACCTAAGAAAGCATGTCCAGTTTGTAAAGTAAGAATGGTAGTAAAGCCATAGCGACTATATACCTTTTCCACTCGTTCCGTAATCGGATGAACCCATAGTTTTTGAAGTTGTAGCTTTTGGGCTTCTTCTTGAATATGCTGTAGCAAAAAGCCTATTAACCCTTTTCCTCTATAGGCTTCGATCGTCGCGACACTTTCTACTCGCCCTTGATCTCCATGTACAAATAAACATGCTGTAGAACAAGGAACTCCGTTATACTTCAGTAAATAATGTGTATATCGCGAATCGTTAAATTCTGTTTCAAACGCCTTTTCGCGAACTGCTCGTCCTCCGAATTCCTCTATCTGACACTCCACCTCTACGGCATCCAGATAATTCGTAGCTGTTACCTTTTCAAGAGTGACAGCTTGATTTTCTGGCAACGAGGTAAGGACTCCATCCCATAGTTGAACGGGCTCTGGAAACTCTTCTACTTGAAACCCCTTCTCTTTTAACGCATGGATAAATGTTGTCAGAGACTCCATGTTATATAAATAAAATCTTGGAGTCACAGTCATTTTTTCATAAAATGAAATGACCTCATCGATTACGTATTCTGGCTGCAGCGGTGGTTCACTCACATGAGCATGATTGGCATTATAATAGTCTGGTTGATGCTCATTCCAAAACAACACTCCCCACGGTTGGTCTTGTCTATTTGAAAATGATTGTAGAAGAGCAAAGTTTAATTCTTCTATTTGTTTTACGATATTCATGTTGTTCCCGCCTATCTTCGTTTTTTTCTTTGTACTATTTTCCACAGAACCGTTTCAAACTCCTTTAACCTTTTAGTCTTTCCTACGAGCTACAGTTACTAGTTTAGTTATCCAAAAAGGAAAAGGAAGATTATTTCTAGTATCTATTTGTAAAAAACCATTGAAAGTAACACCATTTGGTTATACATTAAGTTTAGGAGGGATTGGTATGGCTACAACTAAACAACCCGATTTGTTTCATGCGCTAGGAGATCCGACTCGCAGACAACTTTTACAATTACTGATGCAATCGAGCGAGCCCATTGTATCCATCTGTGAACATTTTAACACCAGTCGAACAGCCGTTGTGAAACACTTGCAAGTGCTACTAGATGCTGGACTCGTCACGAAAGAAAAGCAAGGGCGTCAAACAATTTTTCATTTATCACCAGAGCCTCTTTCAACTGCTTTCGAATGGCTATCTCAATTTGAACCGTTCTGGGAACAAAAATTAAACGCACTAGACGATTACTTATCGACCATGGAAAAGGAGAAATAAACATGACTACTGAAATAATACTTACAAGGCAATATAATCAATCCATTGAACAGGTATGGTTCGCACTAACGAACAAAGAAGCTCTAGCCGCTTGGTTCTCTCCTCATGATCTAAAAGAAGATTTAGATAAACTTCCTACAGGTGAAGTGTTTCATTTCATCTCAAAAAGTAACCCATTTTGGGATGGGAAAATGATCTGTCGCTTGGTAGAAGCAACGACACCATACAAACTCCGCTATGAATTTGGCGGTGCATGGATGAAAACACCGACAATCGTAGAGTGGACATTAGAATCAAGGGACGGCGGTACTTACCTAACCTTGTCTCACACTGGCTTCGTCGGTATTCGTGGCTGGTTATTAAGTAAGATGCTGAAGTCCGGCTGGAATAGCATGATGAATTCGCAGGCATTTTCAGACAGTATGAAGTAGAAAGAGGTGGACGTATTCGTTGAAAAATAACTGGAAAAAGTATTTGTATCGAACGGGTATCACGCTAATCGTTTTATCCACTGTCTTATGGATTCTCCTTGTCGTGATCCCTTTTCTCCCTCTGACTAATCACCAGAAAGCGCTCGGCATCTCTCTAAGCTTGTTGGTTGCCGAAATCTTCTTCTGGATCGGTGCGATTTTGGTGGGAAAAGAAGTAGCAGGAAAGATGAGAAGATTCTTCTTGCCACGTTACTGGAAAGATAAATTTACTAAGAAACGCGAAAAAAGCTCGGAGCACTAGTGTTTCGGGCTTTTTTCATGCTTTATCAACTGAATATATGTACAAGTCATGTACTGTTTGCTAGGGCGTTGTCACGACTTTCCACACCAATCTTAAAAACGAACGAGTTGAATAAACTAGTAAAGATAGATAAAATGAAGGTATGAAATCACTTTATCATCCACCAATGGAATCTATACCGTATACAAAAGTACTTCAAGCTTTGAGCGAACCAAACCGTATCAAGATTATTCGCTGTCTTTTTGAAAGTGGATCGAATAATTGTACTGCCTATTCGATAGAATTAATGCTGAAAAAATCAACCGTATCACACCATATAAAAGTACTCCGAGAAGCAGGTTTAATTGAAGGGAGAATTCAGGGAAAGGAACATATTTATTCGTTACGAAAAGCTGAAATAGATGAGAAGTTCCCTAACCTACTTCCATCTGTTTTTGCTGTGAAAGAAGAAGATATCTAGAGCATGTGTAGGAATTACACATGCTCTTTTTTATTCTCTTTTTAAAAAAAGAAAGAACAGCATATTTGTTGAGGAATTTTTGTAATGGTGCTATGATCATAAAGATTCGATAGTTGTCGAACAATAAAACTATGGAGGTACCACACGTTGAAAAACATTTTAGTAATTAATGGACATGAGTACTATGATTTCGCGAAAGGTCAGTTAAATAAGACATTGTTCGAGGACATTGTATCGACTCTTTCCGATAAATTTGAAGTAAAAACAACGATTGTAGAAGAAGGATATGATGTTAAAAAAGAGCAAGAAAAATTCCAATGGGCAGACGTTGTAATTTTCCAAACACCAATTTATTGGTTCTCTCTCCCTGCTGCAATGAAAAAATATATTGACCAAGTCTATGCATACGGAGTGTTCTTTGGACCTGCTATAAACCAATACGGAGACGGTGGATTGATGGAAGGGAAAAAATATATGTTTTCCACTACATGGAATGCACCAGAAACGGCCTTTAATGATACTAATGAGGGCTCCTTCCTACAAGGTAAAGATATCGAGGATGCTATTGCACACTTACATCACATGCAACGCTATGTAAACATGGTACCTCTAAAAACATTTGGTGCTCACGACGTAGTGGCAAATCCAGATATCGAAAAATATAGAAGCGAACTGAAAAAACATTTACAAGATGTATTCATGAAGTAATCTTGTAGCATCTTTATTTTGATTTCTATAAAAAAACCAAAACAGATCGGCAACTTGATCTGTTTTGGTTTATCTAGTACATAGCTTTTTCGAAGAGAATATTTTACATTTGACTTTCTCATTAGGTAACAACCTACAATCTAATCAACTTGTGTGTAAATGGAAATAGATTGTAGAGCAAGATACCTCTCTTTTTCTCGGTCTACACTAACAAATTTTCTTCTACTTCCTTCAAACCAAAGAAATTAAATGACGAAATTAGTCGTGGTTGATGTTTAGTCAAACTCCTCCACTGCGAGGAGGAGTTTCTTTTTCTTACTGAATGGTTCTTGAACCATCCTGTTTCTATTTGGACAAGCATAGGTTGGAAGAAGTATGTTACGGGATAGCGGCAGACAAGGTATCTGTCTTGCTGTCTCCTAACTGGAAACAAAAGTTGTGAAACATTCTGTGGAACAAGATTTTTCGGGTTGTGACAGGCACTATTTATTATGCAAAAATTAAACCAAACGTAGAGCTTACAGCAAGTAATAATCCAATAAGGAACAAAAGTATTCTTTTTACCATTGTAGGTGAAAAGTTTAAAATCATATCGAATACTAGTTCAAAGAAACTAAAAGAAATACCTCCGCCTTCCATATCGTCAATTTGCTTTTTCTTTCCAAAAACAGAAAAATACATAAGCCAATAACCTAATGTTGCAAACAAAGCTAAAAGTACCTTTAACCACATATTGTATCTCCTAAAGTTGTATTTTCTAAATTATAATTACCGTAGATAAAAACTACTAGTTCTTAAATTTTCCACAAAAGAGTTTAATAGAGACACAGGGAAATTGAAGCGTACAATTACTATATCAACAAAAAATAGGATATTGGAACTGCTGCTATTATGTTAATAATTAGTAAGACAGTGAACCTGTCCCTATGTCTCCAGTTTGCTTGTCTTCCTTTACAAAAAAACAGCTAAACTACTGTAGAATTAGTAGTTTAGCTGTTTTATCAATATCATAACAAGTATGTATCATTCGTTCCTCATAGGACATCTCTTACTCGCTCTCTTTTCACTTTAACGATAAATAAAGTAGCTGCTACCCCTATAAAACAGATTAATAGGATAGGCCAAAGGAGTTGTGGTAAATACAAACTTGTTATGTTTCTGACAAAGTAATCTACTCCAAAAATGATTAGTAGAAACATTAAAGGAATTTGACTACCGATGTTCGTCATGTAGTTTGGCGTCATACTTGAAATATAAGCTACCATTAATAATATAGAGATCCCAATCACATAAATCCCGATAATGGTTAAAATGATGTAATGTAAAAACGTTAGGTCGTACCAAGATATTATATAGTTGAAGATAGAATTTATTTGTAACGGTAGAAACATGAATGTTCCGTTTCCTTTATATAGTGAAAAAAACAACAGCATCTGTAACAGGAGGACAGCTGTCGTTGCGATTAATGCTGCCACGAATTTGTGGGAGAACAATCTTCTTCCTAGCTTTGACGTATATTGAAGGAGCATTACTTTATTTTTTCGATCTTGTAAATACAGTGGGGTGACCACAATCATGATACTTAAGAAAATAAGCAAGGCGACATTTCCGATGAGATTGTTGTAGTTTTCAAATACAATCCAGCTCATTGTCGAGGTATATTGCTTGGTTTGTCGTAACTCATCTATGCGATTTTGCTGCTCTTCCATTAATATCGCATCACCTACATATTCTGGATGTTCATAGCGCTCTATAATCCCCTCTCTTGCTTGTAGTTCCCAAAAAACATCCACTCCTTCTTCATGAAAAATGCGGTCTCGAACATTATTTACGGTTTGGTTGCTTATATCATACGCTTTAAATTTTTCGTAGGTATCCACTCCTGCATCTACTAACTCTTTTTGTGCACCTATGTACATTTCCGCTTCTTGCTTTTGTCGATTATATATATCCTTAAAGTGACTAAATTCCGCTTCATCCATGTATTCTCCATACTCATCAATCATTTGTTTCACGACTTTAAATTCATCTGTTGCAGGACGACCATTTGGAAAATAGTCAATATCAAACAGGATAAACAAATGATAGAATACAAACGTAACAAGACTTAAAAGAATAATTGTTTTAAACGTGAATATCTTTTTTAACTCATTCCAAATGATCATTTTTTCGCTTCCTTATGATAAATTTTGTTGATAAAAACGTTTTATGCAGAATAGACTTGTTGTGGCAAATAACACAAACCACACGCTAACGGTTACAAGTTCATAATATTTGTACGTCGTAAATGCTCCGCTTTCCATCCACCAATATTTCACCCCCAGCATAAGTGAAAAAGGCGTATAATGCGCATAAATAATCCACTCGCTATTTCTTGGTATCTCCCCTGGTAAAAGAATAAACAGTCCAGCGATAATGAAAAAAAGAAAAAATACCACGTAGCTATTACGAATCCACATTGATAACACAAATATCATCAATGTAACGAGAAATAGAGTTACAAATACAAGCCCACAACTTAATAAAACATACTGAAGAAATGATAATTTCCACCAGCTCATAAATGCCATATTGTTGGATTCTGTTAAAAAACCTGAAGATATCGGAACGTGCCACAGTCTGGAATAATCAAATACAAGAAAATACGTGAACAGTGTACTACTTAAAAGGAAAGCAACCATTGTCATAGATGCAATAATAGCAGCGTTTAATTTATTTTTTACAATCTGTCTACCTCGTTTAGTCGAATACGTAACAAGCGCTGTCCGTTGATCAAATTCATAGTTCACAATAAAGGAAGTTACCAGTGCAATTAAGAGTGCCGCTTCAATCATCACAGAAAGGAAGAGGCTTCTAAACAAGAAGCTATGAGTCTCGTATGCTTTTCCATTAAAAAAAAGGGAGAGATACTCGTCATTCTGCTTTAGTTCATCAAATCGTGGTTGAAACGAATGGTAATGCTTTTTCACAACTTCAGCTGCTTCTCCACTCAATCTAAACAGCCGAATATAGTTTGTTGCTAGATCTTCTACATTGATATTGTGATATCTCTGTACAATTTCTTCTGCCTCCAAAACATAGGTTTCTTTCACTGCTAGATTACTGGCATATACCATTTCTTTTTCGGAATATACATTATTATCCATAATAGAATAGTAGTTTTCAGCTTGAAAGAAATCTTGCATTGTGGCATAGGTTTGTCCCTGTTTCTTTTTTGACAGTTCATTCCAAGCTTGCATCTCTTCCAGATAATCTGCTTTTAAGTTGGCTTGTCCTTGCTCGTCCATTACAGTCCCATGCTCGTCGATAATAGCATTTACTAGATGCATATTATCTTTCATTGGGGCATGCATGTATATTTGATAACTATTAAAGGCAGTAAATAGAAGTAAGAGAATCCACACAATCGGGGACGCTACAATTTTCTTTACCTCTAGCAGCGTAATCATACCTGTACCGCTTCGTCTTGATAAAGGTGAAGAAACACATCTTCTAAGTTTGGAGTTACTGCTTTCCAATGCTTATGTGCCGGTTCGTGCGTTAAGAAGCGCACATACATGTTCCCATTTTCTTGTTTTTCTGATAAAGAGAAATACGCTTTCCGAAAAGTAGCTATTTCATCAAACGCCACTTCCGTTTCGTACACAAGCCCTTTAATTTTTTGACAAATGTTTGAAACTGTATCTTTGTATAACACCTGTTTGTCTTTTATCATGATGATTTCATTTGCTATAGATTCCACATCAGAGACTATATGTGTGGATAATAGGACAATACGGTTCCGTGCTAAGTCTGTAATTAAATTCCGAAATCGAACTCGTTCTTTTGGATCAAGTCCAGCTGTTGGTTCATCTAAGATTAAAATCTTTGGGTCGTTCAACATGGCTTGAGCAATCCCAACACGTTGGATCATTCCACCTGAAAATTTTTTCATCTTTTTATGTGCTACATCATCTAAGGCTACCAATTTTAAAAGTTCTTCCACCCTTGCAGTTGCTGTTTTACGGTCTAAACCTTTTAATGCTGCAAGATAAAGCAAATACTTCGTAGGCGTATACTGTTTGTAGTAACCGAATTCTTGTGGCAAATATCCAAGTACATCTCGGTACCGTTCGTCTAATTTAATAATGTCTTCCCCTTCGTACAGTATCTCACCACTAGTTGGAAATAAAAGTGTTGTAAGCATTTTAATTAACGTCGTTTTTCCCGCGCCATTAGGGGCAAGAAGACCGTATACTCCATGATGAAATTCAAGGTTAACATCGTTTAATGCTTGAAATGACCCAAAGTTTTTTGATACGTGCTGTACTACTAGCATTTACAAAACCCCTTTCACTGGTTGATGGAACATCATATCTTTAAGACGTTCGACATACCCATACGCAAACAGAAGGAAAATCAGCATATATGCATACATAGGGATATGTCGAAGAAACATTGTATACAGTTCTGCGCTATAGAAGACAGCGGTCATGTTTCCTATTACCCACACGCCAATAAACGCATAACTTCCCCATTTCCTTTTAACTTTTTGTGACATGTATAAAAAGCTTGTGGCAAAGATACTGAGTGAGCTCATGGAAATACATAATGCTTCTACAGTGTGAAGAGTTGGATGAAAATAAGACAGAGCAACAATGAATAAGCCGTTGCATACAATTGCTCCTATGCCAAAAACAAGCATGCGGAATGCGGCTAATTGAAGAATGTGATATTTACAGGTCATTTCCACTTCAAATGTACGGTGCTCATTTGCACGAACGAAAGATAAAACAGCCATCCCTAGATAAAGCAGTGGCGATGAAATAAACAGAATCGTATACATTTCATTCATTGAATGTACTTGCTCAACTGTATAGAACAAACCTATTAGAAGAAGAGAAAATCCTATTATGAAGATAAACGAGAGGTCCATAGCATCATGAAACAAATTACGTACTCCCACCTGCTGGTACATTTCTTTTATAGTAGAAAGAAATGAGCGTGGTTTTTTCACTCCTTTTCTGACGATTTCATCAATCTGTGATTTCGTCATTTGTTCATCTGGATAGTCAATGTTCCATATTTCTTTTTTCATTCTTTGATCCTCCAGTTAGCGTTCGTTTTAATCTTCGGACGGTCGTATAGTATTTTGTTTTTACAGAGGACTCAGGTACGTTAAGCGTAGTTGCAATCTCCGCAAACGTATAGTCAGCGAATAGTTTTAAGCGTAGAATTTGTTGTGGATATGTAGCTAACTCATTTATATGAGCGATTACTTCTTCCACCTCTTCTCTTCTCTCCAAAGTCACCGTAAAGTCCTCTTCCGCTGACACCCACTCCACTTCCAGGTCATCAGTTGTTCGGTCGTACTTGTAGTGCTTAGAGCGATAGTAATCCACCAATCGATTTGTCGCTATTTTGTACAGCCATGTTTTAAAGGATGCTCGCTTTCCTTCAAAATGCTGAATAGACTGGAGCATGCTGATAAAAATTTCTTGCGTCAAATCGAGAGACAATTCTTTGTTCATTGTTTGCTTGTACACAAACGCATATATGTGTGAATAGTACATCGACACAAGTTCGTTCGCCGCTTGTTCGTCTGCTCTTTTCTGAATCAACTTGATCCATTTTTTCTCTTTATTCAACATGTTATCTCGTCCGTTTCTACCTGATTGTTTGCTCGTTCATTTGTTTAGTCGTTAATAGGGTGAAAATAGTTTTAAATAGGGGAGGAAAATCTTTTTTCGTTAAGTAGAAAAACTGGGGAATAAAGACACAGGGACAGGTACCGTGTCTTAAGAAAAGAATTTGATGGTGAAAAGTTCTAGGCAACGATTAGAAGACAAAGGAACTATTCCTCTGTCTACCACTTTTGTTTACTTAGAATTGAATTGATGAGCAGATGTACATGTTTTAAGACACGGGGACAGGCACCGTGTCTTAAAACATTATTTAATAGCGCAAAGTTTTAGACCCTAAATTTATTTAAAAAGAAAGTAATACAAGGTTCCTGTCTCTATGTCTCGGTCCCTATGTCTCGGATGAAATTTCAAACCTATATTGTATAAGTTGGCTCTCTGTTCCTAAATATACCTCACTGCCAATTCTACTAACTTCCCTAAACCCTATCTTCTCTAGCATCCTTCTAGAACGAACATTTATCTCATGTGTCTCTGCATTAAAAACTGTTATACCTAATTGCTTAGAAGCATAATCCATCATAGATATACTAGCATTAAAACCAATTCCTTTTCCCCATTGTGAACTATCACCAATTGCAATACCTAATTCGGCTTCAGTTCCCTTCATACAAGCTAAGTCTACATAACCTATTAATTTATTTTCTAATTCCAATGCTAATCGAATAAAATCTTCAGGTAGGCTACTTACAAAGTGCTGCCACCAGCTATTCACTTCTTGTTCATCTCTATGTAACTCCCAATTACTTGCTAAACAAAATTTTTCATCCTTACTCCATTCTAAAACGGATGAAAAATCGTCTATGGTTAAAGGTCTAAGTTTTATATTCTGGACATTACTATCTCTTACATTCATATAATCCTCCAAGACTTCAAACAATAATGGTACGTGCTTCGTCAATTTACTAGGCAGAGGACCGCTGACACTATACCCATTTTATACCACAAAGAAACTGAAAATAAGGGTTGTATTTAATAAAAGACAATAGGAAATGTACTGTGTTTCTGCAAGCAACAAGACGAAATACCTTTTCACTTGTCTCGCGGTAATGTATAGGTCTACCTAAACTTTCAGCTGCTTCTTCATCTTAATACTAGTCGCAAGATACCCCATCTTTCTATATAACTGAAATGCTCGTTCATTATGACCGAAAACATGTAATCCAATAGAGCTGACACTCTGAGAAACGAGACCCGCTTCCAATACAGTTAAAGCCTGCTTTCCATATCCCATTCCTTGAAACGCTTCCTTTAGCTGAATACTATAGATAAAAGCTACTTTCTCGCCCTTTTTTTCTTTGATAGCATACCAAAGTGTTCCTACTTGTCCTTTTACTGCATGTTGGATGGAACATATATAATGCCCCTCGGTCTGAATACCTTCAGGCAGCAACTCATGTGTTTCTTTCCTTGCTCGGTCCATTGCTTCGGAAGATGTCCATCTGCCTTCTTTTACATTTTCTTCGGCGTACTCTTTGACAGTCTCTTCAAAGAATTTATTGTATTGGTTTTCGTTCATTTTGATTAGGTGTATCACTTTTCTCTACCTCCATTTTGCCCAATTACCTCTTACTATTTTTCACCTTGACTACCAAGACATGTGAAAAGATACAGTATCTCGCAACCTACTCTTCTCTAATAAGATTGCCGTCTGTATCGTAATATTTATAATTACGATACTCGTAACTGTTTTGATTTGTTTTAGGCAGATCCAAGAATCTAACGGTGGCTTGATATGGTGTAAAGGTTTGTTCTAAGGTGGAATCATTCACATCTACCTGCATCCTAGCAATTTCATTATCATAGTTCGTAACGAACATCATTTTTGGATTTTCTTTTGTAAGTATGTAGATGCCAAAGGATTCATCTTTTGATGATTCGATATGTCTCCACACATAATTCCCCTTGTTATCTTTATTAAACTCAATATAAGAAGGACTATTATCCGCTAAAAATCCCACGATTCTATCATCCTTAGTATCATTAATTTCTAGAAGTTCAATCTCCATATCTTCATAGCCTTCAATAGAAAGAATCACTTTTACGATAGATTCTTTGTCATTTCCATATAATTTATTTGAGGTATAGAGATAATAGGAGATGAAAGAAAATACTATGATCACACTTACTATTATCGATTTATTCCGCATTCACTTTTCCACCTTTCTCTCTCTGGAGAAGACATGGGAACAGGTACCATGTCTTAAAAAATATTTAATAATGCAAAGGTTTAGACCCTGAATTTATTTAAATAGAAAGTAAGGAAAGGTCCCTGTCTCAAGCTAAGATCCTGCCAGTAATCAATAATAACTCAATGTTATCTTTGCTAAAGTTTCCTCAGTTGAATTTCCTTTATTAATAGACAGCTCATTTTCAAACTCATCTATTGGAATAAGTATACTTTCGGTCCCTACCATGGCGATCGGTCCGAAGTTGGGTTCATAATAAAATTGGACCACTTTAATATTATCCATTAATTTTCTTTGGGTTAAAAAATACAGCATACTTACCGCTTCACGCGTTACTACTTCTTTAGGCATTAAATTAATGCCATTAACTCCATTCACATCTGTAAAAGTAATCTGCAGTATTTTATTCCCTTCTGGGTGAGAATATTTAACCAAATCGCTTTTTCTATCATCCCATAAAGTAACAAGGTAGTCTTGATCAATGGTAAACTCCTCAACTGTTTCAATTTTATATCTGCCTTCATAAACAACATTTAAATCATTACTAATCTGTTGGAGACTTTGATATTTCTCACCTTCTGAAGTAACTGTATGAAAATATAACTTTATATCTTCATAATTCCATACGATATAGAGAAGCAGGATTGCAGATAATGTTAGAAAAACATTTTTCTTGCTTAGTTTTCTTAAGCCACTTTTTATCGAGTCCATCCCGTATCAGCTCCTTCTATTAAAAATAGTGGAATGTTTCTATTTTTAGCTAACTCTATACACACCACTGTTTGTTACTTTTGCTACTAACTCTTCCACCGTCCCTACGACAATTTCTACTTCAGGTAAATGATAGAATGTGCTCGTCGTTTCAAAGTTATTTACCTCATTATCCTCACAATAGAGATAGATCTTTTTCCCTTGCCCTAACGCAATTCCAAACTCAATATGACTTCCCTTCCCTGCTGGGAGTAAGACTAGCAAAAAATCTGCATCTAATACCGCTTTTTTCTCTTCTTGGCCGATTTCTCTTAAATCGTTATTGGACGATGCTCTGTTGTTTTTCGTCCAATCATATGTATGAATATATCCTTTATCTTTTAAACAATCGCTAACACGTCTTACTACTTCTTTATTTTGAAAACTGGATGCAACATAGAATTTATGCATTTCAATCCTCCTATCAATCTTCCTACGAGTAATACCTAAATAAATTTTACCAAAATTTAATAATAAGAAAATGAAAATTCTACTAAATTTCTCTCCATATTTCCTACCTGACACCATTCCTCTCTAGCAAATAAAGGAATATCCTATTTCCACAGTAAAAAGAAGAAATTAATGCTATTCTAAAATCCATGAAAGTTTACAAAGTGAGGTATGACAGAATGGCTAGCTACGGATATGTACGCATTTCAACAAAACAACAAGATCTACCGATACAGATTGCAGCACTATTGAAGAGTGGTGTAGATGCGGAAGAAATATATACAGACATGATTACGGGTTCTAATGCAGACAGAACTTCGTTGAAGGAGTTGCTTTCCTTAGTGGAGAAAGGTGACGTAATCGTAGTGAAGAAACTCGATCGATTAGGTAACTCTTTATCACAAGTGACGAACTTAGTGAATAATTTGGCTGCCAAAGGAGTGGGGATAAAAGCAATTGACGATGACATCGACACTAGCGTTGACTCTCCTATGACAAAGGCAATGTTTCACTTACTTACTATGTTCTCCGAAATGGAACGCAATTTCATTGTTGAGCGAACGAAGCCAGCTATTGAAGTAGCACGACAAAAGGGTGTGAAATTTGGACGACCTAAAGTTGGAAACGAGATGTATGAAAAGGCTGTGAAAGAATACTTAGCAGGTGGCATTACTACTAAGGAATTAATAAAAAAATACGGTAAAGATAGTAATGGGAAAGATTATATTACGGAAGCTACTTTGTATCGTCGTCTTAAGGAGTATAAAAAGGAGAATGGGTTAGATTAATCATCTCATAGCAGAATTAAATAAACGAGTGAATCTATACTTTTGATTACTAGTTTCTATATTTTATATACCGTTTACTAATGAGCTTTCAGTTAGCATACAAGCTAGCTGAAGGCTCTTTTTCATCTAATACATCTCCCCTCCCTCTTCAGCTAATTGATTCTAAAAAGGTAAAATTACATGTTAGCTTAGTATCTTGCGAAAGATTTACATATTAGCTCTCATAATACATACCACATATTCCCTGTTTATTTCCTATTTTTATTATTTTATACTGTTATAGGTTTACATATCCTGAAATTAGGAGGGTACATGTTGAAAAATTTTTTTTCATTATTTATGATTTTAGCTCTTATTCTATCAAGTGGCGTAACTACGCAGGCAGCAGACAAGAACTGTAGTGATTTCTCTACTTGGAAAGAAGCACAGAAATTCTTTGAATCCCAAGGAGGTCCCAAGTCTGATCCTCATGGGTTAGACAGAAATGGTGATGGAGTAGCTTGTGAGTCTTTACCAGGTTTCGACCCATCATATAAACCATCTCAAGGTAGCACTGGGCAAACTGGACTTTTTACTGACACTGGTGGTCACTGGGCAGAATCGAATATTGATTTCTTATATAATCTATCCCTTGTAGGTGGCTATAACGATGGTTCATTCGGTGTTAAAAAAAGTATCACTCGTGCAGAAGTAGCTACGATTATTACTCGTCATTTAGGCTTATCCAGTGCAAAAGCATCCTTCTCCGATGTCTCTTCAAAACACTGGGCAAATTCCTCAATTGGTGCTATAGAAAAGGCAGGAATAATGGGTGGTTATAAAGATGGTAGTTTCAAACCGAACGCACCTATTACAAGAGCGGAATTATCTGCTTTACTTGTAAGAGCTTATAACCTATCTGGAAAGAGTTCTTTATCTTTCTCTGATGTGTCTTCTAAGCACTGGGCTTATAACAGTATTCAAGTTCTAGTTAACAATAAAATTACTGGTGGATATCCTGATGGGACATTTAAACCAAGTAATGATGTAAACCGAGCAGAATTTGCTACATTCTTAGCTAGAATTATTAGAAACGAAGATATGAAAATTGCAGGCGGCGAAATTGCCGTCTCTTTTATTGATGTCGGTCAAGGAGACAGCATTCTACTCGAGACCTCTAACGGTAACACGATGCTAGTGGATGGTGGTCATCGTTATGCTGGGGATGAAGTAATTGCTCATCTTAACAGAAGAGGTGTCTCAAAAATCGATTTGATGGTTAGTACACATCCAGATGCTGACCATATCGGAGGATTAATTGACGTACTGAGTGAATTCCCTGTTGAAAAGGTATTAGATAGTGGTAAGGTACATACTACACAAACGTACAATGATTATCTGACATTAATCGATCAAAAAAATATCTCCTTTGAAATTGCGCAAGAAGGACAACATGTAGATTTTGATGATAATGTGATTATTCAAGTGTTAAGTTCGACAAATGCTAGTAGTGACTTAAACGAGTCTTCTGTTGTACTAAAAGTAATACACGAAGATGTTAGTATCTTACTTACAGGTGATGCAACTGTGGAAAATGAGAGAGATATGATGCAAAAGTATAATGTAGATGCAGATATTTTAAAAGTTGGTCATCATGGTTCTAGCACTTCTACATCAATTGATTTTTTAAAATCTGTGACACCTGATAGTGCTATTCTTTCTTATGGTGATAACTCATACGGTCATCCAGATTCTGAAGTGGTTCAGCGTCTTAATAATATGTATACAACAATTTGGTCCACTTATTATGATGGTAGTATCTTATTAGAAACTGATGATAATGGATACAGTATGATAAGTGGTGATATGTACTGATGAAGAAATACATCGTTGACTCTATTGAAAATCAGTTAGTGACCCTTCTCTCAGCGGATAACGAAGCGCAGAAAGTAGTTGTTTCGTTCAATGATTTCAATAAATCTATAAAAGATGGCGACCGAATATCGGCTGATATTGATCAAAGTGGTATTGTTGTAAAATACATTTTGTTAAAGGAAGAAACGAAAGAATTCAAGAAGAAAAATGAGGATTTGCTTAATAAGCTCTCAGAAAATAATACGGAGTAATTTTAAACCTTTCTCGATTATATGGGAGAGGTTTTTATCTTGGATATAATTTTTCCCGAGACACTAGAACAGGTAAAGTGACTGACCATTTTCTACTGTAAAAAAAAATATGATACGTTACTACTTGTATCTAAGTGTAAATAATAGGTAATACAGTAGACCTATCCCTTGATTTCTTAAGTTTTTATAGATTATCTAGTTCACCTCTTACGTTGAAGCATTAACATAGATGATGCTGTTCCAATAAGGCATAATACTATCCCTATTGGTAAAAGAATAAATTGCCATACTGTAGGTAAACCCAGCAGAGGGGTTAACGTGCATAGTGGAACACCAATTAATAGAGTTAGTAAGACATTCCTATTTAAGTTTTTCCCATTCATTTTAGTACCTGCTTTCGCTATAATGTAATGTTATTATTGGGTAAATAAGTAATATACTAGATTTATTTTATCATATAAGAATTTTTTCCAACGGACACATTATGCAATGCATTAGTTATTTATAAATCTCCTAAAAAGGTGGACTCACATGCCTAAAACGGACAATATGTTAGCAATTCTATGGATGCTTCGCTCAGGTAAAAAAGTGACGGCAAAAGAAATTTCGGAAAAGCTAGAGATGAATATCCGAACGGTGTATCGGTATATGGATACCATCTCCACAAGTGGCGTACCAATCATTTCAGAACCAGGACATAACGGTGGGTACACATTGTTGAACAATTTTATGGATGCTCCTCTCTTTTTCGATTCTGAGGAACAAACTTCTCTCTTTCACGCTGCTGTTTTTGCCAAAGAAGCTGGATATTATGGTGGCGAGGCACTAGATAGGGCCGTTACTAAACTAGGAAATTACTCCAACCCAGAACAGGAAACAACGATACACCAACATGTAGCGAGTCTGGAAGTAATAAGTCGTGTAAGCTCCTCCCCTATTGAACCTTTTTTGAAAGAGTTGCAGCAAGCCGTAGTGGACGGGAACTCCGTAAACATTTGGTACCGAAAAAGTGGCGAACAGCAAGTAAAGGATAGAGTGATGGACCCGTACAAACTACTCTACTGGAATCATAAGTGGTATGTGATTGGATATTGTCATCTTAGAAGTGATATGCGTAGTTTTAGAGTCGATCGAATCGAACGTCTACTACTAACCGAAAATATGTTTACCCAACCAGAGCATTTTTCCGCTCGTGACTACTTTACAGACAGCCTCCTTCCGACGATGGAAGATACAGAAGAGGTTATCTCTTTAGATCTTAAAGGGGATAAAAATGTATTGGCGGATATATGCCAACATTGGTTTTTAGGACATTATGTAAAAGAGCTGACTTCCACTCAAGCCGTGTTTCTTCTAGAAAAAGATATCCTACATACCTATGTACCTTATTTACTTTTACCATACAATAAATCGATTCAAGTTATAGAGCCAATCAGCCTAAAGGAAAAGCTGGTGGACGTTCTGACGGAATTAATCGATTTCCATCAAGTTTAACAACTCCCCTGACGCTACCTGTCAGGGGAGTTGTTTTATACTGGCACTATCAACGGTGATGGGAGTGTTATTCGATGCAAACAAAGAAAGCTTTTCTATATGTATTTGATACCATGTCGGACTGGGAATATGGCTATCTGATTGCGGAACTTAACTCAGGACGCTATTTCAAAGAAGGTGTAGCACCTCTGAAGGTAGTTACTGTAGGAGCTCCTAAAGAAATAATTACTACCATGGGTGGCCTCCGCATAAAACCAGATATCTCTCTTGATGAATGTAAGCTAGAAAGTAAGGATCTTTTACTCTTGCCTGGAGGAACTACTTGGAGCGATGAAATTCATCAGCCTATGTTGGAAAGAGTTGGGGAAGCTTTGAAGGTTGGCACTATTGTGGCGGCAATCTGTGGTGCTGTTGAGGCACTTGCGAATATGGGATATTTAGATACTAGAAGGCATACGAGTAATAACTTAGACTATACGAAAATGGTTTGTCCTACCTATCAAGGAGAAGAGTTTTTTGAGTTGGGATCTGTGGCGGTATCTGATGAAAATATAGTTACTGCATCTGGGATAGCTCCTTTGGAATTTACGGTGGAGGTATTGAGGAAGATAGATGTGTTTTCATCGGATGTGTTAGAGTCCTGGTATAAGCTGAATAAGACTCAGGAGCCTGTGTATTTTTTTGAGTTGATGGGTTCTTTGAATAAATGAGTACATACACAAATATGGTAAACTACTTTATGGTACTATAGAGCAAAAGGAAGTGGTATAGAATGTTTTCCATGCATATCATCGTTCCTATTTTATTAACTACGTCATTGAGTGCTATCCTGTAGAGATGTAACTTTTCCAGAGTCTCTCTACGGGATAGTGCGCTATCTCTGGAGGGACGTGGTTAGGAATGGAACGAACTAAGCGTTATCGTCGTCATCATCGAAATCGTGTGATTAGGAACAAATTATATGTAGTGAAACAAGTATGGGGTATTGTTGAGGAAGATGAGCATAGATGGGTTGTAGAACCTGGTAGGCTATCGAAGCAACATCTTAATTGTAGTTGTTACATGTGCAAGTATGAAAAGGTTGTTAAGTTACCTAAGTCTCAATATAAGTCGAAGTTGGATGCGATGGAGCGTGAGATTTAGGATTATTTTTGTTTTGGTGAGTAGGTTTTTAGTTAAGTAGTCTTAGATACCAACAAAACTTCATTTTAAAAAGGTGCATCTTTAACACATGCACCTTTTTTATATTGGATTATCTCTGAGTTAGGATTTATTTCTAGAAGGAAGGCACCTAGTCCACCATCATTGATGTACATATCCGCTGACATTATGTAAATAATTAGTAGGAAAGAGAACCTGTCCCTATGTCTCAATAAGGCTAACAAAACCGATAATAGTTGCTATTTCACCAATAGTTCCCATCATAGGCACCACCCCATTAATGTGTTTAAAGACTTTTAGCCCTCAGTCCGTCCGTAGACCATCTTGACTTCCCAATCTCTCGCTTGAGCGCAGCAGGCATATACATATTAACATTTTTCACTTCTGATTATAATTACTAATTTCTAAATAATAAGTTCAAATTTTCGATTTACAATCACTTGTGATACGGTTCACCGTGGTGTTTCTAAATGAGGGGATCTTTGAATAAAAGAATTGATTTCATCTAATTTATCAATCTTGATTTTTAAAGATTTATAAGATTTATTCTGAACTTCATTATTAATAAATAAGTAATTCATAATGTTCTTCATATTAGTAGAGGATGCTTTATACTCAATATCTGCTATTGGCGAATAGGATATAACATTTTTTAAATCTTCTACTAAATTCTCATTTTCGAGTTCTATCTCAAAATAATAATAAATTGCTGCTAATACTATAGATACTCCAATTAAAAATTTACTCAAGCGTTGCTTGTCATCAGACACCATACCTGTAGAAAAAGGAAATTCTACTTTCTCAGATATCTTTAAAAGCAAATTATTAAATTGCTCAAACTCTGTTTTTAAGGAATCTAGATTTTCACTTTCATTATTCTTATATTTTTTTGACTTTCTCTCTAGAAATTTCTTCGAAGCTGTCACACCGTCTCTAACATTCTCTTGAAGTCCTATTTCTATAACACTAAATATTATGCATATCTCTTGATGATTTTTTTGCTTATCAGTACGAGATTTTGTTATATTGTATATTTTATATAATTTTTCTAAATTTGATTCTTCCATACGAAAGAAATCTTCATTAACTTTATCACTTTCTTCAATTAAAACATTAACGAACTTACTAATATATTTACTAGTTTCTGAAAAATATGTTGCCATTTCAATTTCTTGAATTTCTAGAGGTTTAGTATTCCTGTTATATCTTTTAAATAATTCAATTTCAACTTCTGGGTCCTCAAAACTTTCAAATTCCAAGATTGATAAGTGACTTCCAAGAATCTTAATCTTATCTTTCTTATCTAGTTCAGAGAATTTTTTATTATCATACTGTGGATTAATTCCTAATACCTCTAGGTTCTTTAATGGAAACTTATTATTTATGTACCTATATATTGCATTTAATCGATGTTGCCCATCCATTACATGTCTAATTTGAGCATCGTTTTTACCAGAAACAACTAAGAATACTTCTGGAATGGGTATTCCTATTAATAATGACTCAATAATAGAGCTTTCTTCCTTTATAGATGACCTATAATTCCGCTGATAGTCTGGACTTAGAACTATCCCTTGTAGAATTTCCATCTCTTGTTCTTCCGTCATTTCCTCTATAGAAAGTTTTAAATATTTTTCTCCTTTATCAATAAAAGTAACTATATCTTGAACAGAGATTAGTGGGCGACTTGATTTTATATTTTTCATAGATTCTTTAAATCTTGTATTCATAATTAATCATTTTCTCCTTGCATTTCTTTATAATGAAAATTAATTGACTTTACCGCATTATCTTTGTCAGGGTATATGTTTTCAAATGTAACACCTAAGTTAAATAATTCTTTTAAAATTTTCTTTTTTGATGCCTTGTTAATTATTACCGCCTTACCGTGATTAGATATTTTTTCTTTAAAATCATCTTTATCCTGTGTAGAAACTTTTAAGAAACACCCTTTTTGAAAATGTATTCTTTCATTAGAGTTACCTAACTTGATAAAGTAAGATCTTGATGAAAATTTCCTTACTGATTCAACTACAGTAGAATCAGAGAAATTAATTAATTTCTCTTTTAAATCTACAGTTTCAAGATTATACGATAAAGCATCAATAAAATAAACGATAGAATGCTGTTCTGCATACTCGTAATCTTCAATAGCGAATAGTAGTGAAATTAAATGTGCTTCTGTAAAATCCAAGTATTCTGTCGGTAACCCAAAATGTTGTCCTTCAGCTCTTAGTTCTTCATTAGATATACCCTTTATTTCCCTATCATAAAATACGATCTTTTGCTTAAATGCAGCCTCATATTTGTCTGCATGAATTTCATAATCT
Organism: Mangrovibacillus cuniculi; assembly: GCF_015482585.1. Classification (NCBI taxonomy): domain Bacteria; kingdom Bacillati; phylum Bacillota; class Bacilli; order Caryophanales; family Bacillaceae; genus Mangrovibacillus; species Mangrovibacillus cuniculi. Next base: position 120,985 of record NZ_CP049742.1, on the reverse strand, counting down.
TTTTTATGTTTTCTATGTAACGAAGGTAATAATTCATATGTACAATTTTTTTGCCCTCTGGAGACATAATTTACTGCTGGTTCTAAATTAGCTACAAACGAAATATAATCACTAAGATTCGAAATGTATTCGATATTTGACTCCTGTACCCCAATTATATTAGAAATTGTACTTATTATATTATAATCCTTCCATTTTTCCTCTTCCTCACGTTTTATATTTACCATTTCCTCAATTTTCTCATTAGTAATTTCTATGTTTGTATTACCGCTAAAGTCTTCAAGATCTATTAGTTCATCTAATCTTAATTGCTTTATTGTGTCTAGATCAATTATTCTTGACTCTTCTTCCTTTTTATCAATAAAATATGATTGCTTAATATACCTTAAATTATTTAAGTAAAAATCAAATTCAGGAGTGTCCTTTACTAATGTAGTTAATTCATTTAGAGTCTCTTTTATTTGAGAATCATCCATCTTTGATAATGAAGTAATCTCTGTAATATATTTGTCTATTATTCTCGAAAGCTCTTCCTCATCCTCAGTTAGATTAATATGTTTCAATTCTTCTATATTAAAAATATTACCTAAAGTCTTTAACATTTCTCCACCTCATTATGCCAAACAATTTTTCATATTTGAATAAACTACTTATAGAAAATATAACACTTTTTACTAGATATGTCCTGACGTGCTTGTGCCTGTCACTTACCGGTATATGTCGATAAAATAATCTTGACAATTCAATAACAAGCAACATTCTCATATAGTAAATAATACCAAATAACTTCATACTTTAACACACATAATACTCGTTCAGATAATAACCTTAAATTTTACCTACCACAAAATGTAGGATTGTTGATTTGGAATTACTTAAATCTAGTATTATGAAACAAAATTTTATATATTTCTATCATATCCAACAGTTACATCCATTATAGTTGGCTACTTCTGTTAGAAACTTATTATCAAGTTTCTAAATAGTTCATTTTATCCTAAATTTTTTTACAGTTTTAATTGTTTAATTTAACCACTGTAAGTGCTTGGATGTACTAATTATCCTTTTCAACTGAAGAACTATCACTAAGGTTTATATATAAAGCTTTTAGTTAGCAATAGACTAACTGAAAGCTTTCCTCCTAATTTTCCCTCTCCATCAAAGCCCCAACAACAGCTCTCTGCAGCTCCTTAGTATCAAAAGGCACTATAACATTATTAGCCAATTCCCTTCTATTTTCTAGAAGTTGATGCATTAACTCCTCCACCGTGCCTTGCGGGAATTTTTCTTCATCTATTGTAATCAATTTAAGACACGGGGACAGGTACCGTGTCTTAAGAAATTATTTAATAACGAATAGTTTTACATACTGGATTTATTTAAAAAGAAAGTAAGACAATCTTCCTGTCCCTATGTCTCTTGTGTAGTATAAACATGAGGCAGATTAACAAGTGAAGTTCTACTAAAGTATTAGATTAATTGAGCAAAAGTGTAAAACCTTACTGAGCAAAAAGCGTCAATTTTATTCTAGTGTTTTCGATAATACTCGTATGAAATATCTAAGCATAATTTTATATAAAAGGAAGAAACTGTTTAATTCTAATTGACGGTTACAATTGGTTACCTTAAAGTCCCTTTTATGTTAAGGTAGATTCTCTGTTATAATGGTTTATTGTACAAAAACATCATTTCTCAAATAAACTCATTGATCTTTTCATCAATCTTTATTATAATGATATTAATATATAACCGAAAGGATGTTCGGTCATGATTAACGTGATAGAATTATTCGCAGGTGTTGGTGGATTTCGTTTAGGACTAGAAGCTACAAATGGCTTTAACGTAGTTTGGGGGAACCAATGGGAACCATCCAAGAAAACTCAACATGCTTTTGAATGTTATGCAAGGAATTTTGAAAACAAAGGCATCCATTCTAATGAAGACATTAGCACCGTAGATACTAAAATTTTCACTAACCACAACATCGATATGATTGTAGGAGGATTTCCTTGTCAAGATTACTCTGTTGCAAGGAGTTTAAGTGGTGAAAAAGGGATACAAGGAAAAAAAGGAGTATTGTTTTGGGAGATAATAAGACTAGCACAAAGCACTAACCCTAAGTATATTCTTTTAGAAAACGTTGATAGGTTATTAAAGTCTCCCTCCAAACAAAGAGGTAGGGATTTTTCTATCATGCTAGCTAGCTTAAGGGATTTAAATTACACTGTCGAGTGGAGAGTTATTAACGCTGCAGATTATGGACAAGCCCAAAGAAGAAGAAGAGTTTTTATCTTTGCTACAAAAAACGAAACAGCTTTTGTATTAAATAGACAGCAAGTACCAGACGAAGAGATGCTTCGCACAGAAGGTTTTTTTGCAAAAGCATTTCCTGTAATAAATGAATTGCATGAAAAGAAGAAACCCAATTCATTTATTATGAAAAGAGACATTGTTGATATATCTGATAACTTTTCCATGAACTACTACAATGCAGGCATAATGCGAGATAGTGTAGTCTACACGGAAGAAGTTACACCCATTCAAGAAACCCCAATATCATTAAAAGATATTTTAGAACACGATGTATCAGAGCAATATTACTTGAAGGAATCTTCTATAGAAAAATTCAAATACCTAAAAGGTCCTAAGAAAATAGAGAGAACATCAGCAACTGGACACAATTATACATTCTCAGAAGGTGGAATGAGTTTTCCTGAACCTTTGGATAAACCGGGTAGAACCATGTTAACCAGTGAAGGGACAGTAAATCGTAGCACACATGTTGTGGAAGATCCGACAACTAATAGATTGCGTACACTAACTCCTGTTGAATGTGAACGTTTAAATGGATTTCCAGATAATTGGACACAAGGTATGCCTGAGAGAATGAGATACTTTTGTATGGGTAATGCACTAGTAGTAGGTCTTATTGAACGTATGGCCCAAAGAATAATTAATATTGAAAGTGAAAATATTCAGGGCATACAACAAGAATTGTTTCTAAGTAACGATTAATGCTTAGAAACAGAAAGCCCACAAGCTGTGACTTGTGGGCTTTCTATTAATTTAGATACTTAATCAAGTATTTTATTATCTATTTGAGTTAGAATGTAAGAGTTATTTAACCAAAAACATTGCTTTGTCATTATTCTACCATCAGGTAACTCATCACCATGATTACGGTTCTCACCTATAATTTCTCCATCATTTAGATTATAATATCTTTTAGAAGAATGGGGACGAATATGAATAACTCTATTTTCTTTTTTTGAAGGAAAGTTATTAGTAACTTCAAAGTTTATGCCATCCTTCCTATATTTCTTCTTTAAGATTACTCCTCTTTTAACTATTTCTTTTGTTCTTAACCAACCTAAACTAGCTTCCTCTAAATCTTTGTTAGACATATTCCATAACTGACATCCTTTCAACGTATATGTCAGTCCTTCTTTTTTAAAGAGTACAAACAAATATTTTTTTGAACTTAATTGATTGTAAAGTTGTGACTCTTCCCATTCTTCTTCAATAAATTCTTTAAAACTAACTGTTGGAAAAGAGATACTTTCACGCATTCTTCCATTTTCTTCTATTCTAATTGCTTTTACTTCTATATCAGCCTTTAAAAATTCTTCTGCTCTGTTTGATTTCACACCTAAAATTCTATAGGATATTGCACTCCAAAAATTTAAGATACCTTTTTTCACATCAAAGATTTCTGATAAATCTCCATCTGAATAGCCTCTATATAAGTTTATCTTATCTACTATAATATCTTCAAAACGCTTATCTTCTAGTTCTTTAATATTCTGAATGATAGGTTCATAGGTTTCTATTTTCTCTCTAGAGTACTTGTTTAATATATACGTCATATATGATTGTTTAAAACAAAAAGCTCTAGTTCTGGCCTCTATACTAGGAGCATAATATTCTTGAATAACATTTCCTTTAATGGAATTAGCTCCTTTTGTACATGCTCCTAAATACATAGTATCTCCTTCTGAAAGTTCGTGTGCCTTCCCTTCTTTTATTTTAGAAATAATTTTTTCATAATCCTGTTTAATTATTTCTAAATCTTCCTTTGGCGGAGAGAACAAAGTTACATAATTAATAGGATAATCTAACCTATTGAGACTCCTGTTTCTTAAATAGTGAATTAGCAAAGTATATCGAAACTTTTTATATACATGTGAAGAATAGAAATTATCTTCTACTGGTTGATTGTAATTAATCATGGTAATGACTAACCTTTCCCCAGCTTTATATCCCCCTTTTTTTCCAACTTCATACGGAGTAACTTTTAGCTCTACTCCCGCTTTTGGAAAATCAGGTTCTTGATCACTATTAATCTTATATTCAAAATAATATTCCTCTATAAGATGGCCCATACTCCCTTTATATCTAGGATTATTAGCCTTTGTTATAATACCTAGCTTTTCATCAACATTAATTCTTGCAGATTCTAATACCTCATAAAATGTTTTTCCAATAAGCTTATCTGCGTAATCCTTTATGCTTAAAGGATTTGATTCATCATATTTGTAGGTCATAGTTGCTCCTTTTAATTGTATTTATTTATATATGTATTTGCTTATATAGAATAGAGAGTGTTCTATCTACTAGTACTAACTCGTTTAATCCTATTGATTTTCTAATTCTTTCACGACTTTTTACTAGTACATTGTTAAATATATCTATTTTACATTCCAGGTATGTAACTGGCTATATTTTACCCTGGCCCCCAAACCCCATCAAACCCATTCCTAACCGCATACTCATACAACAACCCAACCTTATCCCTACGATAATTCTCCATCCACCGAGCCACCTGCGAATCCCCAGTCTCCCGCAACACTTCATTCCGCTCCATAATCACATCCACAAAAGCACGAAACGGCAACTTATCACTCTTCTTCAAATTACACTGATTACAAGACAACACCAAATTCCAAATCTGATCCGACTGCACAAACGACCAAGGAATAAAGTGATCTACATGCGTTTCTCGAATACCCATCTTCAAGGGCTTCTGACAATAGAAGCAACAACTATCAAAGTAGGAGAGTAATAGTTTTTCAAAAGGCTTAAGAGAAGTCCTTTTTGCAATACTCTCTATTTTATTTAGTAAACCGTTCGTATCCGGCACTTCATTTAGACTATCTATCATTTTAGCCATGTGGTAGTTCGTCAAATAGATAATCAATCTCTGATACTTCATCATAAATTGATGAACAGTAGGGTGAAGACGCAGGACTTCTACCTGGTGGTTAAACGCATAGAACACGCCGTTTGTATCTCCATATAGTGCACCAAATACATTCTCTTTCATTACCGCCTTTACCTTATTCGTCAACTCTAATTGGATACTGTCGTCTAAGGTGTCAAACATCAGATCATCTGGAATGAAATATCGTTGTTGAATAGCTTTAATAACCGTTACTACTTTTGCTTTCTTCTGTTTGTTACTGTTGTGTTCCAGTAAGTTGTTTTTCACAACAAGATTCCAATACATCTTCGCAAACGTATAAACCAACTGGTTATACGTAAGTTCACAGTCTTCATTAACGTTATACAAGTTCTCTATCAACGCCTTCATCAACGCAAACTTATATGTAGATGACTTAACCGATTTCGTGGAGAGCACAATGGTAAATATACGCCAGATCTCTTCATCTGTACGATACGCCTCCTGCAACTCTCCAACCTTCAACTTATGACTCATCGTCTTCCACTTCCATCAAAAATATCCTTTCCTCAAAGCCACCACGTCTAGCAGCTTTCGCTTTGCGTAAATCGTCCACTTCTTTCAAGCTAGCCCCATGAACCTTACACAAAGCATTCATCACCTCAAGCAAGTCCGCTAATTCTTCCATAGCTTCTTGATTAGACTCTGCCTTCCTATATTCCTCGAACTCTTCTAAACACTTAGTTTGCAAAGCATCTATATACTCTTCCTCCGACAAAATTCTTGTCGTATAAGCTTTCTCACTCGCTTCAATAATCTTAGGTATCCTATCTCGCACTAATTTGTTATATGTCGGCATGGCCATATCCTCGCTTATAAATTGGTAATTTCATTCTAGCAGAATATTCCTATTGTCACTACGTGTTTTCCATCTTGAGAACACAAATAACCGCCCTCCTAACCATGGAGAGGCAGCTAGTATTGTCATGGTTAGATGAAACATATCTTTCACCTTCCTTGTTAAGAGTTTCATAGAGGTCTGTATTCCTTTTTTTTAATAATAATACTCCATCCGCAAAAACTCATACGTACTCCCATTCGTTTCTTGCATAAACACTTCTACATCCTCAAAGCCAACATTTCGATACAGCTTAATTGCTCTCTGATTAAATGTAGCCACCGCCAAGGTCACTTTATCTACTCCAAATTCTTTCTGTATAAAGTTCAGCCCAGCTGTCATAAACTCTGCACCAGCTCCTCTTCCAGTCAACTCTGGTTTAAGCCCTAGCCCAATGTCTATCGTATCTTCCCTTACTCTATTCATACTTAAAAATCCCACTAAATCCTGAGCAATACTTACTGCGTATACAGAACCTTTACGTACAGCAGGATCTAGAAACTCTGCCAAGTCCTCTTCATCCGCTTCCATGTTATAAAAGGAATACACCCCATCATAATGCCAGGTGTAAGCAATTTCCTCTGCTTGTTCTTGTGTCATTACCATAAATAGATACATAAATGAATTCTCCTTTTCTAACTAACACATATTCTAACATATTTTTACAATAGTTAACTTTTCTCCTTTTAAATTGATTGGCAAAACTCTCCTTACCTTCTTACTCCATTTTCCAAAATTTATAGTATACTTGGATAAGTCACAAACAAGATATTTTGATTTAGTACAAGGGGAATCACGTCAAAGTAGTTATCTAATTTAATATGGCCAGGAAAATTGAAAGGGGTACAGAATGAGCATTGAAACAGTAAAGTTAGTAGAAGTAACTACAGAGAACTGGTATGAGTGCTGCAACTTAGCATTATTACCAGATCAACAGGTATACATGGAACCAAATGCTATATCCATAGCTCAGTCAAAATTTGAGCCTACACTTCAGCCCTTCGCTATTTATGCTGATGAGAAAGTAGTTGGATTTTTAATGTACAATACTGTTCCAGAAGAACTGGATGGTTACTGGGTTTATAGAATCATGGTGGATAAGGACTACCAAGGTAAAGGGATAGGCAAAGCCGCAACTAAACTAATGATCTCAGAGATAGCTAAGCTACCTAATGCGAAAAAAATTGTCGTAGGATATCATCCTGAAAACTTGGGAGCACACCATCTTTATGCCAGCTTAGGATTCGTAGACCAGGGGGATAGGTTTGGTAGAGAGATGGCTGTAATAAAATATATCAACGACTGATAGATTACTATTTTCTACTGAGTCATTAAGTAAAAAATAGTTCTTTCCAATAAAAACACGATCAGAGACTCTGAGCGTGTTTTTGTTTTTTAGAGAAAGGGTACCTCTATGACGCTGCTTTAGAACTTTTACTATTTGACACTTATACTCTCTATTCATTGCATATAAAGAGCCTAAATACTGTAAAACCCGCAGTTTCCCCTAAAGAAACTCCCCCTACCCCAACTCGTCCCCCTCCCGAAATACCAGTATCCTAAACTCACCTAGGAAAAACTGATCGACGCGTCGCTCCAAAGGATACAGGCATGGAACCATTTACGGAACTCGCAGAAAACTACACGAACATGATACATAAAGTCATTCACACACTTCGAATCTACCAACATCACGAAGAATACTATCAAATTGGATTGATTGCTCTTTGGGAAGCCCACGAACGCTTTGAAGATGACAAAGGAGACTTTGCGCCTTATGCCTACTCCTATATCAAAGGCAAAATGCTGCACGAGTTAAATCGCAAAGTGCGAGATGGGGAGCGATATGTGGCACCTAATGAAGATTACTGGGCTGTGGTTGCAGACAGTCATCCGAGTGGCGCGTTGGAAATGGAGATGTTACTTTCACACTGCGGATCCCTTAATGAGAAACAAAAGAAATGGGTCCAGTATACGTTCTTTCATATGCTGACACTTAGCGAAATTGCCAAAGTGGAAAATGTGTCGGAGTCGGCCGTGAAAAAGTGGCGAAAAGGGGCTAAAGAGAAGCTCCGTCAGCTGAAATTGGAATAGATGAACCAAGCCTCTCTAAATTCTGAGAGGTTTTTTCTTTATTTTCCCTCTAATTACCAAAATACCGCTTATAGACTGTGTTCACTCTCTTTTTCTCTTTAGATAATGAAACAAAAAGAGGTAACGCTATGAAAAAAGCAAGCATGGAATTTGGACAAAAAGTACGAAATCTGCGTAATCTCCAAGGACTTTCTATTGAACAGCTAGCAGAAAAAGCTGGATTGAACGATAAGTATCTTGGAAACGTAGAGCGTGGGGAAAAAGCTCCTACTATTGAAACGATCTACTACATCATCACAGCATTAGAAGTTACCGATTTGACTACCATCTTCCCTGACCCGAGTGAACTTACTACCTGGTACAACACCAAAAAGAAATAATCCTCTCGCTCGACCCTTCTACTCCCTCTAGAAGTAACCATCTACCAAGCCCACTTTAAAGGAGCCTATTTTCTGATGATTCCCATTGTCTCTTCCTACCGTATTAACGAACGTACCATGATCTTGATTCCCGTGTACCACGCGGATTATCACACCATGGTCAAAGAAACAAACCGTACCCTCTATGTCCGCAAAACGCCTCTAGAGATTATTGAATCTGGCTGCATCCACGGATTCTCCACCTACGAAGGCAGACGCAAAGCCATTATGTTCTTAACTGGCTATCAACGAAAAGTTCCGATCCCGATACTCCCTACCAAACACATCTTTGCATTCCCTACTTTGTCACCCGAAAACTATGACTGCCATTGGCTATTCCCCATACATATTGAAACATTTGCACACGTGCGTAAAACGAAGAAAGTCGGTAAGAGTAAAGCGGTGTTTAAGAATGGCGAAGAGGTGTTTCTGCAGGAGTCTGTGGAGGTGCTGGAGAAGCAGATGCAGCGGACGGCGTATTGTGCGCTGCGGATGGTTCAGGAAGGTATTGTGAAATCTTTTGTGTAAAAAGAGGTGATTTCCGTTCTTTTCACGAATTTTCTTAGCAAGATGGAAAGGAGTGTTTCAATTGATTACGAAACTTGGACAAGTGAATATCTATGTACCAGACCAAGCGAAAGCTCTAGCTTTTTGGCAAGAGAAGATGGGATTTCGTTTGGTGAAAGAAGAAACATTTCATGGCATGCGCTGGTATGAGTTAGCAGCAGATGAACAGAACGAAACATCGATTGTGATCCATGATAAGGCAAAAGTTGCGGAGATGTCACCTGATGTCCATCTCGGCACACCTTCTCTTATGTTTGTCACGAAAGATATAGAAGCGTTTCGCAGCGATTTGCAGGCGAAAGGTGTGTTCGTTGGCGATGTGATGGAGTTCCCTACAGGAAAAGTGTGCAATTTCGCCGATGACCAGGAGAATTACTTTGCGGTGATGGAAGTAAGGTAAAACCAAATACCCTATAGTGCTTGCCGTTGCTGGCAAAAACTATAGGGTATTTTTTATCCTGAGATAGGTTTTTACTTTACTACAAATTCTTCGTTTGCCAATCATGAGGTTATGTAGGGTTTAGGTATGTAGGACCTAACCACTACTATGGTAGACATCTTATCGTGCCAATATACTATTTATTGTTATATTACTATAATTCGAGTTTCTTCTATTGCATGCGACAAAGTTTTTGTCCTAGTTTTACGCTTGTGGTGCTTGATTGAGTATGTCGAGGAGTGGTCATTTTCATCCCAATTTATTAGAAGATTGAGAGACCATCATCTCTGGACGGTGTTACTTAGAGTTTATATAATAGACCAGATGATCCGTCCACACATCATCCTCATATATAAATCCTTTCCTTGTGCACTCATACTGCATCCCAACACTCTCGGCTAGATGCTTAGAAGGTTCATTATCAAGGTTTATGTGCGCTTCGATTCGATGATAGTTCAGCTTCTGGAACGCTAAGTCTAGCGCAGCTTTCACCGCTTCTTTGCCGTATCCTTGTCTCCAAAACTGATTATGGATGGTATAGCCAAACCTAGCCCACTGAAAGTCGGAGCGCATAATGGTGGAAAAGTCGATGGTGCCAATGTGCGCTTGGTCTTCTTTTCGAAAGACATCCAAGATATATTCCTTATCCTCGGCAGCTAGCTTTTGATATTTATCAACCAGCTGATGAAACCATTCTTCGGTGCAGATACTCATGTCCATTTTGCCTTCGTCGTATTGGTGTTGGGATGGGAGTCTGTTTTCGAATTGGGTTAGCCAGTTGGTGTAGTCGTCTTTTTGTAATGGTCGGATGATTAGTCTCTCTGTTTCGGTTTGGTGTGTGAATGGTTGCATGGGGCCTCCTTAGTAAATAGTATTATTATATATGGAAACTTTTTCTACCTGTTAATCGTATGTGTAGATTATACTACGAATATTGGGGGTGTTGAGGTTGTATTGGAAACTAAGAATTCCTTTGTTGTTGTTCTTGGTAGGAGCAACATCTGGATTGTTTCAGTTGTTGGGTGACGTTTTGGGAGATGTAACGTATTTACTTAGTAGCATCTTGTATATTGGGTTCATCGGCATTCTTTTTACTATTTTTGAAAAAACGCATGTGAATGAAAAGAAGGTTCATTTTTCGGTTGGGATTGCGTTGGTTGCTGCTGGGGTTTTGGTGGATTATTTTTTGAGGTAGTTATTGCAAGGCATTCAATTTAGAGTTGTATATCATGTCCCACGAGACGCTCTTGCGGTATACCTAAACTTACTTTTCTCGCTTCTCCTATACCTCTGGCGCTTCCTCTGGTATACCTGAGCTCGATTTTTCTGCTTCTCCTATACCGCGGCAGCTTCCTCTGGTATACCTGAGCTCGATTTTTCCACATCTCCTATACCACGGTAGCTTCCTCTGGTATACCTGAGCTCGATTTTTCCGCTTCTCCTATACCACGGCAGCTTCCTCTGGTATACCTGAACTCGCTTTTTCCACTTCTCCTATACCGCGGCGGCTTCCTCTGGTATACCTGAACTCCATTTTCCGACTTCTCCTATACCGCGGCAGCTTCCTCTGGTATACCTGAACTCCATTTTCCGACTTCTCCTATACCGCGGCAGCTTCCTCTGGTATACCTGAACTCGATTTTTCCGCTTCTCCTATACCACGGCGGCTTCCTCTGGAATAACTGAGCTCGCTTTTTCCACTTCTCCTATACTGCAGATAACAATACCGCTTCTCCCTAAGGAAAAAGCGGCGTGTAATTAAGTAGATTCTGTGGTCCGGCACTTAAACTATTTCATTTTCAAGAAATCTATACTACAAACTCAAACCCTTCAACTCTTCCATCAACTCCGAAAATCGCTTATCCAACGCTTGATATTCCTGACTTCCTGGGGCGGCGAAACTCAACTTTCCTAGCACTTCCTGCCTCTCCGTTTCTAGTCTCATCTTCCGCTCTTGCACGTCATCCACACTTGCAATCTCAAGCGTCGACTGTTTCACGATTCTCCCGTCTTGCAGCAGCCACTTTTCCGTCGTCACTTTATCCATAAAGTAGCGATCGTGCGAGACAATTAGAAGCGTACCCGTGTATTGCTCCAACGTTTCTTCCAACTGCTCCCGCGACTCGAGGTCCAAGTGGTTCGTTGGCTCATCCAGCACGAGCACATCTTTTTCGTCCAGCAGATGCTCCATCAACTTGCACTTCATCCGCTCTCCCATGCTCATCTCGCCAAACGGCTCTTCCCACTGGCGCGCTGAGAATCCAAGGTGTTTCATCATGTTTTGTACTTTCCCTTTTTTCTCATAACTCTCTTGATAGAACCATTCCGCAGGGGTTTTATCCAGTGGGAGATCTGTAATTTCTTGCGAGATGTAACCAATTTTCGCTGCAGGAGAAATCCAGATGTCTCCGTCCATTTCCTCATTTCCAAGAATGCCTCGAAGGAGCGTCGTCTTCCCACTTCCGTTCGGTCCAACGATTCCGATCTTTTCTCCGTACTTTACTGTTTCGTTTAGGTTCTCAAACAAGACTCTCTCCCCAAAACGCTTCGCCACGTTCGTTACCTGCAAGAACCGCTTCCCAACTTTATTATTCGCAGAAAACGCAAACGAAACTTCATAATCCGCTTGCAGTCGATCGACCGATTCCTTTGCCAACTCATTCTCCAATCGCTTTCGCTTCGACTTCACTTGCGCATCCATCCGTTTCGCTTTCACGCGGTAATACTCCTTATATCCCTCCTGCTTCGTCGATTGCGCATGCGCTTTGTGCGACCAATTCGTCAGCTCATTCATCTGCCCTTCCATCCGCGCAATTTTCTTCTGCTGCTTCTCATACGCTCGTGCTTGCGCCTGCCTTTCCTGCTTCCGCTGATGTGCAAAGTCCGAATAATTTCCTTTGTATTCACGGATCCGTTTATCCTCAATTGACCAGATCGTTTTTGTTATTTGGTCTAAGAAAAACCGATCATGAGAAACGATAATGACAGTTCCTTCATATTTTTTAATCTGGTCCATTAAAACTTGCAGCGCTTTTTCATCCAAGTGATTCGTTGGCTCATCTAGTAATAAGATATCTGCATTGTTGGAGAACCCTTTAGATAAGCTGATCTTTCGCTTTTCGCCGCCACTAAGATGTTGAAACTCGCCCTTTTTCTCAGTAAATTGTTCCACCAGGTACACTTGTAATCCGGACACAACCTCGGATAGATCACCTTTCGTTGGCAGCAAATCGCCCTTCAACATTCGTAGAAGAGTAGACTTGCCGGCACCATTCTTCCCAATGAGACCTACTACATCTCCTTGTTTCACCGACAAATTAACATTCTCTAAAATCGTTTCACCCTCAACGGTGTAGGAAACATTGTGTAGTTTTAGCCATTCGTTCATACAAATCCCTCGTTTCTAGGGAGAAAAAAATCCTCCCATTAGTAATGGAAGGATTAGTCAAGCCGTAACGAAATAAGCCGTGCGTGGGCACAACTATTTCTGTATAAGTAAAAATGGGCAGACTAATCCAATTTCGTCATTTGAAGTTATTTTCAAATAGTGAGAATAAGATTAGTACTTCATCGTTCACCCATCAGTCCTTTCGAAATTGTAGTTATAGTGTATCACACATGATAGAATAATAACTAGTATTTTCCAAAAGGAGGATGGCGATGATTCAGCAGATTTTAGCGCAGTGGCAGCTAGACGTTACGGACATTCGGGGTGTGGAGGATTCGCACAGTTCGACGGTGTATCAGTGTACTTTAGCTAGTGGCCAGCAAGTGTTTGTGAAGATTCCGTTTAGTAAAGTGAAGTTTGAACGAGAGCTGGAGACTTACCGTTTGTTAGAAGGCCGCGTGCCGATTCCAGAGTTGTTGGATGTGTGGGATGGGAATGATGATTCTCCCGGGGCTTTTTTGCTGTCGAAAGTAGAGGGCGAACCGCTGGTGATGGGTGTGGACCCTCGTCTTGCGTACCAAGTTGGGGCACTGCATGCTTCTTTGCATAGCGTGACTCCGAGGGTGAATGAAACAATAGATAATGAGTTTGATAAGTGGGCGGAATTTGTGGATGAGAAGTTTTATTTATTCGCGGAAGCCGTTGTGCAGGTGTTGGATGAGAAGACGTACAGGCAATCTATTACTCTTTTTGAAGCGTGGAAAAAAGAGCTTCCCGCTCCGGATGGGCCAGCGTTTTTACATATGGATTTCCGTCCGGCGAACATTCTGGTTAACGGCGACGTCGTGACTGGTGTAATCGACTTCGAAAGTGTGCGGTTTGGTTCTACGGAAGTGGACTTTACGAAGATCCATCGCGACTTTTTGAGTTTAGATCCTATGAATACGCAGGAGTTTCGCAAGGGCTACGAAAGTGTGCGGCCGATGATTGAACTGGATGTGGTGCTACCTTTCTATCAATTTACCGATGCGTTTAATAGTATGGGTTGGTGTGTGCAGCGCGGGTTGGAGAAGCATAGGGGTTTTTATGAGCAGAATGAGGGGATTTTGCGTGGGTTGTTGGCGAAGTGACTGTCAAATATGTTTGACATTTCAGGTGGATAGTATTACCATTAAGGTGTAAAACATGTTTTACACCTCTTTGGCGAAGGTGGATGTATGTATGGAAAATACTATTAAAAAATATCGCGAACAACTCGGACTTTCTCAAGGGAGTCTGGCGGAGCGATGTGAAGTTAGCAGGCAGACGATTAACGCGATTGAGAACAATAAGTATGACCCGAGTTTGCAGTTGGCTTTTGATATTGCGCGAGTGCTTGGTGTTTCGATGGAAGAGTTGTTCAAACCTTAGAACGGGGGATGCTTGTGGGGAAAACGGAGAAATGGTTGGCCGGATTGTCGTTTGTGTTTACGCTTGGGGCGTTGGGGTATTTTCTTTATAAGTGGTTGGTGTTGGATACGATTGATGCCAATTTAATTTTTGGTTTCTTTCTATTTTTATCTTTCACGTTGAACTTGGTAAACTGGGGCAATCACGAGGGGCCGACGGAAAAAGATGAATTGGTGGAGCACGTGCAAACGCAGAGTGCTAGAATTGGATATTACGTGTTGATGGCCTTGAGTGGATTGATCTTGTTTATCTCGGAGGGCTCTGGTAACTTTAGCGAGATTAGTAATATTCCTTTATTAATCGTGGTCGGATTGACGTTTGTGACAGTTCCGATTGTTGAGTTTTTCTATAAGCGAAGATATATGTGAGGCTTGGTCGTTTGTGTGGTGCACGAGCGGCTTTTTTCTTTGTTCGAAATTCTTGTGGTATAGCTGGCTTTGCTTTTGTTTGGCTGCTATACCGCTGGGCGTTTTTGCGGGACACCTGAACACGGTTTTCCCTCTTCTCGTGGTCCGCGAGACGCTCTTGCGGGACACCTGCACTACCTTTTCCCGCTTCTCGTGGTCCACGAGACGCTCTTGCGGGACACCTACACTACCTTTTCCGCTTCTCGTGCTCCGCAAGACGCTCTTGCGGGACACCTGAAAACGGTTTTCTCTCTTCTCGTGGTTCGCGAGACGCTCTTGCGGGACACCTACACTACCTTTTCCGCTTCTCGTGCTCCGCGGGGCGTTCTTGTGGGACACCTGTACTCACTTTTTCCGCTTCTCGTGGTCTTCGAGAAAATAATTACAAATCATCTCTATCGGACAAACAAAAAAAGAACACACATTCGCATATCCTTCGCATTCAATCTATCATTAATGGTAAAATAAAGAAGACAATTACATAAAGCAGGTGGGCGGTTAGCCATTTCCCTTCTGAAGGGAGGTGGATAGAATGTCCACATACGAGGCGATTGCTTTGGTACTAGAAGCGAACATGGTTTTACTTAGTATCATTAATATCGTAATAACTCTTTATGTCACTTACAAAAAGAAATAACCGCCACCACACCACGGTTTGCGGTTATTTCGATACCCTATAATCTTGGTTAGCCGCCCACAGCGGCATGTGACTGTCTTGATCAGGTGTTAGCGCACCTGATCTTTTTTAGTATAGGATAATTATAATGGAACTATACCACCAATTCAATTCTTACTAACAGACTATGTAAACTTACAAATTATTTAAAAACAAGCAACTACAATTCCCAAAATATAGTTAATAAGATAAACTATCTATATATTCTGATTTTATTGGAGGCAAATGTATGATAAAGAAAGACCTAGCTTTATCCATTGTGTTGCATTTGTTTTTGGCGTATTTATGGATTTTGTTTGTTTCGCACAATATCGGTTTACAGAACGAAACAGGAAACATGATGTATATTGCCATTGTAGTGGTCGGGACGCTGTTATTCGGTGAGCTTGTTCAGCGTCTGAAACCTTTAAGTGAATACAAATTTACTCACCCAGTTCGTCTTGCTGGATTGGCAACGTTTGTCTCCGTGGTTGTGGTGGATTTATTTTTGATTAGTTTAGTGTAAAACTTTGATGATTAGGTGTGATTGGCGCCTGGTCTTTTTATATGAAAGGAGGATGGACATGCAGCTTTCAGATATTTTCCGAGAAGTTGTCTCTATTACAGAACAAGATTATTCCGGTTGTGAAGATAGGAAACTAGTAGCCTTCCAGCCATTTTTGGACATGGTTATTAAACTTGAACGTAAAAACACTCTCTCCTCTTTACTATTTTCGAAGATTGTTAATACCTATTTACATCAGTTTCTAGATCCTCATATGTATTTTACTTATCGAAGTAATAGCGAAGAAACCATGGATGTAGGGTTTGGAGTTAGGAGATACGGCGATAGATTATATGTAACTCAAACTATAGAAGAAACTCCTCTTTCTAAAGGAGATTCTATTGTCTCCATTGATGGAAAAAGTATCGAAGTAATCTCAAGAGAACACCATCTTCCCGTTGCACACACGGAGAGACAAAATTGGAACTACCTTATTCAGCGGGCTAAGTCGATTGAATTAGAAGATAACAGAGTGTTGGAGATTGTAGAATACCCTAGTAAGCAAAATGAAGATTCTTTTGTCGTCAAAGTTTTGGAAGATGACCTAGTTTACATGAATCTTCCGCACTTCCAGAACCCTAGTTTAATAATTAATATACTTCAAAAGTATAAGGATGTTCTTGAACGTAGCACTAGACTTATCATTGATGTCAGGAAAAATAACGGTGGTTTGAGTGCTGCTTTCAATCCTCTACTGGATTTTATTTTCCCTTCGTCTGAAAAACCTAAATCAATTGCGAAAGCAAAAGAGTTTAACTGTACGGAACGGAATGCTGCTTTGTTTAACGAACTCTACAGAAATGTTAAAGAATCTTACCCCAATCATGAGAGTCTTCCTTTACTGACCTATGCAAATGAGATGTTCCAAACTAATAAGGGTTTTACAGAGTTTGATTTCTCCCCTTATACAAAAGAAGTAACCACTGATTTCAACAGTAACGATCAAATAGAAAAGATAGTAGTTTTATCAGACTGTTATTGTGCGAGCGCCGGAGATGATTTCGTGGAAATGTGTAAGCAGTCTTCTAAGGTTACTGTGATGGGGCGTGCAACGTTAGGAGTTAACGATTATAGCGATTTAGTTACAATGAAGTGGAATAAGGACTTTTCACTGCACTATCCTACTTCTAGATTGGTTCGAAAAACAGAGGTACACCCTATCCATGGTACAGGAATTGTTCCAGATATTTATATCCCTTGGACGCCAGAGCATATTTCTAGGGATGTGGATTTGGAGATGGCTATAGAGCTAATCCTTAAGAAATAAGAAGTTATATAAAAGATAAGACGCGCAGTAACATGTAAAATGTATCATACTGCGCTAAACTTTCTTCTATTCATATAGTACTTCAAATCTCATCAACTACACCAAGTGCCTGCCTCATCCCTTTCACAATCCCCATGTGGAAATTCTCATGGTTCATATGAAAAAGGATCATCTCCTCTACTGTTTCCATACCTAAGAAAGATTGTTTTAATGGAGTTTTCAACTTCCCTTTACAAGCCACTTCCATATTACTAATTTGCGATTCCAGGAGTTCAATAATTTCATTCAGCGACGGTGGATTGCCAGTCCACTCTTTCGGACTAGTACCTCTGGGGAACATTAGATGATAAGACGGATCTAATTTTCTAGCTTCACCAATAATCGTGTAAATGGTATTATCCCAACCTACTAATATATGTCCCGCATTCCAAAGTATATTGTTCTTGTGGCCAGGTGGAATCTTGTTAGTGATTTCGTTTGGTATTGTTTTAATCCACCTGGTTTAATAACCACCGACTCCTTTGAAGAGGTTTTTTCTTCATTATATAACTTATAAGAATTTTTTGGTAAATAAAGAAAGACCACATCCCCTTTGTGAGAATGTGGTCCCTTCATGTTCTGCATTTCTATGTCTTTTAAATACTTATATCACTGCATATCCTGCGTGATTAATGTTAATCGATCAGCCGAATTTGAAACCTCATCAAATGCTTTCCCCAACTCTTCTACAACATTAACAAAAGAAGAAAGTTCGGTTTCTGTCATTGTCGTGTTACCTTTATCCACTTCTGTACGAATATTTTGCAAGAATGAAGTTAAGTGTTCGACTTTGTTTTGCGTATTTTGGATTAACGATGAGACGTTAGAGACGGAATCTTTTGTTTGCTCCGATAGCTTTCGTACTTCATCTGCCACAACCGCAAAGCCTTTCCCCGCTTCCCCAGCACGCGCAGCTTCAATTGCTGCATTAAGAGAAAGTAAGTTGGTTTGATCAGCAATCCCCGTTACGATGCTGACGATGTCTTTCATTTGAACAGAGATGGTTAAAAGATCTTTTACTTCTGCTGACACTTGGTCCACAGATTTGTGGATGGAAGTCATGTTCTCTGCTTGATCTTTCACTTGTGATTTGCCGTCCTCTGCCCGTTGCTTCGCCAACTCGGCTTGAGCAGTACCATCTTTGGCCATTCGGACAATATCATCTGCTTGTCCCATTAGTTGATGGAACGAAGCGTTTGTTTCTTCTGAAATCGCTGCTAAGTTTTGAGTTGCGCTAGCGACTTGTTCACGAACTTGTTGCTTTTGTGACTCTACTAGTTCTTTTAGTCTCGTAGTTTCTCGGTCGTATTCTTCTAGAACTAGCTGCTGCTCTAGATTCATCATTTTCGAGACCGCCTGTATGCCCTGGAATAGTTGGTCTCTATCTTTCACTGTTTCGTGGATCATGGTGATAAGGGAGAGAGTTAAATCTTGGAACGCACACATATACCACTTCGTCTGCAGTCCTATTTTCACATGAATTTGTGCAATTTTTAGACGTTTATGGATAAATGTCTCATTTACATGACCATTAAACATCTCAATAATGTGCTGACGAAGCGTTTCTTTTAGACGATCAATAGAACTATTATTTTGGATAATGCTCACTAAAGATGGTTCGTATTTCAACGTGCTATAAAACGTGTCGACCATGGAATCAATACGTTCGATGACATATGGCTGCAGGGCACGGATGATATCTAAGTCTTCTTGTGTAAGCTGAATCATATCTACTTGTTTTCGTAGTTCACTATCATTTCGGATATCTAAAATACCAGAATTGCGTTCTATTTCTAGAAGCGAGATCTTCTTTTTACGATTAAACATGGTGGGCCTCCTAAGGCGAATATATGTGTAACCTTTTCTTCTATACTATCGTCAAGTTAGGCAGAGAATTTAGGTTGAAGGGGACATATTAATGCGGAAAAGAGGATTGATTTTTTTCACGGTTTTGCTAATAGTTTTATCCGTTGGAGGATGTACATCTGAAGAAGCTGTTAAACAGAGTGTCGCGAGAAAAGTAAGCGTCTCTGAATCTAGAGAGTTCGACAGGATTGATACTAACTTTTTCTTTGAAACCGAGGATCCCAGGGAAGTAAATACGATCCGAGGCATCATCTCCTCTGCAGTTAAGAAACGTGGAATTGTCGATATGGCTGACCCTGAGTATGATATGGAAGTTATATTTTCAAATGGTGATGTTTGGCGTTACCATTTATGGATTGGTAACGAAGGTGAGACAAGTACGTTAATGAATGTAGAAGATACGCATACTATCTATACGGTTAAGGCGGAAGACACGAATAGATTGCTGGAGATTTTGGAAGTGGAGTAGATGGTGGTGGGGCTGCTGGACTATTTTTGGGGTTCTGCTATATTACGGTTCGGTCTCCTGGTATACCTAAACTCTGTTTTCTTGCTTCTGCTATATCGCGGCGACTTCCTCTGGTATACCTGAACTCTGTTTCCTTGCTTCTGCTATACCGCAGCGGCTTCCTCTGGTATACCTGAGCTCTGTTTTCTACCTGCTGCTATACCGCGGCGGCTTCCTCTGGTATACCTGAGCTCTGTTTTCTTGCTTCTGCTATACCGCGGTAGCTTCCTCTGGTATACCTGAGCTCTGTTTTCTTGCTTCTGCTATACCGCGGCGGCTTCCTCTGGTATACCTGAACTCGATTTTCCTACTTCTGCTATACCGCGGCGGCTTCCTCTGGTATACCTGAACTCGATTTTCCTACTTCTCCTATACCACGGCGGCCTCCTCTGGTATATCTGAACTCTGTTTCCTTGCTTCTGCTATACCGCGGTAGCTTACTCTGATATACCTGAACTCGCTTTTCTTGCTTCTGCTATACCGCGGCGGCTTCCTCTGGTATACCTAAACTCGATTTTCCTACTTCTCCTATACCGCGGCAGCTTCCTCTGGTATACCTGAGCTCCGTTTTCTTGCTTCTCCTATACCGCGGCAGCTTCCTCTGGTATACCTGAGCTCTGTTTTCTTGCTTCTGCTATACCGCGGCGGCTTCCCCTGGTATACCTGATCTCTGTTTTCTCGCTTCTGCTATACCGCGGCGGATTTTTGCAGGACACCTAAACCAGATTTTCCTACTTCTCCTATACCGCGGCAGCTTCCTCTGGTATACCTGAGCTCCGTTTTCTTGCTTCTCCTATACCGCGGCAGCTTCCTCTGGTATACCTGAGCTCTGTTTTCTTGCTTCTGCTATACCGCGGCGGCTTCCCCTGGTATACCTGATCTCTGTTTTCTC
This sequence comes from Mangrovibacillus cuniculi, assembly GCF_015482585.1. Classification (NCBI taxonomy): domain Bacteria; kingdom Bacillati; phylum Bacillota; class Bacilli; order Caryophanales; family Bacillaceae; genus Mangrovibacillus; species Mangrovibacillus cuniculi. The sequence goes on along the minus strand of NZ_CP049742.1, from coordinate 100,353 downwards.
GCTTCTGCTATACCGCGGCGGATTTTTGCAGGACACCTAAACCAGATTTTCCTTCCTCTTGTGGTCCGCGAGACGCTCTTGCGGGACACCTAAATCACATTTCCCTGTCTCTCGTGGTCCGCGAGACGCTCTTGTGGGACACCTGAACAGCATTTTTCTGCCTCTTGTGGTCCGCGAAACGTTCTTGCGAGACACCTGAATCACATTTCCCTGCCTCTCGTGGTCCGCGAGACGCTCTTGTGGGACACCTGAACCGCATTTTTCTGCCTCTCGTGGTCCGCGAGACGCTCTTGTGGGACACCTGAACCGCATTTTCCTGCCTCTCGTGGTCCGCGAGACGCTCTTGCGGGACACCTGAACCGAATTTTCCTGCCTCTCGTGGCCCGCGAGACGCTCTTGCGGCACACCTAAATCGCATTTCCCTGCCTCTCGTGGTCCGCGACAAAAAGTTCACTCTATGTACCTTGTATCTAAATTAAAAAAGAGAGAATTTTAACTTACAAAGAATAAAAGTAACTTAACATCGCAAGGTTCACCGGCAACGCCACTACTAAAAACACCGGTAGATACCTCTTCACCGACGTCCCTCTTACTTTTTTCGCTCCCCACTCAATCACCAAGTTTACTACCAAACTCGCAAGTAGCATCCCAAGGTACAATCCAACTTTCTCTTTAAACAAAGAAGTAAACGCTGGCGAGAATACTATCCATATTTATGCGAATTGAAAAGACCCTCTCGCGAAGATCTTAGAATCTAGTAACTTCTGTTTCATGCTGATCACTCGCCTCCTTTTCAGCGCCTATTATACCCAAAAAAACCACCATTACCTTTACCAAAATTTTTCTACAGTGTAGAATTACTCTAATATCTACTAGGAGGAACCTTATATGACTTGCGTCGGCTGTTTGCTCGCAAACCATCAAGCTCCAACACACCTAATCTACGAAGACGAACATGTCAGCTGTATTTTAGACATCGATCCATACAATGAGGGGCATGTTTTAATTCTCCCAAAAAAACACGTTAGATACTTCGATGACTTGGATCACCAAACATCTCTGTCGATTATGCACGCAGCTGGCCTTTTAACAAAAGTGCTTAAAGAGCTCTTTAAACCAGACGGCATTACCATCTTGCAGAACGGTGGGAAGTTTGATGACCTCACTCACTTCCATATGCATATAATTCCTAGATTTGAAGGACAGAACTTTGCGGAGTTTTTTTTGGAAAACCAGGAAATAAATTCTCGAGGTATGGACAAATTAGTGAACATACAGAAGAAGTTGTTGGAGGAAATGAAAACTAGTTAATGATTAATTACTTATAGAAAGGGTGAGCCCTATGCAATATGATGTCTCCACGCCTCATGAATATATCGAAGTGCTTGAACATGACTGGCGAAAAGATAAATTACTAGCAATCCGCGAGTTAATCCAAACGTTGGCTCCAGAATTAGAAGAAGGCATTCAGTACAAGATGCTTGCTTTTGGAAAAGGCAATGATTATCTGTTTCATCTGAATGCCCAAAAGAATTATGTTAGTTTATATGTTGGAAATATCGAGAAGGTTGACCCTACACAACAACTTCTTGAAGGTTTTAACGTTGGAAAAGGGTGTATACGATTAAAAAAATCTAATGATATTACCTCCAGTAACCTTCCTGCTTTTATAGAAAAAGCGATCGCTTTATGGAGAAATGGTATCGATACATCTTGCTAATCTATACTCTTGTTCGATCTCATTTTCATATCGGGTAACGGAAAAGAGGTAGTTACCTCTTCTTCCTTCACCTGCTTCAACGCAGCCACGATAAAGAAGCTCACAATTACAAGCAGAAACCACGAACTAACCTTTCCGAGATGCACCAGACTCCAGGCATCCACTTGATTCGGATATTGCCACGCTCCGAAATACGTCGCGATGTTCTCCGCGATCCAGATGAAAAAGCCAATTAGTGCGAACGCGAGAGGCACTGGCATGTTGTAACGCGTGCCAATTACTTCATAAAAAACGACCGATTTCAGGAAAATAAGTAGTACAGCTCCTATCAAAACCCACCTCACGTCCCACCAGAAATGATGAGTAAAAAAATTACTGTAAATCATTACGGCGAGCATCACCACCATGTATAACGGAGGCCAATCAATGAGTTGCACACCCATCCTTCTCCACGCCTGGCAAAGGTAACTCGCGACACTCGCGTACATAAACCCACTATAAAGTGGTACCCCGAGCACTTTCGTATATGCCTCTTCCGGATATGCCCATGAGCCCATGTGTACTTTGAATATTTCTAAGGTAAGGCCAATTATATGAAACATCATGACTACTTTTAACTCGTCTTTTGTTTCCCGTCCCGTATAGACCATGACGACCTGCACCGCAATACAGAAGAGAAGGAGCCAATCATACCTTGGTAAAAAGGGAAGTGACACTACTTGTGTAAAAGCTAGTGCCCCAAAAATCGCTACTGGAAATGCACACGCTAGCGCTTGCTGGTATCCAAAGTGAAGAAGCTGGGTGAGGGCTCTCATTACTCTGCCTCATCCGGTCGATATTCTAAAATGTCGCCTGGCTGGCAATCGAGCGCTTTACAGATCGCTTCTAAAGTGGAGAACCGCACAGCTTTCGCTTTCCCGTTTTTCAAAATCGATAAGTTCGCCATTGTGATACCAACCTTCTCCGAGAGTTCCGTCACACTCATTTTACGTTTTGCCAACATCACATCTACATTAATAATAATTGCCATAATCTCACCTCACACTGTTAAATCGTTCTCTGATTTTATCTCAATAGCCTGTCGTAAAAGGCGGTGCAGTACCGCTGCGAAAATCGCGATGACAAGGGATGCCGTCATGATGATGAAGCCGATGAGAATGAGGCCTGGAGCGTCATCGTTTTCTGCGACTAGGTAAAGGAGAGGCAGTGCAGCTAGGTAAAGACCGCTGATGATGAGCGCGTACTGCTTGATTTTCTTTAGGGATGCGACCGATAATTCCGAGAAAGCTTCGCCAAGATCGATGAAGCGCAATAAGCGGAAAGCTTGGAATAGCGCAGAGAAATATGGGATTGCGGATAGATACATGATGATTAGAATCGCAAGGAAAAGGTATCCAATGGAATCTTGGTTTTGAATATTGCCTAATGCTTCTAATCCAATTTTCGGTAAGACCGTTAAACATAAAATCAATACGGGTAAGCCAATGATGAAAAGCGTAATTTTCAAAAACAGTGTAGACCCTCTGTTCATGGGAAGCACCTCTTTATTGTTTGATATATTGAAAATAGCATATTATTTATTGTTTTACAATAAATAATTATTTAATTTCGTATACTTTTCTTTTTGTAGGCTTTCTCGGTTTGTCGGCTTCTTTCGTCTTTTCTCCTGGCGACTTTCTCGGTTTGTCGCCTTCTTCCGCCTTTCCTCCTGGCGACTTTCTGGCTTTGTCGCCTTCTTCCACCTTTCCTCCTAGCGACTTTCTCGGTTTGTCGCCTTCTTCCGCCTCTCCTCCTGGCGGCTTAAGCGCTTTTGTACATGGCGCAGCGGTGCTTTCTCGGCGGCTTCTCCGACTTGCCACCGGGACTGCACTTCCTCTCCCGCGGCTTAAGCGCTTTTGTACATGGCGCGGTGGTGCTTTCTCAGCGGCTTTTCCGACTTGCCGCCGGTACTGCACTTACTCTCCCGCGGCTTAAGCGCTTTTGTACACGGCACGGCGGTGCTTTCCCAGCGGCTTCTCCGACTTGCCGCTCAGACTCCTCTTCCTCTTTCGCGGCTTAAGCGCTTTTGCACATGGCGCAGCGGTGCTTTCTCGGCGGCTTTTCAGACTTGCCGCCGAAACTGCACTTCTTCTCCCGCGGCTTAAGCGCTTTTGTGCATGGCGCAGCGGTATTTTTTCTTCGACTTCTCCGACTTGCCGCTGCGACTTCTCTCCCTTCACCGCGGCTTAAGCGCTTAAGCCGCCAGCATAGATCCCACATCACACACCCATTTCTCCAACCAAAAGAAAAAATAGTATCATCCCCACCACTTTGTTATATACTATATAGAACAGTTTCTGTTATACTAAAACTATAACAATCAGGAGGTGACCTTTTGTTTATTCAACTAGATCCTGCATCTGACGTACCTATTTACGAACAGTTGCGCAATAGCATTATGGAAGGGATTGTGCGTGGAGACTTGAAACCCGGCGACGTTCTTCCGTCTGTTCGTTCCTTAGCCGGTGACCTTAGCGTAAATATGCATACCGTAAACAAGAGTTATCATGAGTTGGAGAAGAAAGGCATTATCCGCATTGTTCCGAAGTCTGGAGCCGTTGTGGAAGAATTTTCAAAAGAAGATATGACGGAAGATTTCCTGCATCAACTATCAGAAGCACTCCGCCCTACTCTTGTGGAGTCGCTCATCATTGGTCTTTCGGAAGAGGAAATTCAACAACTAATTAAAAAAATCATTGAAGATGTAAAGGGGGATTAAGATGGATGTTTCCATACTTATTTTAACAGTGGGGATATTAGTTATTCTACAAGCCGTTTTACCTTTCATGGTAAAGCGCACAGTAGTTTTTGGAGTTACCGTTCCTGTTGCGGAAGTACGAAATCCACAACTTGTGCGTTACAAGATTATGTACACTGTGTTATCTAGCAGTTTATCATTAGTGATTTTGGCCGCTTTCTTATTTTCACCAACTAGAACAAACCCAGTTTTACTAGCACTTCTTTTACCATTTATCATTTTGTTCATCTCCATGGCACTATTTTTCTTTTTCCAGTCGAAAGTTACAAAACTCAAGAAGGCGGAAAGATGGTTTAAAGATCAGAAGCAAGTGCACGTGACGGAGCTAAATATCCGCGCACAAGATGAGATGTTGCCGCTAAGCATTTTCATCATTCCAATGCTTATTACGTTTGGTTTAATTGCTTTTACCGTCGTAAACTTCGGTGCATTTCCTGATCCGCTTCCGACTCATTGGGGTCCCGATGGTCAACCGGATGCTTGGACGGATAAGACATATCTTTCGGTTCTGATCTTACCAATCATTTCTCTATGCTTAAATGCCATGTTTATTGGAATTAACGAAATGACAAAACGTTCTGGTATTAAGCTGAGTGCCGGGAATATCCCAGCGTCCAAAGCACGTCAGCTAAAGTTGCGAAAATATTCAAGTTGGCTACTGTTTTTCGTTTCCGTTGCAACCACTATCTTGTTTACGTTTTTGCAATATACAACCGTGAATCCTGAAAAGATAGACGGCCTTGCTCTGATTGTTGCTCCGCTTGGCTTTTCTGCTCTGGTGACGATAGCAGCCATTGCTTTAGCCGTGAAAGTTGGAATGAAAGATTCTGATCTAGACTCGGATGTAATTGTTGTTGTGGATGAAACAACAGTTAATTTTGACGACGATCGTTATTGGAAAGGCGGACTAATCTACTTTAACTCGGAGGATCCATCTATCTTTGTGGAAAAGCGCTTCGGTATTGGATTTACGCTAAATTTTGCTCACCCCTTGGATATGTAGTCCTATTCGCACCACTCCTATTAATAGGGTTGCTGACATTTTTTATCTAACCAAAAAAGCAGGTGCTCAGTATCGGCACCTGTTTTCTTATGTCCTCACCGGCGAGAGTAGTTGCAGATGGTTGCTGTTACTTACTGGTCTGTCGGTAAGAGAGTGTGGATTTTTGCCCAGAAATCCTTTGTATCTTGGTGGGTTAGTTTTTCTGAGATTTCAGCGAAAGGTATGAACGCCAGCTGGTCAATCTCTTCATCATTAGGTTGTAAGTCTGTTCCATCACCACAGTAACGAACTAGAAACATGGTCGTCTCTTGTCTTTCCAATCCTAATTTTGCTGCTAATGCAGGTGGAAAAGAGAAGCAGATTTTCTCTGGAAGCTGGCTGAGGATTTCATAATTAGTGGAGCCCGTTTCTTCCTGTAACTCTCGTAAAAGCGCAGATTCTAGATCCACATCATCCGCTTCTAAACCGCCTTTTGGAAAGTCCCACTCTCCTGGAATTGTAATATCTTCAGTTTTCACTGCCCCGATTTTCACTTTGTGTACTAGTAAAATCGTATTCTTTGAAACTATTACTGCGCCTACTGCTTGTCTGATCATCTTCTTTCTCCTTATCGCCATAGATATCTTTATTATACCAAAATATTCAAATAATTAGTGTTATACTTAAATAGATACATAAGATTAGGAGTGAACAACAATGAATAGTAAATCAAAAGAGTATTGGAATCGTTTTTGGGAAAAGCAAGGAGAGACTGCCCCTACTAGCGTTACAGCGTGGCAGTTTGGGGCTAGTCCAGATCAATTAGCTCAACTAGTGATTGATGGGATAAAAACAGCGACGTGCTCCGGTTATGTTTTCTATGGTGAGGACGAGCCGCTTCCCGCTGTGGGAGATTATAGTGTGGTGTTAAGCAGTAAGGATGAACCCGTTGCGATTATTAAGACAACTAGCGTGGAAGTCATGCCGATGAACGAGGTGTCAGAGGACTTCGCTATTTCTGAGGGCGAAGGAGACCGAACGTATGAATACTGGCGCAGTGCACACGAAAAATTTTTCACAAAAGAACTAGCCGAACTGGGCTTGGAGTATACAGAAGATATGATGCTAGTTTGTGAGAGGTTTGAGTTGGTGGATAAAAATAGTGGAGAGTAAATACTTCGCTCATGACTCTTCATTTGTAGAGCACTTGTTATTTATTTAATGTGTGCTCTACTTCTCTCAAATCCATTCTTGACCACACGTTATTCATTTAACGTGCGCTCTACTTCTCAAATACCCTTCCTTGAACACACGTTATTCATTTAACGTGCGCTCTTCTCTGCTTATACCTCTCCTTGAACACACGTTATTCAGTTATCGTGTGCTCTACTTCTCTCATACCTCTCCTTGAACACACGTTATCTCCAAATCTACTTAGAAAGATTCCCTGCCAACACGTCTTCTAACTCCAAAGGTGAAATGGTCCCCTGATGATAGAACAGTCTCCACTCATCATCTACTAACTTCCAGATAGAACTTCTTAGTGTATTGCGGTTTCTGGTAGAGTCCACTATAAAATATGTAGATAACACAACTCCTTCTGCCAATGGGTAGATTTCGTAGTTGTATAGTTTCATCTCTGTCTGCACTATGCCGAGTTCTAAACATTCGTTTCGTCCGTACTTGTAGCCGGAGCTACCAATCTCAAAGAAGTCTTCGGACAATATGGCACCAAGCTTCTCGCTGTCTTTTCGCACATTCATTCCAGTGTGTGCTTCTTCTAGTTTTTGCAAGGTTTCCTTTAACTCACTGTTCATGTTTGTTCGCTCCCTTCGCCTTTACCAAAATGGTCTATCAACTTACTAGTATTATAAATCCTTTTTCATCTAAATACTGTCAGAATTTCAAGCACTGGTTACTCTCTATTTATTGCTCTACCTTTTTTCACGACCGTCTCCACTCGCTCGCGGTCCTCAAATCTCCGCTCTCCCACTTTTCACGACCATCCCACGACGCTGACAGTCCTCAAATCCCCGCTTCCACACTTTTCACGACCGTCTCCACCCGCTCACGGTCCTCAAATCTCCGCTTCCCCATTTTTCACGACCGCCTCCACTCGCTCGCAGTCCTCAAATATCCGTTTACACACTTTTCACAACCATCTCCACTCGCTCATGGTCCTCAAATCTCCGCTTCGCCCATTTTCACAACCACCCCCACAAAAAAAGACCGAAGCATCCCTGCTCCAGTCCCCACTCACCCCTATTCACTTCCCAACACGCACCCCACTACTCTCCCGCACGACAAAGTTCGTCGGGATCACTACCTTCTTCGTAATGGTCTTCGTCGAGTTAAGCTTCTCCACCAGCAGTTCCACCGCCGCTTCGCCCATGAACTCCGTGTGCACGTGCACGGTGGAGAGCGATGGCTGCAGGTACTTCGAGGTGCTGATATCGTTGAAACCGACGATGGAGATGTCGTCCGGCACCGAGATGCCGTTTTCGTGCAGCGCCCGCAGTGCCCCGATTGCCATGGAGTCGCTCGCGATGAAGTAAGCCGTTGGACGCTTTTCTTCCATCAGTGACTGCATCATCAACGCGTATCCGTCCTCCGCTGCAAAGCGACCGGTCCAGACGAAATCTTCCTTATAAAGATTGCGCAGCGTTAAGTATTCCACAAACGTTGCTTCTCGCTCATCTTTCAGCGGTTCGTCTCCAAAAACGTACTCGCGACCACCGATGTAGCCGATTTCTGTATGCCCCATTTCCACCAAGTAATCTAACACTCTCGTTACGGCTTTTCGGAAGTCTACGACCACACAGTTGTAGTCATCCGTTGGGGAGTAGTCGACTAATACAAGGTTTTCGCTCAGTTGATAAAAGTAGTCGATTTCTTCGGCGCTATATTTACCAAGGGCAATGACGCCTTCGTATTGGTCTGGCTTTTGGCCAACTGCTTGCTGGATGTTTTTATCAAAGAGTTTGACTAGCTCCATGTTTCGTTCTTGCAGCTCTTTTTCTATACCTAAACGAATAGAAAGATAGTACGGATCAGCTAGTTCCTGCTCTTCGGAGTACCAGTAGATTAATGCCACTTTCAACGTCTCTTTTACCGCATCCGTTGATCGCTTTCGATTCGTCTTGTAGTTTAGCTCTTGTGCAATTTTAACGATTCTATTTCTCGTATCTTCTGCAACTGATAAAGTGGCATCTTGGTTCAATACTCTGGACACCGTCGCTAACGAAACACCCGCCTTTTCCGCAATATCTTTCAACGTAGCCAAACGCTCCAACTCCCTTAGTTAGTGATTTCTTTAATTATACTGTCATACGGCGCTAATGTAATTCCATTTACACGTTTTTCTTCTGCCGTGTGGTTTAACATAAATTCATATACTTTTCCGTCTGCCTCGCGCTGATACACTTCCACGCCCGCTTCTGTCTCCTGGTGCCAAATTCCGTGGTGCTCTAACACATCTTTTGCAATCGGCAAGATCGCTGCTTCATCCAGTCCGCCACCGATATAATATACCGTTCCCTTGCCGAACTGATTGCGGGTCACCGCTGCTTTATCTTCATAGAATTGGTCGCCATAGTTGTATAGCGCCTCTGCCGTTGTCGGTGTAATTAGATCTCTCCAAACCGAAACGTGTGCAGTTCCATTTTCACCGCTAACTTCCACAGATTGTGTATTAGAGAGCGCTTCTGTTTCATGAACGTGGACACCTGCAAGCTCTGCGACGTGACCTGGTAACGTAGATTTGAACTGTACATTGTTATCTTTATCCTTCAGCCCTGCACGGAATGAGAAGATAATGGTTCCGCCATTCTCTGCAAATTCTTTGAGACGATTCGCCAAGTCTTCCTCAATAATTTGCAATGCTGGCACTAGTAAAACCTTATAAGATGAGAAGTCACGTATTACTGGAACAACGTCTAGATGAGCGTTGTGCTCAAAGAATGGTCCGTAAAGTCGAAGCAATTCTCTTGTGAAATCGAATCCTTCACTTTGCGTTTGGAAACGCCAAGACCAGATGTTGTCGTAATCGTACAGTACGGCTACATCGGCTTGAATCGGCGCTTGCAGCACGTTTTCGTAAGGTCGAATATCGTTAAATAACGATTGAACTTCTTTAAACTTTCTTCCACGATGGTTATCGTGATCGACGACACCAAAGCAGAACTGCTCAGCACCACGCGTCATTCCTCGCCATCTGAAGTAAAGCATATCGGTACAACCGTGTGCGAAAGCTTGCATCGACCACATCTTCGCTTGGTTCGGTCGAGGAAGATACCCAATCACGTTATGTCCTTGTGCCCCCATTAATTGTTCTACGATCCAGTAGTTCTTCCCTAGTAATCCACGGTTAAAGTCATGTGTCATCGCAATCGCTGCAGGTGGAATTGGTTCTGCTAAACCGCCCCAAACTGGGTAGTTGTCGTACGACACGAAGTCTAATGGACGAACGTTTTCTTCATGATCAAACCACTTGCCGAAGAAACCTCCAGAAACGTTGGTTGTCACTTGTTGGTGCTCTCCCATTTCTTCTCGCACGATCGCAGTCATTTCGTGTGCGTAGCTGTTAACAGAGTGAGAACGGAAACGAGCCCAGTCTAATTGAAGAGATGGATTGTGCGTCGTAATCGTCTTTTTCGGTACTGGAATTTCCGAGAAGTCGTTGTACGTTTGTCCCCAGAAAATAGTGCCGTAACGCTCATTAAGTTCATCGATTGTTCCGTATTTCTGTTCTAAGAACTTTTGGAATCCTGCGTGACATTGGTCGCAGTAACACATGTCGCTTCCTTCATGTCCAAATTCATTATCCACTTGCCATGCGACGATCGCTTCTTCGTTGGCATAGTGTTTAACAAGCTCACGAGTGATTTTTGCGGAGTATTCACGATAGACGGAGGAGTTAAAGCAGTATTGTCTTCTTCCACCGAATACACGTTTTTGTCCGTTTTCTTCTTCTGAGAGAATGGAAGGATATTTATTTGCAAGCCATGCAGGGAATGTTGCTGTTGGGGTACCAAACATCACGTCTATTCCATGTGCTTTTGCTTTGGCAATTACTTCGTCAAAGAAAGAGAAGTCGTAGTTGCCTTCTGTTTTCTCCATGAGGTGCCAAGCAAATTCACCGATACGAATCATGTTGGAGCCCATTTCTTTGATGCCAAGAATGTCTTCTTCTAGCATTTCTTTCGGCCAATGTTCTGGATAGTAGTCTACGCCTAGGTACATATTATCTCTCCTCCGAATTCGGAAAGAAGTGTACTTCGCTTAAGTACACTTTCCTCCCCCTTAATATATTTCTCGCGCGCCTTCCCCTACGCTGATGACGTAGAAGTCCGCCTCGTATCCGATTTGTTGTTTGTATGTTGCACCGACTTCTTCGATGAACTTGTCTGTGTCTGCACTTCTTACGATGTTGACAGTGCAGCCACCGAATCCTGCTCCTGTCATTCTTGCACCGAGTGTACCATTTTGCTCCCATGCTGCCTCTACTAATGTATCAAGTTCTTTGCAGGAAACTTCGTAGTCATCTCGCAAGGATAGGTGAGATTCTTTCATTAGTTGACCAAACTGTTCCATGTCTCCTGCAGTCAGTGCATCCATGGCTTTTAACGTTCTCGCATTTTCCGTTACCACGTGTCGAACTCTTTGTTGTTCTTCTTCTGTTAGTAACGGTAATACTGTCGGTAGTTGGTCTTCTGTTAGATGTGCCAGTTCTTTCACATCGATTGTCCCTTGGATTTTCGCTAGTGCTGCTTCACATGTTGCTCTTCGTTCATTGTAAGCAGAATCTGCTAATCCACGGCGCTTGTTTGTGTTCGCAATGACGATTTTATATTCTCCTAAGGAGAAAGGAACATATTGATACTCTAGTGTTTGACAGTTTAGTAGAATGGCATGTTCTGCTTTCCCGAAACCGACTGCGAACTGGTCCATGATGCCGCAGTTCACTCCGATATATCGATTCTCGACCGCTTGGCTTAATTTCACTAAATCCAACGTCTCGTATGGTAAAGTAAATAGCTCTTTTACCATCACTGCTGTTGCTAGTTCAATGGATGCAGACGATGATAACCCTGCACCGTTTGGGATGTTTCCGACATAGTAAAGGTCCACTCCGTTTGGCAATTCATACTCTTCCTTAATAGCAGCAAACACTCCTTTCGGATAGTTCGCCCAGTCGTGCTTTTCATCATATGAAAGGTCTTTTAAGTCTACTTCGACCACTCCAAGGTCAGCAAAGTTCTCTGAATAAAACCGAATGCGTTGATCATCTCGCTTTTTGGCCACCACATACGTTCCAATCTCTAATGCACATGGCAGTACATTCCCCCCGTTATAGTCGATGTGTTCCCCAATTAAATTCACTCGACCTGGAGCGAAGAAAGTGCGTACACCTTCTTCTGTTCCTCCGTAAATCTTCTGAAAGCTCGCTACTGCATGTTGCATTGCGTCCCCACTCCCTTATGTCCATTCCTTCAGCTTCCAAATGGTTGATGCGTAATCTCCCACCATTGTTGTCTTATTCGTGTGTACGGTTCCGTTATAGATAGGTGATAGTAATAATCCAACATTCATGAGCTCATCACCGTAATACACTTGTTCTGTTCCTTCGACTTCGTATTTCTTCGCCGGATCCAATCCTGCTAGCTTCACTCGTTGTAAAGATGGATTTGGTTGAGCAAGCGTTCGGTAAAAGGCCACAACACTTTCCGTCTTCTCCTCATTTACTACCATCCAAGCTGTATCATTGGAGGTAAAAGGACTAAGTAATCGGTGGAAAGTCCCTCTTTGTAACAACGCTCGATTCGCTTGATAAAAAGCAATTTGCTCTTTTACCACTGCTTTTTCTTCCTCCGACATTTTCGTTACGTCGAGCTCGTAGCCAAAAACGCCAAACATCGCAACGTGGAAACGTGTGGATAACGACGTAATTCTACCCGTTTGATGATTCGGTACGTCTGATACATGTGCCCCCATTGTGGATAACGGATAGACAAGCGACGTGCCGTACTGGATTTTCAGTCGTTCTACCGCGTCTGTATTGTCACTCGTCCACGTTTGTGGCATGTAATAGAGCATTCCTGGGTCAAAGCGATTCCCACCGCTTGCACAGGATTCAAATAGGATATGTGGATAGTTTGTTGTTAACTTTTCCAACAAACGATATAAGCCTAAAACATAGCGATGATACACTTCTCCTTGTTGATCTGCTGACACAGAATCTGTACCCGCTTCCGTAAAGTTACGGTTCATATCCCACTTCACATAGGAGATGGGCGCAGTGTCAAAAATTCCGGAAAGTGTGTCGTATAAGTAATCCTGCACTTCTTGTTTTGTTAAGTCTAAAACGAACTGGTTTCTTCCATTAGATAAGTGGTGCGCTTTATGTCCTAACACCCAGTCTGGATGTTGCTCATACAACTTACTCTTTTTTGAAATCATTTCTGGCTCAAACCAAAGACCGAATGAAATACCTTGCTCTACTACTTTTTCTCCAAGGTGCGGGATGCCGTTCGGTAACTTTTTACGATCTGCTACCCAATCCCCAAGAGAGGTCGTATCATCGTTTCTTCCTTCAAACCACCCATCATCTAGCACGAATAATTCGACTCCTACTTCTTTTGCATCCGTTGCAATGTCTAGAATCTTTTCTTCATCAAACGTAAAGTACGTTGCTTCCCAGTTATTAATAAGAATAGGACGATCCTTGTCGCGCCAAGGTCCTCTTGCTAATCTTGTTCTATATAGTTCATGGAATTCGTGACTCATTCCATTCAAACCATCTTTGGAGTAAACCATGACTGCTTCTGGAGCAGTAAATGTTTCTTCCCTCTCTAATTTCCAAGAGAAATGAAACGGATTGATCCCAATCATTGCGCGAGAAGTGTCGTATGTATCCACTTCTACCCCTGCATAGAAGTTACCGCTGTATACTAAGTTAAAACCGTATACTTCTCCTGTATGCTCCGTTGTTTCTGGTTTTTTCAACGCCATAAACGGGTTATGCCAAGAGCTGCTTGTTCCTTTTTTGCTATCAATCATCTGCACGCCTTTACGCAAGCGATTGCATGAGATATGTCTCTCTCTGATCCACGCTCCGTCTAGGGTGATCCAATCGTATTCTTTCGACGGTAGGTCTACTGATGCACTCAACAATCGATGCACTTGTAAAGGGACCACACCTGTATTACGAACGGAAGCGTTTCTTGTTATTACCCCTAACTGTTCAAAGACCGTGTAGGAAAGGGTTAATTCTGTTTGTTTTTGTTCATCTTTCAGCGTGATCGTTAAAGTCTCTGCTTCATCTTCGTTTTCCACATATGTCGCTGGCATATCAGGAAGACTCGGCTTCCCTTTTTGCACCTTGTACGACTGGAACGTAAAATTTGTGTAGCGACTACCGTCTGCTGATTCGATATCCACAAACGGCTCGCGGTAATCCGTTGTTCCGTAAGAAGGAGCCTCTTGCTTCACGAACTCTAGTGAGAAGAATGGATCTCCCTCGTACGGAAAACAGGCATTACCAAGTGGCTCCGTTGGCAACTGAAACAGATGAGAGAAATCTTCGCGATGGCGAATTTTCTCTCCATAATATAGATGTGCTAGCTGTCCATTTTGCATGACTTGGAAGATGTAGCTTGCCGTCTTGTTTTGTAAGTGAAATTGCTTTTTCTCTTCGTTTACAAAGATCATGTTGTACCCCCCACTTTACTTCACGGCACTTCCAAGCATTCCAGAAATGAACTGGCGCTGAAGCACTAAGAAGAACACGATTATTGGTAGTGTTGCGATGGTCACTCCCGCCATTACTTGACCATAGTCGATACGAGACAGTCCGAATAAGCTAGATAGCGCTACTGGGAATGTGTACATATCTGTGGAAGATAGAGCAATCAATGGCCATAAGAAACTGTTCCACTGATACATGAATAAGAAAATTGCTGTTGCAGCAAGTGCTGGACGCATGGATGGAAGTACGATTCGGAAGAAGATCTTCCACTCCCCTGCCCCGTCGATTCTCGCTGCTTCAATCAGGGAGTCTGGGAATGCCAGTAAGTTTTGTCTCATTAAGAAAATCGCAAATGGGTACGCCAAGTTTGGTAAGATAACCGCTTGATACGTATTTAACCATCCTAAGCTCGCCATCATTTTAAACAACGGAATAATCGTTGCATGGTACGGTACCATCATGGAAAGAAGGAAAATCGTGAAGATTGTCTTTCTTCCAGGGAACTGATATTTCGCAAAAGCATACGCTGCCATCGTACAAATTAATAGACTTAGCACGGTATACGTAATCGATGTGAACAAGGAGTTGAACATGACTCTGCCAAGGTCGATCTGTGCATTTAAATTAGAGATGTTCTCCATTAAGCTTGAACCTGGAACTAATGTAGGTGGTTTTGAAAACATCTTTCCACTTTCGTTAGAAGCTCCAATTGCCGCCCAGTAGAACGGGAATAAAGAGACAAGTGCTCCAATAATTAATGCGATATAGAGAGTTATTTTTCTGATAGGCGCGTTTTTCTTCATTTGTCATCACCCGTCACTTTAAATTGAATTGCTGTTAAGATAGCGATTAGCACTACGATGACGTATGCAATAGTGGATGCATAACCGAAGTCAAAGTATCTAAAGCCTGTTTGATATAAGTACATACCGATCGTTAGTGTGGAGTCACTTGGACCACCTTTTGTTAACGTGTAAGGCTCATCGAATAATTGAAGCGTTCCGATCGTGGATAATACCACTGTAAACAAGATAACTGGTTTTAGTTGAGGAATGGTAATGGAGAAGAACTGTCGGATTTTCGACGCTCCATCCATACTCGCTGCTTCATATAGTTCCTCTGGGATGTTTTGTAATCCAGCAAGGTAGATGACCATGTTATATCCAACCCATCTCCATGTCATGGCGATAATTAACGATACTTTCGCCCAGAATGGGTTTGATAACCAAGGAATTGCATCAAGTCCAACTGCTGCTAAAATCTGATTGATTAGTCCATCATTCATCAACATGATTGAGAAAATGATCGAGTAAGCAACTAAAGATGTTACCGCTGGCAAGAAGAATGCTACGCGGAATAGACCTTTTAATTTCAGCAAGGCAGAGTTAAGTAGTGTGGCAACAATTAATGCTAGAATCATCATGACTGGTACTTGGATGATCAAGATGATGAAGGTGTTTTTTAAAGCTGTTAAAAAGATTGCATCGGAGAATAGACGTGTGTAGTTGTCTAGTCCGTTGAAGGCCATCTCTCCACCTGTACTTGTTTGGAAGCTCAAGATAAAGGAAGAAATGATGGGATAAAGCATAAATATGGAGAAAAGAATCACAGCTGGTGCGATAAATAAATATGGTACATGAGCTTTTACTCTCATTTTCAACAACTCTCTTCCACTACTATTTAGAAAAGCGTAAGGCGCGTGTTCAGCCGCGGCAGCAAACTTCAGAAGACCGAGGAGGTAGTTCTCCAACCACCACAGGGCTTTTGGAGTTTGCCGAGCGGTTGCGCAACTGTAGCTAGACATCAAGAAAAGCGTAAGGCGCGCGTTCAGTCGCGGCAGCAAACTTCAGAAGACCGAGGAGGTAGTTCTCCAACCACCACAGGGCTTTTGGAGTTTGCCGAGCGGTTGCGCACCTGTAGCTAGACATCAAGAAAAGCGTAAGGCGCACGTTTGCGCCTGTAGCTACTGATTAAGTAAAATCTGTTTTCTTCTGTGTTACTTTCAAAAAATTGGATAGTGGAAAACCCGTTGCCCTGCGCTCCAGATGCTACGCTTTCCTAGGGGCGTGAGCTGAGCCGCTTCCCTCGCTTCGCTCAGTCCAGGGTCTCAGCCTTCCCGCTATATCCCTCAGGAGTCTTCGCATCTTCCGCTCCGGGCAACTAGGAATGTGCAGAAAGGAGACTTAGTTGTAACGAGTAAAACTTAGACTAAGCTGTTCCATTGTCATTTTTAAAAAGTAACAGTTAATTTTAGAAAAAGAGAGCTAGAAACAATCTTCTAACTCTCTTCTATTTTCCTTAGTACGAATTTACTTCACGGCCAGAACGGTCGCTTAGACGTTTTGCCGCTTCCTCTAGAGCTTGTTTTACATCTTTTCCATTGAAGACATCAGCTTGTGCTTTGATCGACTCATCAAGACCAAGTGAATAGTCTTGTGTGTAGTAAGCTGTTGGGATGTTTTCCATTTCAGAAGCGAATAGCTCCCAAATCTTTTGTCCGCCGAAGAACTCATCACCAGAAGTGAATAGTTCAGACTCGTAAGCTGTGTTTAACGATGGGAATAAACCGTAATCGCTCATTGCCATGTTTTGTACTTCTGGATCTGTTGAGAAGAACTCCATGAAGTCATACGCTTCCTCTGTGTTTTTACCTGCAGAAGGAATCATCCAGCTACTTCCACCAAGGTTAGATGCTCTGTTTCCGTCTTCTTCAAATCCTGGTAGTAAGAATACTCCCCAGTCACCGCTAGATTCTTTCGCTTGGTCGATGATAGTACCGTAGTACCATGCACCAAACGGAATTGTTGCAACAGAACCATCAACTGTAGAAGATACAACACCGTTCCATCCATCTACATCTTTGATCAAGTCTGCATCCGCAAACGCTTTCAATTTTTCCATAGCTTCTACCGCTTTTGGACTCGTTAAATCGATGTTGCCATTTTCATCGAAGTAGTACACTCCAAGTTGGTTTAGCATCATACGGAATGTTGGGTCATCTTTAAATTTATCTAGTGGCATCGCGTACGAGCCAGTAGCATCTTTAATCTTTTTACCAGCTTCTAAGAAGTCATCCCACGTTTTAATGTCCTCTGCGTTTACACCAGCTTGCTCGAATAGGCTACGACGATAGAACATTCCACCTGGACCCGCATCAAACGGCATTGCATAAAAGTTGCCATCAAATGATGCTAACTCTTTCTTGAAGTCTGGGAATTTATCTTCATGCTCTGTAAATCCTTTTTCTGATAGATTTAAGAATCCTTTTGGGAATGCCTCTACATACCCTTGGATACGGTCATCCTCTACTAATACAATATCAGGAAGACCAACTCCACCTGCTGCTAGACCAGTAGATAACTTGTCGTATACATCTAGGCGTCCAATATCTTCTACTTTTAAATCTACGTTCGGGTTTTCTTCTTCGTACATTTTTACTGCATCGTTTAGTGCACCAACGTTGACGTTCCATGCCCATGCAGTTAATGTTACTTTGCCGCCGTCACTGCTAGATCCTTCGTCGTTGCTACATCCAACAAGAGCTAGTGACATTGCTGCTGTTAAACCTAATGCCTTAACAAATCTTTTCATCCTATTTCCCCCTTAAGATTGTTAGAACGGTTATGTAAACACTTGACTTGCAATCCCCTGGTTCGTAGATGAGATAATCTTATTAAAGAAAGCGTTTACATTAACTATCTATGATTTTAGTAAAAATTTTAGAACAAATCAATCATATTTAGTAAAATATTTTATTATTTTAGTAATTTCATACGAAATTCCCACGTATACTCTCCGTTCGGCGGAATTTCCGTTACTTTGCGAATCTTTTTCGCCACATACACATCATCATAAATCCCCGTACAAGGCTCGAGCGCCATGTTGTAATGACCTCTGTAGCCACCTTCCGTCTTCCATACACCCAAGTAGGGTATTTTCTCATGAGGAAACTCATAGCGAAGGGTTGTGCCGAGATCATGCTGCTTCACTGCACACCAACCTTCTGGGAGAGGTTTAGTAAAATAAAATTTCTCACACGTCCCACTCTCTATTGGTGCAACTTTAGATAAATCCATCTCTTCCCCAGTGCTTAAAGATTTCGTAAAAGGATACGTATGGCGAGTGCCCCATTCTCCTAAATGCTTTGTGCCGTGCTCTACGGTTATTACTTCCTCTAATCCAGAAGGTACCTCAATCTTCGTATACTCATTCATGTTTAGTAAACAATGAGGTGTCCAGATAAACGGGAAGGAAAGTGGTCCGTTATTGACTGCACGATAGTCAAATTGGAGACCTTCCTCCTCCAGCGTAACCGTACGAATCAGTTCATAAGGAAAGACTGAACTTTTCACAGTAAACTGTAGTCCATGGTCGACCTCTTCTACCTCCCAAGGGAGAGCCCACACTTCTCCGTGATCTGGAACTATTTCTCCTGTTGTCGGATGGAAGGTTTCATCAATGCTAGGAAACACTTCATCAAATCCACTAGAGTCATAGAGGGAAAAGTCACTACCGTACTCTGGGATGCGGAGATTCTCCTCTTCCGCTTGGAACAGCCATTCGTACTCATTTCGCTTATCGTAGAATGATGCGAGCTTTCCACCGTAACTAGGTAAAAACGTACACTTTACGGCCTCATTTTCTAAAACAACGGCTTCTATCCCTTTAAACGTTTCGTACTTCATGCTGGTCACCTACCTGTTGCAACTCTTTTGTAAATCGAATAAATGCCTCTAGTCCTTCTTTATCTCGTTTGAACACACCAGCATGCTCTAGGACGATAGAGAACAATCTTCCTACTTCTTGCTGGATTACTTCTTGCCAATCTGACACTTCCTCCACGCTGTTTACAAGCTGCTGTACCCACTCTGCATGCTTCGCTGTAAGTGGATCTTGTGCTACTTGCGCTAGTTGGTTCTCACTCACGTACTCTGTGATTTTTTGTAGTTCTTCCTTTAAACGACCTGGTAGTACAGCTAATCCCATTACTTCGATTAAGCCGATATTTTCTTTCTTAATCGGGTGAACTTCCGCATGTGGATGGAAGATTCCTAGTGGATGTTGCTCACTCGTTCTATTATTTCGAAGTACTAAATCCAGTTCGAATTGGTCTCCTCTTCTTCTAGCGATTGGCGTAATGGTGTTGTGTGGTGTGTCACCTGTGAACGCTTCAATGTCGACAGCAGGATCTGAATAATCTTTCCACATCTCTAAAATATACCCACTAGCTTCTACTAAACTAGCTGCATCGGTTCCCGTTAAACGCAACACAGACATTGGCCAATCGACAATTCCGATGGAGATATCTTTATATTCGTCCAAGGTAAACGTATGTGACACGCCCGCTTTCGCCATCGGAAACTCGTGGTTACCAGCTTGGAAGTGGTCGTGGCTCAAAATAGATCCCCCAACGATTGGTAGATCGGCATTCGAACCGATGAAATAGTGTGGATATTGCTCCACAAAATCTAGTAATTTCGCAAAGGACTGCTTCGAGATTTTCATTGGTGTGTGCTCTTCTCGGAAAACGATCGCATGCTCGTTGTAGTACACATACGGAGAGTACTGTAATTGCCACTTTTCCTCTTGTAACGTAAGCGGCACTGTACGTAAGTTACTGCGAGCAGGATGCGTTAAGCGACCTTTGTATCCCACGTTTTCTTTACATAATAAACATGTTGGATACGCATATTGCTTCGCTTGTTTCTCTAGCGCAATTGTCGCAGGATCTTTCTCTGGCTTTGATAGATTGATAGTAATTTCGATATCACCGTAATCTGTATTTGTCAGCCAATGTTGATTCTTCGCAATACGTCCTGTTCGGATGTAGTTGGAATCATTGGATAGTCGATATAAATAGTCCGTTGCAGCTGTAGGACTCT
This sequence comes from Mangrovibacillus cuniculi, assembly GCF_015482585.1. Taxonomy (NCBI): domain Bacteria; kingdom Bacillati; phylum Bacillota; class Bacilli; order Caryophanales; family Bacillaceae; genus Mangrovibacillus; species Mangrovibacillus cuniculi. The sequence goes on along the minus strand of NZ_CP049742.1, from coordinate 80,226 downwards.
CTTGTTCATATAGTGTGCGAAACACTCTGTTTACTTCCGATGGGCGAGCCACAAAGCAGCCCATGATTTCTGTATCTAGAATATCTCGATGCGTGACATCGTTATGCTCTAGACGTTCATGTTCGTAAGCCCAATCAAGGATGGATTCTAAAATTACTAGGTGATTGGACTCTTCCTCTATCTCGGTAGGCACTTCGTAATGTTCTACATCCAACACCGCTAACAATCGATTCCGAACATAATCCTTATCTGTTTCTTCTATTAAATTAGTTCGTACACCATATGTTAAAAGATTTTCTACGTGTGAAAAGATCACCGTATTCATTTTCTCTCCACCTTTCCATAACCAGTTGGATGGTTGCGGAACCAGTCGTACGCACTTTGAATCATTTCTTCCATGGAAGAGTGTCGCGGTTCCCACCCTAATACAGCCATCGCTTTTTCAGAAGAAGCAATTAACTGAGCCGGATCGCCACCTCGTCGCTCGGACACAACTGCAGGTATCTCATGACCAGTAACCTTACGGACAGCTTCGATCACTTCTTTTACAGAAAAGCCGTTTCCATTCCCTAAATTGAAAACGTCGCTTCCTTTACCCTCACGCAAATGAGTAAGCGCTAATAAATGGGCTTGAATCAAATCCGTTACATGAATATAATCGCGGATACACGTCCCATCCGGCGTTGGATAGTCGTCTCCGTAAATGTGAATTTGCTCTCTTTTACCAAGAGCCACTTGTAAGATAATCGGCAGCAAGTGCGTTTCTGGCGTGTGGTCTTCCCCAATCACACCGTCTGTATCAGCCCCAGCCACGTTAAAGTAACGCAGAACCACGTGACGAATACCGTATGCTTGCTCCGACCAATGAAGCATCTTTTCAATCGCTAACTTTGTCTCACCATAAGGATTTGTCGGCTGTACTCGATTCGTTTCTGTGATTGGCACCGTATCCGGCTCACCGTACACCGCAGCAGTAGAAGAGAAAATAATCTTCTTCACATCGTGTTTCACCATCGCTTTCAGCAAGCAGTTCGCACCGTGAACGTTGTTATCATAGTAGGTTAGCGGATCTGTTACACTTTCCCCAACAAGAGAATCCGCTGCGAAGTGAAGAACTGCTTCGATGTTGTGTTTTTTGAACACCCCATCTAGGAATGTGGCATCGCGCAGATCCCCTACGTGCAACGTCGCTTCTGGATGAACTGCCGGCGCGTGACCCTTCTGAAGGGAGTCCACCACCACCACTTCTTCCCCTTGCTTCACTAACTGCCAGACCGCATGGCTACCAATATATCCTGCTCCACCACAAACTAAAATCGCCATAACAAACTCCTCCTTTGCAATCACTATATGTTTTACTAAAAATTTTACTACTTTTTAGTAAAATAATCTATGGTAAAATGTATGCGTTTTCATTTTATTTGTCGTGTGAGGTGTGGTCTGGGGTTTAACTACTTCATCTTGAGCGCATGCTATTGATTTAATGTGTGCTCTGCAACCTCTCCTCTCCTCCTTGAGCGCACGTTATCCATTTAACGTGTGCTCTGCAACCTCTCCTCTCCTCCTTGAGCACACGTTATCCATTTAACAGGTGCTCTACAACCTCTCCTCCTCTCCTTGAGCGCACGTTATCCATTTAACGTGTGCTCTACACCCTCTCCTCTCCTCCTAGAGCGCACGTTATCCATTTAACGTGTGCTCTACAATCTCTCCTCCTCTCCTTGAGCGCACGTTATCCATTTAACGGGTGCTCTGCAACACAACTACTCCTTCTTGACCACACGTTATCCCCAAAAACAGTAGAAAACTCCCACTTCTAAACCTCCCATTCACTCCATATATATCTACGAACAAGCTTTTACCTCTAAGGTGGTGGAAAAATATGTACAACCTATACTGTCGTGCTTATCAATTTGTATTTAAATATAGTTTGTATTTCCTTCAGTGGCGCAAGCCGTGTTTATTGGAGGGAGAGAACAGTATTTTGAAGTTACCAGATTTACTTCGGAATATTGGGTTTAAGAAGATCTTAATTGTGACCGATGAGGGTATCGGGAAAGCTCGATTGATGCAGCCTTTTTTAGATGTGTTGTCCGCTAACAACGCTAGTCACGTTGTTTATGATAAGGTGGTCCCTAATCCCACGATAGAAAATATGGAGGATGCGGTGAAGCTATATTATCAACATCAATGCGACGTTATTGTTGCCTTTGGCGGTGGCTCTTCTATTGATTGTGCGAAAGGAGTCGCGGCACGAGTTGCGAGGCCGGACAAGTCTTTGGCAGAGATGAAAGGCTCTCTAAAGATTCGCAGAGGCATTCCACCTTTAGTAGCGGTGCCGACGACTTCTGGCACTGGGAGCGAGGCAACGGTTGCAATTGTTGTGACAGATCCAGCAAATCGAACGAAGTATACCATAACCGACACGGTTCTAATTCCACACTATGCGGTGCTTGATCCACTTTTAACAACTGGACTACCTCCTCATATCACCGCTGCAACAGGAATGGATGCGATGACGCACGCTATTGAAGCTTATATTGGAAGAAGTAATACACCAACCACCAGAAAACAAAGTGTGGAGGCAGTGCAACTCATTGTCTCCAACCTAAAAGAAGCTTTTACAAACGGGTCCAATGTGACAGCGCGATCCAATATGCAGAAGGCTTCCTATTTGGCAGGAAGTGCGTTCACTCGAGCGTTCGTGGGAAATGTGCATGCCATCGCTCACACACTGGGTGGATTTTACGGTATTCCACATGGGTTGGCGAACGCCGTAGTGCTGCCGCATGTACTAGAGTTTTATGGAGAGTCGGTGTTTAAACCGTTGGGAGAATTGGCGGATGAGGTGGGGATTGCAGAACCAGGAGATAGTTTGGAGGTGAAGGCAGGAAAGTTTGTGGAGTTGGTGAGAGAAATGAATGTGGAGCTTGGCATTCCAGAAGTTATAGATGGAATTAAGGCGGCAGATATTCCGGAGATGGCGGACCGCGCGTTTCTGGAAGCTAATCCGTTTTATCCAGTTCCGAAAATCATGAGTCGGGCGGATTTTGTGGAGTTGTTTGAGAAGATTACGGGGTGATAAGGAAGGAGGACCGATGCTGCGTGGGTTGACGGTCCTCTTTTTTGCTTTCTTTCCAGTTTAACAACCGTCACTGTCCTCTGACGGTTCTCAAATTTCTTTCCCATCGCTTTTGACGACCGTCTTCACTCTCTGATGGTCCTCAAATTTCTTTCCCATCGCTTTTGACAACCGTCTCCGCTCTCTGATGGTCCTCAAATTTCTTCTCCATCGCTTTTGACGACCGTCTTCACTCTCTGATGGTCCTCAAATTTCTTTCCCATTGCGTTTGACGACCGTCTTCACTCTCTGATGGTCCTCAAATTTCTTTCCCATTGCGTTTGATGACCGTCTTCGCTCTCTGATGGTCCTCAAATTTCTTCTCCATCGTTTTTGACAGCCGCCTCCGCTCTCTGATGGTTCTCAAATTTCTTCTCCATCGCTTTTGACGACCGTCTCCGCTCACTGATGATTCTCTACTTTTCTTTTCTCATCATTTAACGTCCGTCACCAATTTACTTCTGCACAGGCAAAGGATATTTCACCGCATTCTTCACAATCTTCTTATGCGCTTCTTCTTCCAAATCCACACCAAGACGATCTGCTAATTGCAACAAGTAGATAAATACATCTGCCATCTCTTCTCTTATATTTTCAGATGTTGCTGCAATGGCTTCTTCACTAGTCTTCCATTGAAAGTTTTCTAGCAACTCGTTCGCTTCCAACGATATGGAGATGGCTAAATCTTTTTCACTTAAATTCGCATCCCATCCACGCGCTTCTCGAAATGCTGTAATCTTTTCCATTAGTTCTTTCATTTCGTTACACCTCTCTTGATTGTCATTTTTTCTTATTGTATCGAATAGGATACTCAAAAACTAGTTAATAGAATGATATAGTAGAACTAAAAAGAGGTGAAGCCAATGTTACCTGTTACACTTCGTCGACCTACTGTAACTGACGTCCATATCTTACATCGATTTTTCGAATTGATGATTTTCGACACATATGAAAAAGATGGGATTGGCGATAAGGTAGAGGACATCCAGCAGGAGATAGAAGAAAAGAAAACATACTTAGAAGTCGATTTTCGGAGCAATGGAAAAGATCGTTTTTTCTTATTAGCATTTCTTGATGATGAATTGATTGGAACGATTGAATATGGCCCTCCAAACTCGCTTATTCAAGAATGGGTTGAAGAAGATCCTCAAACATTTGTAGAGGTCGGAACTGTTTACATTCACCCTTCCTATCAACAAAAAGGGGTCGGTAGTTTTTTAGTAAAGAGCATGTTGGTAGAACTTCACGCTAAGCAAATGACCCGATTCTATTTAGACAGTGGGTTTATTGCTGCGCAGCAAGTTTGGTGCAAAAAATTTGGAGCTCCCACTATTCACCTGAAAGACTATTGGGGAAAAGACCGCGATCATATGATATGGAATCTTTCTGTTCAAAAGTACATCTAAAAAAACCACCGCAAACCGCGGTGGCCTCCTCTTTACTTTTTAAACAATCCAACAAACAACTCCCAAAAACCATTCTTCTCTTCCTCCACCGCTTCCTTCTCCTTCGGCTCTTCCTTCTCAATGCTTTCCGTCTTCAGAACGAATTGTACAGACTTCACATTTTCGTTCTCTGGAGAAACGAAAGAAATTGGTTCAAAATCTGACTTATCAAACTGTGCAACCATCTCATTGATTTCCGCTTGTAAACGCTCTGGTAAGTCTGCCGTTTCATCGCTCAACTCTTGTGTCCCATCTTGCAGTTCACCAGCTCCACTTTGTAACTCACCTAAGCCGTTGGAGACTTCCGTGACACCTTTGTTCAACTCTTTATACGAGTTCGCTAACTGTCCCACACCTTGCGTATAGCTGACAATTCCGTTGTGGAACGTATTGTAATTAGATGCCAATTGAGCTATACCTTCTTGCAGCTCGACTAAACTTCCTGTATCCATCTGCGCTAAAGACTTCTCAAGGTTGGCAGAAATGCTATCTAACTGACCACTAATAGTAGTAAGAGAACCTTTCACTTGTGTCATCGTTGGGTCCACCGCTGCAAACGCACCTTGAACAGACTCATACGTGCCTCTAACCTTTTGAGCTGCTGCATAAGATGCTACCAACTTATCCACCACTACTGCATCTGCTCCACTTTCATATAGCGCAGCGATTTCCGCTTCCGTTACTTGCGCCGTTGGAATGGCACGTATTGCTTCGTTCAGCGCAGCATATGCTTGATTGTACTGTTGTTGAAAAGTCGTTAAGCCCTCATTCGTTTGCTTCAAACCATCCGAAAGCTTCCCTAACCCAGCTGGCAACTCCGCCAAAGCACCTAAATCCATCTCACCAGCACCGCCGGATAATCCTGCGTTTATCGTTTGCAATGCATTCTTAATCTGCGTGGATCCAGCAACAATGTCTCCAGAAGATCCGTTCAACTCTCTAACCCCTCTTTGATACTGAGCAGACCCCTTCTCCAACTCTGCAGCGCCATCACGTAATTGACGGATACCATCTTCCAATTCCGTCATCCCGTCATTCACTTTACTGATGCCGTCGGACAACTCTCCCATGTCTCCCGTCAACTGATCTGTATCTCCTAGGTCAATCGGAAAACTAGAAGGAACTGCAGCAATTTCGACTCCTTGAAATGCAAAGTCTTCTACGTCCGCTTCCACTTTCAACGCTTCTTCTTGTTCCGGTAGTACGGAAAACGTAATTTGTTTGTTCTTCCCTACGTTCGCAACCATCCCGCCAGTTGAATCAATGTTCTGATACGTGTTTGGCAGCGTCACCGTTACTTGTAATAAATAGTTTTGATAAAAAAGAGGATCTACAGATTCATTTTGTTGTGTGGTGATGGTCATTTCCACTTTTCCAGATGCTCCTGCAAGTTCGGTAGCATCAATCTCTTGGCCGTCTAGAAAATAAGTGACCTCTACGTTCCAAGGTAGCTCGGTGCTATTATCGAGGTTTCCTTGATAGTAGAACTTCCCTTCCGGAGCTTCTACGGAAATCGTATTGCCTTCTTGTTTGATAGGAGACACGTTCGTTAGATTCTTGATCTTTTGATAATCACCGAAGTCCGTCACGACGCCATCTTTCTCCACATCTAACGTGTTAACGACGTATATATTAGCGACCTTTCCTTCTGCACTCAATGTTGCATACACTACTTCTTCTTTCGCAGCCACATTCTCTGCAGCTTTCGCCGGATTGGCTAGGACATTAGGTGCGACAAGCATGGTTGCGACAGCGACAGGTAAAATCGTTTTTTTCTTCATCCTCACTTCTCCTCGTAATAGTTTGCTTGATACGTTGTTTTCTTCATAAATTTATCTAACACGACTAATAATGCTGGCAGGAAGACTACAACCATAATGAATGCTAGTAATGCTCCTCGCCCAAGTAGTAAGCCGATGGATTGCACGATTGGATTGGACGACGTAATCCAAAGAATAAATCCCACGCTGGAGAGAATTGCAGCCGAAATAGATATCGAGAATGTCTTTTCATCAAGCGTTTTACGGATTGCTTTCCCCGCTGGCATTTCCTTGCGGTTATGGGTGTATGCTTCTGTTAATAAAATGGCGTAATCTACGGTTGCTGCAAGCTGAACGGTACTGATAATAAGGTAGCCAACAAACACCAACGATGCGTTCGCAAAATAAGGAATTGATAAGTTGATCCACACCGCTGATTGAATTGTAATGAGTAACACAATCGGGATGGATATCGATCGAAAACTTATCAATAAAACAAGTGCAATGGTAACGATGGTTAATGCATTCACAACAACATTATCTTTCGTCACCGTGTTTTTAATATCGTAAAGCGTAACACTTTCCCCTAGACTAAGTGCTTCGTCCCCGTAGTAATCCGTAGCAATCTTCTCTACATTTTCCACTATCGTGAACGGAACGTCCCCTTCTGTCGTCTGGTTGGTATTAATGACAATTCGAGCGTAATTTTCAGAGTAAAACTCGTTTCGAACTGATTCTTCCAAATACTCTGGTGGGATAGCTGTTCCTACGCTGTTGGCATACGCAATAACGCCAGTTACATAATCTAATTGCTCTAAGTCTTCCACCATTTCTTCTTCTTTTGCCACATCGCCTCTAGGCACTAACACGACAATTGGCGTCATATCACCGAACGCTTCTTGGACTTTGATTAAATCACTGCCGTTTCGAGTCGTTTCCGGCTGCTCTCCTAATCCGTAGATGAAGGACGTGTTACTTTGTGCTAAAAATGCTGGTACGATAATGATTCCGATAATGACAAGACTTGGAATCTTAAACTTTAAAAATTTATTACCAATCCCTTGGAAACTTGGAACAAAGTTTTTATGTTGTGTTTTGTCCATCCATTTATAGAAGTAAAGCGTTAATGCTGGCAAGAACACCATGACACTGATGAAGCTTAGCACGATTCCTTTTACCAGGTTTAATCCTAAGTCCGATCCAATCTCAAAGTTCATGAACATCAGTGCGATAAAGCCAAAAAACGTCGTTGCAGCACTTGCCGTTATCGCTGGGAACGCCTTTTTCATGGCAAGTTTCATCGCTACAGCAGGGTCTTCTTCTGTTTTACGATAATCAGAAAAGCTATGTAGCAAGAACACGGCGTAATCGAGTGAGACTGCAAGCTGTAAAATAGGAGCAACAGACTGTGTGACGAATGATACTTCACCTATAAATACATTGGTTCCGAGGTTGATTAAAACCGAAACTCCAATAGCTGTTAGGAAGAAAACAGGTTCAATCCAAGAGGTTGTGGAGATGACTAAGATGAAGATAATGATTGGTACCAAAAGTAGTGCAGCATACATAGATTCCGATCCGGCCATTTTTTGTGAGCTTGCGGTATTACTAGCTTCTCCCGCGATAGCTCCCTCTTCTCCAATTAGTTCATATATATCATCTGTTGCCGCTACTTCTTCCCCATTTTTGACACCGATAGAAAATAAGGCATTCTGTTCTTTATAATAGGTTTCTACTAATTCTTTATCTGCGAGTTCGAGCGGTGTTTTGACATCCATGACATCATCTAGCCAAAGGACGTCGGTCACTCCCTCTACCGCAGCTAGCTTTTCTTTATATTCCAGTGCTTCTGGGACTGTTATATCCGGAATCATCACTCGGGTGTTTGGAACTGCCCCAGTGAATTCTTCTTCCATAATCTCAATTCCTTTAACGGACTGCGCTTCTTCTGGTAAATAGTCGACCATATTATAGTTGACGGAAACAAAAGACGACGCGACAGCCGATAGTACCGTTAAAATCAGAAATACAAGTAAGACAGCTTTTTTATGTTTAATAATGCTCGATGCAATAGATATCGTTATTCATCCTCTCTTGTTTCTTCTTACTAATCCCTTTATCATTATAGTAAACACAGTGTTGGATATACAACAAACAGTTGTGTAGAGAATGTTGCGTTCCCAACACTTTTCCGCTTCGTGTTGAGGATGTAGCATATTGGACAAGTAGACAGGAGTTTTTATAAATGGATCGTCGAAAAAAGTACACACAAATGGTGCTAAAGAAAAGCTTATTAGCATTAATCAAAACCAAACAAATTGCGAATATAACGGTGAAAGAACTATGTGAGCTGGCCGATATTAATCGTTCTACTTACTATGCCCACTATGCAAACCCATATGATTTGCTTTATGCGATTGAAGAAGAGTTTATGGAGGAGTTAGTGGCTACGTTAAACCAATATAATTTTTCAAAAGAAGACGAAGCGATGGAGATGACGATTAAACTTTTTGAGTTTCTTGCGGAAAAGAGTGACATTTGCCAGGTGCTTCTAAGCGAAAATAGCGATATGCAATTTCAGAAAAAAGGGATGCGGATAACGCAAGAGTATATTTTTCATCATTGGATCACGGATAAAAAGCTGGATCCCGAAACATATGAGTATATCAATTTGTTCTTGGTTAGTGGTTGTATTTATGTTATTAAAAACTGGCTGGAATCTGGTCAAAATAAGACACCTAGAGAGATGGCGGAGTTTTTGTATGGGTTTGTGAATAAGGGGTTGAGTGGGGTTTGTGGGGGAGAGAACTAAGTTAGTTGGTTTTTTACCCTTTTAAGCTAAAGTAGTCATCCACTTCATCGGCTGAGATCCACTTCTTATCTCTAGCCGATTGTTCCCCCTTTTCAATTTCGGAAAGTAACGTTATTGTGGATTGCAATTTTTCTAAATCTTCCACCTTCACAATTGCATACTCACTCTTTCCTTCTCTAGTTAGATAAACTGGGGCATTATCTTTTACTTGCTCTAGAATCTCTTTATAGTTCCTCAATTCGGTTATTGGTTTGAAATTTTTCAATTTATTATACTCCTCTTTTATAGTGATATATGTTACTTATAGATTTCGCTATTATATTATTACCTTAAATAATGTCTACTAAAACGTATAGACACATAATAGAAAACACTGTAAGAAGTGTACCCCATAACCCTATCTGCCATTTTTTCTTTTCGCGGATTGCCTTAGTTAATTCTAAAGTGGAGCTGATGATCCAAAATCCTATTAAAATAAACAGTGGAAATGTGTCATTAGAGTCATTTCCATCAAAAAATGAGTACATAACATAAATCATTAAGCATATTACAAGAACTCTCCATACTATCTCTATAATTTTACTTTTCATTATTTTTCCTCCTAATCTCTACTTCCAAAGACGCTCCATATCCACCAGCTCAAATTCCGGTGACACTTCCACTCGATAAATATCTGGATTAGTAGTAGACAAGAAGAAGTCAAAGCCATAGGAAGAATCTATGTGGTTCATCATCGCCATTAAAATATATCCGTGAGTCCCGATGGCAATCTTTTCACCTTGGTGCTTTGCAACGATCTCTTTTAACGCTTCTACTCCACGAGCTTGAATCGAACGGCGCGACTCTCCGCCATCGTATGTAAAATCCGGGTTTTCCATCGCAAATTTTAAGGAAGCGTTGGCGTTTTCAAAATGAAAGTCTGCATGCGATAACATACCTTCCCTAAGGCGCTCATCTACTTCTACAACTTGATTAAGTGATTTCGCATACTCCTCCACAGTTTGAACGGCTCTCGTATATGTACTAGAGTATATTCTATTAACTTGTTCTTTCGTCAAAATATCCGTCACTGCGCTGACGTCGTTCCACCCTTTTTCAGATAATTCTCTTAATCTTTCATTTTTAAGGTCGAAATGAGAATGTGCGTGCCGGACGAAGTAGATGGTTGTGTTCATTGTGAGTCTCCTATTTATATATTTGTATATAGTAAGACGAAAATAGTCTGGAAGGAGTTTCATTTTTTCTTAATGTATGGTCTGAAGTTATTTTCTGCTGTCTAGAGCGCAGGTTTTTTCATTATCGTGTGCTCTAGAGTGCTTTTTCACTCGCTTGAACGCACGTTATTCCTTTATCGTGTGCTCTAGAGCGCTTTTCCACTCGCTTGAGCGCACGTTATTCCTTTATCGTGTGCTCTAGAGCGCTTTTCCACTCGCTTGAACGCACGTTATTCCTTTATCGTGTGCTCTAGAGCGCTTTTCCACTCGCTTGAACGCACGTTATTCCTTTATCGTGTGCTCTAGAGCGCTTTTCCACTCGCTTGAACGCACGTTATTCCTTTATCGTGTGCTCTAGAGCGCTTTTCCACTCGCTTGAGCGCACGTTATTCCATGATCGTGTATTCTAACTTCCTTATTTCTCGGCTAGGCACCCATAGAAAAAGTGAATCTGCTTTTAAACAAATTCACTTCCCTATTAACACTTATTGAAAATTAATCACCCAAAATAAACCTGCACTTTCCCTTCTCGATGTGCGGTTTCTTTACAGTTAGTTAAAAAGGTTGAAATTTGTTGGATATCATGGTGGGCGAGACTGCCCGGAGGAATGTTACGAAGATCTTTTGTATGTCCTAAGAATGTTTTACGTGCGGATTCCATTTGATGAAAGTCAAAGTCTGCTACTGCACCAATGCCACTTACTCCGCCATCTTTGTCTTGAGCGTTAAGTACTCGATACAAAATTCTAGCATTACTGTTACTCATACTAAATCTAGCATAAGCGATTTCTTTTCCTTTTTTGTTTAGTCCATAAATATCATGACCCATTACTATCCCTCCTGATTTGTTGTAATTGAATGGTAAGACTTACGTTTCATCCATTACATACCTATCACCTCCTATAAAGAGGACTAGCAACAATGGTAATCAATGTTTTATTAGTTTTAGGGATAAAAATATAGCAGAAGGTTTTAGGGATTTCGAGGTTTGTGCGAAGCTTTCGAGGCTTATAACTTTATTTTTCCATCATAGATATAATATGTCAAATTTTAAACAACCTATCATATAGAATTACATAAACGTTACCACTTGATAACACCGATGGAAAAGAATCTTATAGTAGTTCCCTTTCCATCGATATTGTTTCTATAAATCTAAAAAACAATCACCCACATTTCCACGATGGGAGATAGATAATTTCTTTCAACTCACTGTCTATTAGGTCATAGAGCTAATCACTAGAAACTAATTTCTGATCAATAAAAATACGACAATGGATTTTAAAAATACCACCAAGCGTTACCTTAATTTCTTCTCCCGTACTTAACTTCCCCCATAGTCTAGCTCTAGATGCTACACCAATAAGTTCATCTTGCAGTTCTCCGTTTACGTATAATCTCTCACCAAACCATCTATTTTCTACAGTGACTTTATTATTATTATAATTAATCTCCCAACCTTTCATCTTTTCTCTCCTATACTTTCTATTTTTCCCATTGTAACATCACTTTTTTACCAATCCAACCCAATTTATCTTTACATTCAATCATCAAACCCTTACTGTTATGTCATACGATATATCGCGTAACATAATAATAAATGAGGTGACAATATGGCATACACCGGCGGCCCAATGACCGAAGCTATGTACTATGTACTACTAGCACTCATGCGACCAAACCATGGGTATCAGTTAATGCAGTCTATTTCGGAAGTATCGAGAGGCAGAATTAGCATGGGGCCTGGAACCCTTTATGGCGTTCTCTCTCGCATGGAAAAAGATAGACTGATTTCACTCGCTGAAAATGATGGACGACGAAAAATTTATCAGATTACACCTGTCGGAGAAAAGGCATTACGTCAAGAGTATGTGAGATTACAAGCGCTGATTGAGGATAGTCACATTTTAGAGGAGGGGAACAATCATGGATAAGCATGTCTATAAGTTACGGCCAAGTGACTACTGGAAGATTGGGGAGCATGAGAGTTGGTTTTCCGATATGGCTGCGGAAGGGTTACATTTAAAGAAAATCGGGGTCTTGTTTGCAAAATTTGCTAAAGGCGAACCGAAAGACATGAATTATAGAATAGAGCTCACATCAAAAAGATATATATCTTCAGAACAGAAACAATTCTATCAAGAAAATGGTTGGGATTACGTTGCGAAGTATGGAATGTATCATATATTTGCCTCTCCTGTTAAAGTAAACGCTCCAGAGTTACATACAGATCCTGCAGAGCAAGCCTACACTTTAACGGAGTTAGACAAAAAATTAAAATCTAATGCTATCACTTCAGTTGTAGCTGCCATTTTCTTAACAGGAATGTTAGGAGCAAATCTCTTTCTAGACGGCACACCTTTCCTACAATTGATAGATGGTGGATTACTTCATTTGAACTTAATTTCCTTATTTTTAATCTTTGCAACTTACCAAACCATCATAGGTGCTAAATCTATCCATACATTGAAAAAAGACTTGGCTGCAGGGAAATCCATAGATCATAGAGCAAAATGGAGTAAAAATAGTAAAAGACGAACCATTATCTCTCTCCTATTTACTATTCTCTTACTTTTCAGTTCCATAGTTCCTTTTTATAAATTAGTTCAAGATACTACGGAGACTTTACCAGAATCCACCCCATCTCTACCAATTGTACGACTTGCTGAAATTGAAAATAATCCAAATCTTCTTAGACAAGAACCTGAGTATTTTGGTGGCGATGATGTAGACTGGGCTAACCGCTTATCCATCAGTTGGGATCCATTAGCACCAGTACAATATGAAACAGATGAAAATGGATATGTGCCAGGAGAACAATGGGCTGATCAAAGTGGTGAATACTCTCCTTCGTTATCAACTGAATACTATCAATTACAATTCTCTTTTTTAGCAGAACCGTTACTGAATGACTTGAGAAAGAGAAATCACTACCCAGGAAGAGGCATAAAATTAGTCCATTCAGAAAATAAATCTTTTGATACCTTCTATGCTTATGAAGAACAAGAATCCAAGGAAGTATACGCATCTATAGGAAATGTTGTGGTTTACGTTCGCTATCATGGATTCGCAAAAATAGAAGATATTATTATTAAAATGGAAGAAAAAGTTACCCTTATGGAACTTTAAATTTACTCTTTTCATCACATACAACAGCTAACAAAGGTCTAACCCACGTCGGATTAGACCTTTTCTGAATTATTGCATCCCATTCCATTCCCCTTGGTTTTTGGATGCTTTTTCTTTCTTAGCTTTCTCTTTATGTGCTGCATTAGCTGCTGCACTACCGAATTCTTTTGAGAACTCCGAATCTGTTTGACTAGAGTCAAAGCCTTTTTTATTCTTTTGTTGTGCATCAGTTTGACCGTTACGTTTTGCCATATCTCTCACCTCTTTTCACTATTATTATGAGAATTTTGATGAGATTTATTCGGCAAGAACTGTAGGCTTTAATAACTCCATACTAAATTTCTTTACACACTCCTAAGTATCTTCTCCATCTTCTTTCCTTTTGCCAATTCATCAATTAACTTGTCCAGATAACGAATTTCTCGCATTATTGGCTCTTCAATATCTTCTACTCGAACTCCACAAACCACACCTTTTACTAATGCTCTTGCAGGATTCATATTTGGCGCTGTCTCAAAGAACGTCTCAAAGTCTTTCTTCTCTGCCAACACTTCTGCCAACTGCTCTTCCGTGTAACCTGTTAACCAGTAGATAATTTCATCGACTTCTTCTTTTGTTCGTCCTTTTCTTTCTGCTTTGGAAATGTAATGAGGATAGACACTTGCAAAACTCATGGTGTAAATTTTATGTTTCGTCATGAAATTTTTCTCCCTCTCTAATTATCAAAATTGGTATAACCATTCTTAAGGCCATTACCTCTACAAACTCACATAACAATCATTTAACTTTTATCATTCTCAGAAAAATTTCAAAGATCTAACCAGCGTCATACTTACTCTCATCTTACAAAAAACAACCTCATTAAATCAATTCGTGATTAGTACACCCCTTTACAAACTACTTGTACCAAATGTACAATGACTTAGAAAACGATTAACAACTGCATACTTGTGCACTAGGGGAGCTCCATTACGGGGCTGAGATAGGTTCGTGCCTAGACCCTTAAGACCCGATCTAGATAATACTAGCGTGGGGAAGTGCAGCGACGACACGAATCGCTTTTACTAGTTTACTAGGCTATTGTCTAGTAGGTTATCTACATATCGTGCTCCGACACTGCATCTTTCTAACAAGGTGCAGTGTTTTTTCGTTTATCTCGAAAGTAGGAGCTGATAGTGATGACAAATCAACCAGTAGTTTGCGGTACTAGCCGTATTGTAGGATGTAATATCTCCCTACATCCAATGACAGACAATTTTTTAAACATTATTTTAGGTACTTTAGAAAAGGTGGATACATCACGAGTATGGATGAAAACAGATGATGTCAGTACATGTATCCGTGGTAAAGCTCATCATGTGTTTGCAACAGCAAAAGCAATCTTGGCTTACGCTTCCACTCATGAAGTACATGTAGCATTCCACGCAACATTTTCCATTGGTTGCCCTGGAGATACAGCAGGTGATGCTTACATGGAGGCAGATGACTCTGTTCCTAATAAGGAGCAAGTGCGTGAAGTAGCTGACTCTATTTATGTAGGAAGCCAGTTTGCTCTTTATCCAATGAATGAACCAAACTATATGGGGCTTATATACGACGCGATCGGTACCGCTACCAAGCATGGAACGTATTCTCAAAGTAAGCATTACGCTTCTCGACTAGATGGGTCTATTGAGGAAGTTTTCCATTCCTTAGAACAAACATTTACAGAAACAAGTGAGAAAACTAGTCATGTTGTGATGACGTTTCATGCCTCTGTCCATAGTCCATCACACAGTGGCAATGAGCTAGAAATACGAGGTAGCGCACATGTTAAGTAAATGGTCTCTTCGTGAAGTAATGGTGATGTCTGCTTTGGCAGTTGTCTTTGCTGTCGTCTATTTATTATTTTTACAAGTTGGAAATGTATTGTTCGGCGTCATGGGACCGATGGGATACGAAGTGATTTTTGGGATTTGGTTTATCGTTTCCATCATTGCCATGTACATTATTCGCAAACCTGGAGCTGCTGTGATTTCGGAGACAATGGCAGCCACAATTGAAGTGCTAATTGGTAATGCCATAGGACCGTCCTTAATTTTATCTGGTTTGATTCAAGGGCTCGGGGCAGAAGCTGCTTTTGCGCTAACACGATATCGTAGTTTCTCCACACTTACCCTTATCATGTCTGGTGTAGGTGCAGCTGTATTCAGTTTTGCATGGGGATTTTATGTATCAGGTTTCGCTCAATTAAATCCTTGGCTTCTAGGTAGTATGTTTGCGGTACGCTGCCTATCTGGTGCCCTTCTTGCTGGTTTACTTGGAAAATGGTTAACGGAGAAACTTGCTGATACTGGAGCATTAAATAGCTTCCCAATCGCCAAAGAGAGAAAAAATCGAGGAGGCGGTTCGCATGCCGCATAACGAAATCATAAAGGTTGACAATTTATGTTTCTCCTACGAGGAAGAGAGCCCACCTCTCTTTCCTCCTCTTTCTTTTTCTTTACAAAAAGGTACGATAACACTCTTAAAAGGTCCAAGTGGAAGTGGTAAAAGTACCATTCTACGATGTATAAATGGGCTTTATCCTCGTGGTCATGTAGAAAGTAAACTTGACGGAGAGATAACTGTTTTTGGAAAAAAGGTAGAAGACTATCCTCCAGGTGAACTGGCAAAGCATGTTGGCATGGTTTTTCAAAACCCTCGTCATCAGTGGTGTATGCGAACGATCCGAGAAGAAGTGGCCTTTGGACTAGAGAATATCGGAATACCAAGAGAAGAGATGGATCTTAAAATCGATGAAGTCCTTCGTTTAGTTGGTTTGACACCTTTCGGAAACACTCTGATTGATCAATTATCAGGGGGCTATCAACAACGATTGGCATTAGCTTGTGTTCTTGTTATGGAGCCTAGTATATTACTACTTGATGAACCGACGTCTCAACTTGATCCGTATACACGCAAGAAGTGGATAGATCTGCTGTTACACCTGAAGAACACTCTTGACCTTACTATATTGGTAGTAGAACACAATACACGTGATTGGTTACCGATAAGTGACCAGGTAATTTCTATAGGTCAGCAGTCACCTGATTCCCAAGTTACCTTTTCCCCTTCCTTGAGAAAAAGAAGCATAGGAGACGAGATCATACGGTTGGAAAGAGTAGACTTTCGTTATCATAAAAAAGCTCCGTTACGTATCAAAGATATCAGTGCCTCCGCCAAAAAAGGAGAACGTATTGCAATAATCGGGGCAAACGGTTCTGGAAAGAGTACTGTATTGTCCCTTCTCGCAGGTTTGAGGAGACCAACAAAAGGAGATTGCTACTTAGAATTAAAAGGTTATCAAAAGTGGAAAGAAACAATACTTCATGAGCGGTTAGGATTTGTTTTTCAAAATCCTGATTGGCAATTTGTTGAGGACACTGTTTTAGAAGATGCACTTGTATCTGTTGCTACTAACCCAACATTAGTAGAAAAAGGAAAAGAGTATTTGAAAAACTTTGGGCTTGGTGAAATGTTTTACCACCACCCTTTGTCTTTAAGCGAAGGTCAGAAAAAAAGATTAAGCGTTTTAACAGCAATTCTTCCTAATCCCACAGTACTTCTACTGGATGAACCGACGTTTGGTCAAGATGCCAACACAACAGCAATACTCTGGAAAACATTAGAAGAGTATACGGAGGCAGGTGGTACGCTAATTTGTGTCACACATGACATGGAGTGGGTAGATGCATTTTTCGATCGGGTATGGTTAATAGATCAAGGGTCCGTGATTTTTAACGGGGCGCCAAGACAGTTATGGAAGCATAAAGACTTGGTAGAAAAGTGTCACTTACTCCCGCCAAAGGAAAAAAAGGACGGTGATTACCATGCAGAATTATTTGTACCATGTTAACCCTTTGGTGAAAATGGGGATGATAGTTGTTCTTATTTTTTGGCTCACTACTAAATTTTCCATCTATGAACCTCTCATTGTATGCATCTTCGCAATTGGGTTAACTTGGATTTTGGGTAAGATAGATGGAAAACGTTGGTTGTTATCCTTCCTACCCTTCTTGTTCGTTTGTGTAATTTACATATGGAATGCGCTGTTGTTCCCCTCTCAACAATTAAAAACTAGTGGAGAAGTACTGATGGAGTGGGGCTTTGTTATTGTTACGACAAAATCATTAACTTATGCTCTCTCTCTTGGCTTACGGGTGCTAGCGTTTACTAGCTTATCTTTACTTTTTATTCACACCACAAAGCCTGAAAATCTAATTTTGAGTATGGTACAGCACGGGAAATTATCTCCCAAAATAGCTTATAGCATTCTTGCAGGCTATCAGTTTCTCCCTTCCATGAAAGAGGAATTCTTTTTGATTCAACAAGCAAATATGGTAAGAGGTGTTCCTAAAGCGCGCTCTATACGAGGTAAAATCTTAGAGATGAAGAGATACGCCATTCCAATGATGGCAAATGCCATAAGAAAAGCAGAACAGACTGCTTTTGCTATGGAAGCACGTGGATTTACTGGAAATCGAGAAGGACGAACGTATTACCATTGGGTACCTTTTAGCTGGAGAGATCCGTTGTTTGTAGCACTACTCACTATTCCGATTGTAGTTAGTTTGTAAATGGTGAAATTAGTATGTATTTCTAGAAATTAAAAAGAACAAACTCCCCTGAGTTTGTTCTTTTTTACTCTCTTGAACTCTTATTCTATAATACCTGTCAAAATTGTATTCGCAGCAATAGTAAACTCTGCAACCTGTCCTTTCCATCTTAGAGCAACAGGCATATCTTCCTTAGTGCGATTGAGTGCAACAAGTACTATCTCCCCTGTGGGATTCTTCATGGCTACTAGTTCCACCTTGTCTGAATACCTGGTAAAAGCAATTCTCTTCGCACCAGGAGCAATATAACGACTAAAATGTCCAATGTAGGAGAATGAAAGGTTTTCTAGTATCGCATCATTCTCCGTATCACACATAATCGGCGCATTACAATAATTCCCCACATGGTTTGGACCACCTTGTTGATCCAAGATAATATTCCAATCAATGAAAGAATTCATTCCCGCATTGATATTCCCAATAATGTCGTGCGCGTACATTTGAGCATATTGCAATTGGCTTGCATCTGCAAATCTACTATATTCCACACAACCTTCTGTGAAATAAAGCTTCTTATTCGGGAATCGTTCTCTCACTAATTGGATTGCCTCAAAGTGATCGCCAGAATACCAGTGAAAGGCTACTCCATCTACCATTTTATCCGTCTCTTCATCTATAATAGCAGCCGCTCTTTCATACATTCTTTCTTTATTATGATCCCAAATAAACACTTGAATATCTTGCATTCCATTCTTTTGAAACGCAGGGTAAAGATAGTCTCGTAAAAATACTTTCTCTTCTTCTGCAGTATAAAGACAAGAATCCCACGTTTGCCTTGCATTTGGTTCGTTTTGAATCGTCATCATCTTAATAGGGAACCCACGTTTTTGATACTCTTTAATATAATGAGCAATATACTCCGCCCAAAATGCTCGGTATTCTGGCTTCAGAGAACCTCCATCAACACGTTGTCCATTTGTTTTCATGAATGCTGGAGGTGACCATGGTGATAGCATCATCTCTAAATTTTGCGTAGAAGTTTCTTTTACTTTTTCTAGCAAAGGAATAATATATTCTTCATCACGCTTTAATGAAAAGGATGTAAATGCTCGATCTGTAGGATCACTCATCGCTTCATATTGCCCTAGAGAAAAGTCACAGCTATCGATATGCGTGCGAATCATATTATAGTTATTACCACTCTCACTAAAATACGCATCTACTAACTTTTTCTGTGATGCTTCACTCATCTTGGAAAACGTATAGGCAGATGCTTCTGTAATCGCTCCACCAAATCCATCAAATGTTTGATATTCTATCTCTGGATAAATGTTAATGACGTTCATTTCTACGTTGTTGTCCGTTACAAATCTAACTGCGGCTTCGTTTGTTTCTTTTTGGTTATCTTCATATGTTGTGCTAATAAGTTTTAGTTCCATCACATAAATCTCCTAACATACTAATTTATGAAAACGTTTTATTTACAATAACATTCACCGCGAAGGAACACAAACGGTATATAGAAACCTAAAAAAAAGAACAAACTGCATCAGTCTGTTCTTAATGGTATATCGGGGCAAGTCCTTCCCCATTTTCCTTATAACCTTTTAAAGATACGTGTAACTCCTGTTTATCATTAACAGATGCAAAGAAGATCTCTTCTTTCGTGGTAAAACCAAGATTCACTAGCTGATCTTGCAGCCATTTTTCACTCAATTGTAATTTCTCTAATACATCCACATATATCTTCCCGTCTACAATGACTGGATAAGATATGGTCGCGGATTTTTTCTCTAAATTCATATCCTCTAGAGTAACAGTAGCCTTTGTTTCCTTTTTCAAGATAGAAATTCTACCATTCGCCTCAATGATACCTAAATGTACATCGCTAATATCAAAGACATCTTTTTCCCTTAGCATTTGCAACACATTATCGACAGAGTATCGAAGTCTTTTTAAATTTTTAATGACTAACTGTCCATCTTGAATAACAATGGTAGGCTCAAAAGTAATTAAGTGCCCTAGTTTTCTAAATTTGATAATGGATTTAGAAACTATTATTTGAAAAATACCTATAAAAACAATAGCTACTCCTGTATGGATATGTGGTATATCTGGGTCAGCGATATCTGCTCCAACCACCGCTCCAAGAATAATGATGACTAGAAAATCAAAGACTGGTAGCTCACCAATAGACCGCTTCCCCATCAATAAAGCTACGATGAGCATCAGAGGAATAATGGTCACTATTCTTCCTATTACCATGACCAATTCTTTCATTAATTCCATTTCATATCAACTCCAAAGTACTTTCCTACTTGTTAGTATGATCTATTAAATGGAATTTATTACTTGAAAGGAAGATGGAAGTTAATTATTGGTTCATTTACTTATAAATAACCCAAATCCTTGAGGTCTTTATACACTATCCAAGATAACTTCTTTCTTCCATCACTATTCAAATGGTCCGGGTCCAGATAATAATTTTTGTTAGTGGAAAATCTCTCATCCCTCATATAATTTAAAAACGGGACATCCAGTTCATGAGGTTTTAAGTACTGAAAGACTAGTTGATCCATGACTTCCTCATTAAAATACTCTTGATAAGACTGATGCACAGGCTCCATCGTTAAAACTACCTGATACCCTTTGTCTTTACAATATTCAACGATATCTACTAACTTCTCTACACTTTGTTTTATGTTATTAGTTTCAGAAGCTTGTCGGTATTGTTCTTGTACCATCTCAAACTTTCTTTTCGAATAGTTTTTACCGTTGTTCGCCCATGTTTGATGAGCATTCCATTTAAATGTTTTCCATTTACGTGAGAGCGCTGAAGTAAAGATCCCACTGTTTGTTCCAGGTACGTACATATAACTGTAATAATCCACTAAGTGAAAAGGGTCAATATCATTACGATCTAATATTCTGTAATACTTACCGATACTGTCGACCTCAGAATCGACGAAAGAAATTTGGGAAATAGAAATAAGCACTATTCCATTTGGTTTAAGATATTTTCCATACTCCTTTATCAGCTTTAAATCGTATTCAAATGTCTGACCAGGAAGCGCTAAATCTAAATGGGCCAACCCAGTCGGTTTAAAATAATAACCGTACATAGAATGAGATGCACCCAAATTAACGATATCAATGGAAATTGGGTTCTTTTTAAAACCTTGTATTTCATGACTTATGTTGTAATCATAAGAATTCTTTACAAAGTTATTTACTGGGATGAATAGTAACAAAACGCCAGTAACAATCATTGTTACCTTCATGAATAAACGTTTCATAGTAGATCCTTTCCATACTGTGTTTCTTTTACTTAAATGACAAAACATCACTGTTCATCTGTGTTAGATAAACCTGATTGCACCTTTATTAAAACCTTCCATAAACAAACCCATCACCAGAAACACCAAATACAAGTACTGATAGGATAATAAAAATATAAAACGCATATCTAGTAATAAGGGAACGCTGGGATAGCAATTTCCATGTGGAAACTTTTTTTCTTTCGATATATTGAAACAGCTGTAAAATAATAAAGAAGAAACTAAAAACGACAAAATCTAGTAACGTAAATAATTCCAATGCCTTGAAGATTCCAACTGGGCTCCATGAACTGATAGATAAGAATAATTGCGCATTTTCAAAAGCTTGTGAGACGGAATCCGATCGGAAGAAAACTCTTGCAAAGCATATTAGGAAGAAAGTGATGGAAATCTTCATCCATCTGTGTAGCGTCGGACTTCTATCCAAACGAGTGAATGAAACCACTTTTTCTCGATAATGTTTTGTATAATCCCCAAATACTCTATAGATGCCGTGAATAAGACCCCATAAAACAAAAGTCCAAGCAGCACCGTGCCAAACACCACTTACTAGAAAAGTGATGATAATTGCTACATAAATGTCACTTCTTTTCTTCTTGCCCTTACAAAGTGGGAAGAAGATATAGTCTCTTAGCCATGTAGAGAGCGTTATATGCCATCTATTCCAGAAATCCGAAATGGATACGGCAAAGTGCGGTTGCTTAAAGTTTTCCGATAATTTTATTCCTAGTATTCTAGCACAACCGATTGCGATATCACTAAGCGCTGAAAAGTCAGCATACAGTTGTATGGAGAATAATATAGTACCTACCACAACCTCGGAACCAGTCGGATTAGGACTATCGAATACACTAGATACAATAGGTGCTAGTCGATCTGCAATCAGTGTTTTCTTAAAGAACCCCCATGCAATACGTTTCATCCCATAACTTATATTTTCATACTCTAAACTTTGTTCCGCTCTCAATTGTGGAAGTAACTTCTTCGCGCGTTCTATTGGTCCAGCAACCAATTGTGGAAAGAATGCAAAATAAATGGAGAAATAGCCATAATGTCTTTCAGCCTTTTGCTTCCCCTTAGAAACATCTACAAGGTAACTTACTGCTTGAAAAGTATAAAAAGAAATTGCTATTGGTAATAGTATTTCTTGGTATGGTATGGAATAATTCCAATTAAAATATTCTGCAACCGCTCGAAGAGATTCATTTACGAAATTAAAATATTTAAACCAACCGAGAAAGAATAGTAGAATAGAAATGCCCAAAAGCATAACGTGTTTTTTTTGTTTTTTCGTCTCCTGCTTCTCAATTACTATTCCAAAAAAATAAGTACACACTGTACTTAAAATGAGTAACGGTAAAAATTGAACATTGATCATTCCGTAAAATACATAACTTGCTACTAATAAGAGAATCCATCTAAATTGATGAGGAATTAAATAATAAATACATACAATTATTGTGAAAAATAACAGAAACTCAATAGATATGAAACTCATATAACCACCTGATAAAAGTAAACTTAAAACTCCGCAATATGTTGACAAATAATGTAGAACTCCTATACCATACACCACTGTGGCTTAACATTTTTAAATGTAGGTAGTACCCACCGTTTTATTATGAACTAGTTAGGTTTGTCCGTAGTACATATTTACTTAGTACGGTTTTTAATGATTATTTTGGTAACTCTGCATAAAGAATT
This sequence comes from Mangrovibacillus cuniculi, assembly GCF_015482585.1. Lineage (NCBI taxonomy): Bacteria > Bacillati > Bacillota > Bacilli > Caryophanales > Bacillaceae > Mangrovibacillus > Mangrovibacillus cuniculi. The sequence goes on along the minus strand of NZ_CP049742.1, from coordinate 57,126 downwards.
TTCCCATATTGATTACGAGGGATCTCATCGATTTTCATAATAGTAATGCCCTTTAAGTTTACTTTTTCCTTCATTATTTTTTTAATCTGAACATCATCATCTTTTAACGTGTAAATATACAACTTGTCATCCGTGCCAGCGCAAATACACTCATGACCATACTCAGATAAAATTCCTTCTACTTCGTCAAGACTGATACGGTTCCCATAGTTTTTAATCATTCTTTTTATCCGACCACATATAAAAAAGTATCCATCTTCGTCAAAATAAGCTATATCACCTGTACGTAAAAAACCTCTGTTTTCATCTGGGTTTGAAAGATCATCTATCGACTCTGCATACCCCATAGAAACATTTTCACCTTTGTAGATTAATTCACCCCTACTATTAGGTTCTGTAATAGCGTTCCCATGTTCATCTTGCAGACTTAGCTCTCCACCTGGAATAGCAATACCAATACTTCCAACTTTCTCAACGTTTTTTTCGCACGGTAAATAGGCCATACGCGCTGTCGCTTCCGTTTGACCATACATGGAGAAAAATTGTATCCCTTTTTCCCTACATACTTTAGCAAATTTAGTAGAAAGAGAATCACTTAATTTTCCACCTGCTTGCGTTAGCTTCTTTAGACTTGGTAGTTGAAAATTTTCGAACTTAAGTCTATCGAGCATCTCATACAAGAAAGGAACTCCGCCAAAAGTTGTTGCTTCTTGGTCTCTACATAAGTCCCAAAATTCTTTAGAAATAACAGATGCATTCGTAACAATTATTGACGCCCCACAGATCAGATGACTATTAATGATTGATAGTCCATAGGAATAATTCATCGGTAATGTGGTGATAGGTTTATCCTCTGCAGTAATGTCCAGGTACGTTGCTATTGATTTAGCATTTTCAAAAATATTTTCATAGCTTAGTCGAACAAGTTTGGGACTACCTGTACTACCAGAGGTTGTCAAAAGTAAGGCTAGGCTTTCATGAAGATTATGTTGATGTGGTGACGGGGACCTAAACAAAGTATAATCTCCAAAAGAAAATGAACTTTCCATTGTATTTACTAAATACTGATCTTTGCTTTTTGCCCAAATATACGTAGGCTTATATAGGTCTATCAATCTTCTCAACTGATCCATTTGAATAGAAGCGTCAAGAAGAACAGGCACAACACCACCTCTAATAAAGCCCACGTAGCCAAATAAAGATTCTTTATTGTTGGAACATAGGCAAAAAACAAGCGTTCTACCACCTACATTACTACCTATATCATCAGCAATTTCTAGCATTTCAGAGTAAGAGTAATTTCGATCAGCATATACAGCGGTGTTGTTCCCAAAATCATCTAGTGTTTGGAAACTATTCATTAATAAAGTCCACTCCTAAGCGTTTCAATAATTCCAGCCCTGAACTATAAGAGTTAAATTCTGTCATCCACTCCGCATCGATGGAAACGTCAAACACATCTTCCATCTCAGAAATAAGTCCCATATGTCCAATAGAGTCCCATTCTCTAATATCGCCAAGTGCTAGATCTTCTCTTACTTCACTTTCTTCTATATCGAGTGCAGTAATAAATGCATGTTTATATTTGTCTATGTTTCTCATTTCATTACATCCTTCCCTTTATGTTCATTAGTGTAGTTATCCCTAGTCTATAAGCGAAAGAAAATGATGAGTGAATTGTGCCCCCACCAATTCCCAATAATCGATTGATAACAATTATCATTTTCATAGAGAATTTTAGCATATTGCTTTTTATATGGTCAATGACTCATGAAGCTTTTTTAATAGTGGCTTACGAATTCGGAGGATAATGGATATCCAAAATCGAAAATATGACCATCTGAAACTTCACATCGAATAATCAACCAAGTATATAAAGGAAACTTATCTGAGTAAGGACCACATCACGTGGTCAATGATGAGTTGTTGCTGTTCACGTAACAAAAAATGTCACTCCGGTATTATAATACCGAAGTGACACACGATAAAATATAAGTAAAATATTCCGTTTATATACTTTGTTCCTATTTTAAGGTCAGCATGGCGACTGCCTCGACATGACTTGTCTGCGGGAACATATCTACAGGCTGCACTTTCACAGTCTTATATCCACCATCTTCTAACACGCGTAAATCTCTAGCTAACGTTGCTGGATTACACGACACATACACCACACGCTTTGGTTTCATAGCCATAATGGTATCTAATAAAGCTTGATCGCAGCCTTTTCTTGGTGGGTCTACTACTAACACATCAGCCGTAATTCCGTTTTTATACCAATTAGGAATAACAACTTCAGCAGGTCCCGCCTCAAAAGTAGCATTGGAGATGTTGTTTAACTTTGCATTTACCTTCGCATCTTCAATAGCTTCTGGAACAATCTCCACTCCGTATACATGCTTTGCTTGCTGTGCCAAGAATAACGAAATCGTCCCAATGCCACAATATGCATCGATGACATTTTCTTCACCAGTCAACTGTGCATACTCTAACGCTTTATCATATAACACCTTTGTTTGAACCGAATTAATCTGGTAGAACGAACGTGCTGAAATAGCAAAGCGAATGTCGCCAATGTTATCATAAATAACATCCGCTCCCCATAAAGTATTCGTTTCCTCACCAAAAATCACATTTGTTCGCTTATTATTAATATTGTGGACAACTGAAGTAAGTCCAGAGATCTTTTCGGTTAAAGCACTTACCAATGCTTCTTTCTGCGGGAAAGATGGTGTTCGAGTAATCAGCACCACCATAATTTCTCCAGAAGTTCTTCCAACCCGTGTCATCACGTGGCGAAGCGTTCCCTTATGTGTTTTCTCGTCATAAGGACGGACCCCTAATCGTTCCGCTTCTGCTTTCACAATTTGCAATACTTCATCGTTCTTCTCCTGCTGAATTAAACAATGATCCATATCAATAATCTCGTGCGTACGCTTCGCATAAAATCCAGCCACTAACTTTCCATCCTGCTCTCCTACTGGCATCTGCGCTTTATTACGATAGTTCCAAGGATGCTCGTCCATTCCGATTGTTGGATGAACAGGAACGTCTGGTAGTTTCGCAACTTTCTTCATTAAGTCTTTTACCTGTTTTTGCTTCGCTCGTAGCTGCCCATCATAGGAAAGATGTTGTGTTTGACAACCTCCACAACGACTATAAATAGGACAAGGTGGCTCTACTCGATCTGGGCTTTCTGAAATCAATGTCTGTAAACGACCAAACGCATACCCTTTTTGCGTCTTCACAACGCGGATTTCAGCTTTTTCACCTGGTAAGGTATTGGGTGTGAATATAGGATACCCATCTACTTTCGCGACTCCTAACCCTTCATGCGTTAAATCCTCCGCGGTTACTTCCACGACATCATTCTTTTTGACTGGTGCTGTAAATTTACTCATTTCATTTCCTTCACTTTCCGTTCGATTTCGATTTGTTTATTTTATCACACGAAAGGCTATTGGAGAAATGTCTCTCTTTACACTTACAATTATTGTTACAATAAAATTAATTTTCCTTTTAATGAACTTTTTCCATACTTATATACTCTTATTAGGGAGAGAGGTGAGGCAATGATTATCAAGGATTTAGTAAAGAGCGCAAAACAAGGAAATAAAGAAGCGCTCCTGACACTAATTTTAGAAGATAAAGACGATTACTACCGATTAGCCTATTCCTATGTTGGAAACCAACACGATGCGATGGATGCAATGGAAGATATGATCGTAAAAATATATGAAAAGATACATCAATTAAGGAAGCCTGAGATGTTTTATAGCTGGAGTCGTTCGATTTTGGTCAATAGTTGTAAAGATCAGTTAAGAAAAAGAAAGAAAATTATATTAGTAGATGAATTTGCCACTACGGCGGATGCACATAACCCACATACACAACAAGAAGCAGTGCTGGAAGTTCACTATTTGCTTGAACATATAAATGAACACCAACGGGAAGCCATCACCTTGAAGTATTTGCACGATCTAGATTATAAAACTATCGCTGCTATCACCAATGTTTCTATCGGAACAGTGAAGTCAAGGATTTTTCAAGGAATGAATAAATTGCGTGACATCGTTAGGAGGGATTTAAATGACTAGATTGGAAGATCAATTCTTAAAAGACAAGCAAAAATTGGAGCAATTGCAGGTTCCAACTGACCTAGCAGACCGATTACAGGGAGCGCTTGATCAAGTGCCGACTAGAAAGCCAAAAAAACCATTCCGACCAATGGTGCTCACTTCAGCAGCTATTTTGTTCTTATCTCTTGGGACCTATCATTATAGCGGATTAGCTTATTACGGAAAGCAGATTATAGGGTATGATGAAGTTTCTCGAGAAACGTTAACATCCCTACACGAAGAGGGAAAAGGTCAGGTAATAGATGAGCAGATTACGTTGAGCGATGGGACTGTTGTCTCTTTTGATGCCATTCTGTCGGATGAGAATCAGTTTATTTTTTACTATTCGATGGAAAATGACGAAGAAATCGAACATTCAAATTTCACTATTAATAAAATTTCTGGATTTTTAACTGATAGCATGCGTACTTACAGTGTATCTTCAAAAGTTAGAGGCACCCAAATAATCACAACTCAAGCTTTTGAACCGGTCAATGGGTTTGCAAAAAAATTAACATTGCATTATACAGACTCTACCGGAGAAGCAGGAACATTTACATTTAATTATGATGCCAACAAAGCTTTACAGACTACTTTAAAGAAATCGATTAATCATAAAGTTCAGGTGGACAAAGGACATTTTGTCATTAACGATTTGATTGCGACTCCGACAGAAACACTCATTACTGGTAAAGTACATGTTAGCAATTATGGACGTATATCTACTTCTGGATCTGGTTTGGCTTTATACGCTAATGGAAAACCTCTAAATCCTCTAGGTGGTGGTTCCTCTTCTAACGGAATTACTACGAAAGCTGAATGGCGATTTGACGCTTTACCAAAAGATTTAACTAAACTTGAAATTGTGGTAGAAGAGTTTATAGGATATAAAAATTTAGACACTTTCGTTTCAATGGATTCCATACCAAAAACACATAGCTTCAATAATTCTCTATATGTGCTATTTAAGGAGATAAAACTGCAAGACAATAATATGCACGTGACAATTCAAACAGAAGAAAATGTATTATTAGATGATGTATCAATCAGTACAATTAGCGGAGCAAAGATAGATTTACAAACAACTATTAATTCGGCACTTATAAAAACGCAAAAAGGAGAACTTCTAAAAGAAAGGACACTAGTTTTTCCAACTAATGAAAAAATGGAAGAATTATATATTGGAGGAATGCATTACTTAAAGGATTACCAAGAAGTAGTCGATGTTCATTTAAAATAATGCTTGATTAAGCAAAACAAAAAAGCTTGAGAAGAAAATACACCTTCTCAAGCTTTATTTGTCGATATTATCTATGCACTTTTTTGACTTCTACGGTATCTATATTGTTGCCATTGGAACCTTATAAAACATCCAACGCAAAATCCTAAAATTGCTACAAACGCTGCAGTTGCAACCATTCCAGAGAAGATGAAGTATACTGCAGTAATTCCAGAGTATGCACCTACTAGAGCCACCGCTTGGCAAATTACCGCAATCCACTGATTAAACTGCTGTTGCGCTACATCTTCTTGTGGGTATTCATTAAATGGTTTCTTTAAAAAAGGTTTGGCTAATTCTATAACAACATTCTTTTTAAAAAATAAACTAATCAGTCCTACAACTAGTGGAATAAATAAAGTTGCTGGTTGGTTGGCGATCCATGCCACAAGGACGGATGCCACGATGAACCATTGATTCGTCAATACTAATGGTTTAGGTATCGAGGTCGGCATCTTTAATCCCTACCTTTCTTATCTTCTTTATTGGTTATTATACACAGTTACGTAAAAAGAGTGAAGTAAAATAACCTATTGTTAATAACTTCCTACTTTGCTAGAATAGGAGAAATTATCGTTAGGGGGATGATGAATGATGTTGCAAATTAAAATTGACGACGAGTTAAGCCTACGGATTTTGGAGGAAAGGCACGCAGAGGATTTATTTGCTGCTGTTGATAACTGCCGTACATATCTACGCGAGTGGTTACCGTGGGTGGATGCAACCAGAACAGTGCGAGATTCCAAAGACTATATTAAGTTTGGGTTAAAGAAATTCGCAGACGGTCAAGGTCCTGAGTTTGGGATATGGTACAAAGGGGAACTGGCTGGAGTTATCGGATTACACTATATTCACTGGCAAAACAAGAAAAGTAGCATCGGTTATTGGTTAAGCGAAAAGTTTCAAGGGAAAGGTATTATGTCTAGAGCAAATGAGGCGATGCTTTCCTACATCTTTGAGGAATTAGATTTAAATCGAGTGGAAATACGTGTAGCTACGGAAAACAAAAAATCAGAAGCTATTCCTGAACGCCTTGGATTTGAGTTGGAAGGCATTGCACGTAAAAGCGAAATCATTTATGGGCGTACTGTGGATCATAAGGTGTTTGCGAAAGTTCGAGATTAAGATAAAAACCTACCGATATTGGTAGGTTTTTTACTTGGTTATTTGCTTTTCCACTTCATCAACCCAGGTTCTAGCTTTCGCCACAACAGAATCTAAATCATTCTCTTCGCCTAAGATGGATTCTGCAGGGAAAGCAATCATATAACCCATTACGTACACAACTTCTTTAATAAAGAAAGGGATCTTTGTTTCATTTGTTTGATAAGCAGATGTCGGAGTTGGGGATGGTTGAGCATCCAGACCAACATATTCTGCCAGAAGACTAGCTCGTTTCATGTGATAAGGGTCACTTACTAATACGACACTTTCTAGACCTTGTTGATCTACTAAGTTTTTGGCATTACGCAAGTTTTCCTGCGTGACTTGTGATTCATTTTCTAGTAAAATCGCATGAGCAGGAACCCCTTGTTCTATGGCAAAATTTCTACCTGCTTCTGCTTCCGAAAAATCACTACCTGTTCCTCTTCCACCCGTAAATATCAACTTATCCACTTTCTCTTCTTCAAAAAGAGAGATACCATGAAGAATTCGTTGTTCATAGACAGGAGATGGCTTTCCATTCCACTCGGCAGCACCAAGTATAATTGCTGCATCCGCCTCTTCAACTTCTCTTTCTTTTCCATAGTCCCATACACTCCACGTAGCGTATCCGACAAAGCTAATACAAATGATCATCACAACTGTAATGATTTTTTTAATCAAACGAAACATCCTGTCCCACACCTTTACAACTCTTCGCTTCAGTTCTATATCTCTTCTGTTACTGTATCATGAATAAGCAGTAATTTCATCCACAAACCCAGGAATGAAGCGTACTAATTATTATATCTGATCTTGAGGTCTCACGTTTTCGATTGGAACAAACACTTCAAAATGACGATACAAGTTCGTAAATTGTGCTGGCAAGACTCCACCGAATTCTCCATCCAAGTTTAACTGTACTTTTTCTTCTGTCGTAGTAACATTGATACGATTAGCTTTTGTATAGATTACATGATCATCATAGATATGTTCACCTCTTACAGCTAATGTCGCAATTCGAATAAAGTCCGCTAAAGACGTTTTCTTTAGAATTAGCAAAGTAAAGAGACCATCATTAATAGAAGCATCTGGTGCAAGCTTTTCAAATCCACCTACGGAATTTGTTAATCCAACTAGGAAAAGCATCACTTCTCCTTCGAATACTTCGTTATCATATTCAATTTTCACATGCGAAGCACGGATAGAAGGAAGCATTTCGATTCCTTTTAAGTAGTAAGCTAGTGCCCCTAGCATAGTTTTTAATTTACTAGGAACTTCATACGTTAGCTCCGTCAGACGTCCTCCACCAGCGATGTTGATAAAGTAGCGATCATTCATTTTCCCAATATCCACTGGAAGCGTATCACCTTTTACAATGATGTTGATCGCTTGATGTACATCTCTTGGAATGTGTAATGCACGTGCAAAGTCATTTGTTGTACCCATCGGAACAATACCAAGCTTCGGCCTATTTTCAAAATCAGCAAGACCGTTCACCACTTCGTTAATGGTCCCATCTCCACCAGCGGCAATAACTAAATCAAATCCTCGCTCAGCAGCAGCTTTAGCAGCTTCCGTAGCGTCCCCTTCACATTTTGTTGCATGACAAGATGTTTCGTACCCTGCATTCTCTAATTTATCTAATACTTCCGGTAAATGTTTTTTAAAAAGTTCTCGTCCAGACGTGGGATTATAGATAATTCTAGCTCTTTTCATTTTGTACCCCCTTGTCCTTTCTTTGCATAATCTATTTTTATTGTTTCCTAAGAAGTATGTTCTTCAAACTTCTTTTAGACGAAGGTTATCATACTAAATTTAGACGTAAAAAGCACTAGGAAAGTTTCGTTAATATGGTATTTTTCTAATTTTATACATTTTCGTGACACAGGAATGCCTTATTCTCTTCTCGGCACCCAGTTCCCCGGCCGAGATGTGTATAGAGCACTCCTATTCTCTTCTCAGCACCCAGTTCTCCGGCCGAGATGTGTATAGAGACCTTCTATTCTCTTCTGAGCACCGAGTTCTCCGGCCGAGATGTGTATAGAGGCCTTCTATTCTCTTCTGAGCACCGAGTTCTCCGGCCGAGATGAGTATAGAGGTCTTCTATTCTCTTCTCAGCACCAAACCCTACGTCCGAGATGAGTTTACAATTCTCTCTCTAACATACAAAAAGAGAATCGACAGGCCAGACCGAATGATTCTCTTCCATTACTCTCTATTAAGATAAAAATAAATCTAGTTCCTTCTCTTTCAAGACTCCGACGGCACTTTTTAATGTCTCTTCGTCCACTTGATACACTTGTTGTACTGTATGTAGCCATCGTTGCTCGTCTTTTAGTTTTAATTCTCGGCGTGCGCGATACGTCATGATCTTTATTGTGTCATTTCTTAAAAAGTAACACTCGTTGCCACTAAAACGAACTGCTGTTAGACGGTTCATCGTCACGTTTTCTACGTCGTCTCTATAGGAAGCCTTCATATCTTCTATAAAGTCCTCTTCCTGCAAGGCAGTCCACTCAATTTCTTTGGTAACGAATACTTTTCCATTAAAGGATCTTTCAATCGTGTATCGGTTGTCACCGGATTGGATAAAACGGATTTTTTCACCGAATCCTTGCATCGTTTGTTCCCGACGACTTTCTAGTTCGATCGGCTTCATTAGAGGAGAACCATACCCAACATCGACATAGAACGCCCGGTTCTCTAGTATTACTTGAAGTCCTACATGTCCAGGATTAACGCGAACTAAGTGGACGTCGAACCCTAAGTACGTTAATAACCTGGCAAAGTTGAAATTCAATGTGTAACATGTCCCACCCCAACCACGGCGTAATGCTTCGTCTACATATCGCTCAAAACTTGGAACCAAAATTCCTTCTACCGCATAGTGAAATTTACTAAAATTCTCGTATGGCACTCGACTTAGTTGCTGTTGGATTAATCGTTGTAAATAGTTCACGGTAGGCACTTCTTTTTTCATACGCAACCCTTGTAAATAGCGCTCTACTGCTTTCTCCAATGTTGTTCTCCTCCTTTCTCTAAATATTGCCCGTTCTCTTACTTTCTCTCAATCTACCACAATTGAAATAGCTTACACAACTGTCAAGTTAAAATGTTACAAACATTTCAGTAACAAGACAAAATGCGACAGATTTCTCACTAAATGCTACAAGAAAAAGCTGTCTAGGCAAGAATCCTAGACAGCTTTAATAACTACTCAAAATATACGCTTCATACTTTCATACACGGCATTCCAAAGTTCCTTATCAGAGACATACTTTTGCTGTATTCCAGCATACAACTCTTTCGTTGCTTCTTCAAAGTTCTCTGCCTCTTTTGGCGGTAATGTTGCTCGCTGTTGATCAACAAATGCTTGCGCTTCTGGCGCACGTGGTCCCCATTTTGCTACTTCTTTTCCTTCTTCGTCAAAGACTACCATAATGGGAATTGCTTTCGCCGTTCCATTTGTTAAGTAGTGATCGATTAATTCTGTGGAATCACGATACACTACTCGCGTTGGGATGTTAGCTGCTTCTGTGATTCTGAAGAAAATCGGGACATTCATCATCGCGTCTCCACACCAGTCTTCTGTAATCACTACTGCGTTCCATTCTCGTTTAGCAACATCATCCCAGAATGATTGGTCATTAGTTGGAACCGTGAACTGTTCGTATACTTTCATAAAAGGTTCTTGTAACTTTTCCATTCTGTTCATGTAATTTTCCGGAATTAGTCCGTTTTCAAAATGTTGTTTTAGCATCTTTATCCTCCTCCAACCATTTACTGTCTCTACCATACGCCAAAGTAAATACACATAGCAAATGTTAGATTTATATATGAAAAAATCCCAAAAGAACATCTAACGGTCCTTTTGGGATGAATATTGCTATTCTTATCTCTTTTGAATTTCTTCTAAAAGAATTTTATTTACCATTGGCGGATTTGCTTGGCCTTTGGATTTTTTCATGATTTGGCCTACTAAGAAGCCGATGGCACGGTCCTTACCGTTTTTGAAGTCTTCGATAGATTGCGGGTTCGCATCAAGCACTTCAGAGATCATCGGGCGTAAGACACCTTCGTCAGAGATTTGAACAAGCCCTTGTTCTTTTACAATCTTCTCTGGGTCTCCACCTTTTTCTGCAAGTGTTTTAAATACTTTTTTCGCAAGCTTAGAAGATAGCGTACCGTCTTCAATAAGCTTAATCATTTTCGCAAGTCCTTCTGGCGTTAACGCACTGTCTTTTAGCTCTTTTTGCGCAGAGTTTAAGTATGCAGATACTTCACCCATTAGCCAGTTAGATGCTAACTTCGCATCAGCGCCTTCGTTAACTGTTGCTTCAAAGAAGTCAGACATGTCTTTTGTTAACGTTAGTACCATTGCATCGTAAGCAGGTAAGCCGAGCTCATTTACATAGCGAGCTTTACGAGCATCTGGAAGCTCAGGGATTTCCGCACGAACACGGTCAATCCATGCATCATCAATTTGAAGGTGAACTAAGTCTGGCTCTGGGAAGTAACGGTAATCGTCAGATCCTTCTTTTACACGCATCAAGATTGTTTTCCCAGTAGACTCATCGAAACGACGTGTTTCTTGGTCAATTACTCCACCTGATAAAAGAACTTTTGCTTGGCGCACTTGCTCATGCTCTAATCCTTTACGGACAAAGTTGAACGAGTTTAAGTTCTTTAGCTCTGTTTTTGTACCGAATTTCTCTTGACCGTATGGACGAAGAGAAATGTTCGCATCACAACGAAGAGATCCTTCTTCCATTTTACAGTCTGAAACACCTGTATATTGGATAATAGATTTTAGTTTTTCAAGGTATGCATATGCCTCTTCTGGCGTACGAATATCTGGCTCCGAAACGATCTCAATTAGAGGCGTTCCTTGACGGTTGTAGTCTACTAAAGAATAACCATTGCCAGAGTGCGTTAGTTTTCCTGCGTCTTCTTCTAAATGAAGACGAGTGATACCGATTTTTTTCTTTTCTCCGTTTACTTCGATTTCAATCCAGCCGTTGTAGCCGATTGGTTGGTCAAATTGAGAAATCTGATATGCTTTCGGGTTATCTGGATAGAAGTAGTTTTTACGGTCGAACTTCGTATCACGTGCAATCTCCATGTTTAACGCTAGAGCTGCTTTCATTCCCCAGTCGATCGCCGTTTGGTTCACTACCGGAAGAACTCCTGGATATCCTAAGTCGATTACGTTTGTGTTTGCATTTGGTTCAGAACCGAAGTGATTCGGTGCTGGTGAAAACATTTTAGAATCTGTTTTTAACTCTACGTGTACTTCTAGACCAATAATCGTTTCAAAGTTCATCTGAAGTCCCCCCTTACAAGTTTGGCTTTTCTTTATGGAATGAAGTTGCTTGCTCATATGCATGTGCAACTTTATATAGTGTAGCTTCATCAAAATGACGTCCGATAATTTGTAATCCTAGTGGTAAACCGTTAGAGAATCCACATGGTACAGAGATACCTGGCACTCCTGCAAGGTTAACTGGGATTGTTAAAATATCATTTGCATACATCGTTAATGGGTCAGAAATTTTCTCTCCAACGTTGAATGCAGGTGTTGGTGTTGTAGGTCCAACAATCACATCATACTTTTCGAATACATCTTCAAAGTCTTTTTTGATTAACGTACGTGCTTGTTGCGCTTTACGATAGTAAGCATCGTAGAAACCAGAGCTAAGAGCAAACGTACCAAGCATGATACGACGTTTTACTTCGTCTCCAAATCCTTCTGCACGAGTCTTTTTATAAATTTCTAATAAGTTCTCTGCATTTGGAGAACGGTACCCGTAACGTACGCCGTCAAAACGCGCTAGGTTTGCAGATGCTTCTGAAGAAGAAAGTAAGTAATACGTAGCCACACCGTATTTAGAATGCGGAAGAGATACTTCTTCCCAAGTAGCTCCAAGTCCTTCAAGAACTTTAAGCGCATCTAAAACAGATTGACGTACTTCCTCTTGTACACCTTCACCTAAATATTCTTTAGGTACAGCGATACGAAGTCCTTTGATGTCACCAGTTAGAGCTTCTGTATAGTTTGGAACTTCCGCAGGATAAGAAGTCATGTCTTGAGGGTCATGTCCCGCAATCGCTTGTAATAAGTACGCATTATCTTCAACAGATCGTGTAATTGGTCCAATTTGATCTAAAGAAGAAGCAAACGCAATAAGTCCATAACGAGACACACGGCCGTATGTAGGTTTTAGTCCAACCACACCACAGAAAGAAGCTGGCTGACGAATCGAACCACCTGTGTCAGAACCTAGTGAGAAAGGTACTTCTCCAGCTGCTACCGCTGCTGCAGAGCCCCCGGAAGATCCTCCTGGTACAGCATCTAAATTCCATGGGTTACGAGTTTTGTTATACGCAGAGTTTTCTGTAGAAGAACCCATTGCAAACTCGTCCATGTTTAATTTACCGATTGTAATAGAACCTGCTTCCTCTAATTTACGAACAACTGTTGCATCATAAATTGGGTCAAAGTTCTCTAAAATTTTACTCGCAGCTGTTGTGCGAAGCCCTTTTGTCACAATGTTATCCTTCACACCGATAGGCATACCGAATAAAAGGCCTTTCGCCTCATCCGTGCCTAAAAGCTCGTCTAATTCCTTTGCTTTCGCACGAGCGTTTTCTTCGTCTAACGTGATAAAAGCTTTTACTTTGTCTTCCACAGCGTTAATACGTGTATACGACTCGTTGACTAAATCCGTTACACTAATTTCTTTTTTATGTAGTTGTTCCATTGTTTGGGACAAACGTTGATCAAATAACGACATGGTAAGCCCTCCTTATTCTAAAATGGATGGAACACGAACTTGTCCATCTTGATGATCTGGTGCATTTTTTAATACTTCTTCACGTGGCAATCCAGCAATTGATTTATCTTCACGCATCACATTTTTTAGCGTAAGAACGTGTGTAGTTGGTTCTACACCAGTTGTGTCTAATTCATTTAACTGTTCCACAAATCCAATAATGGAACCAAGTTGTTCTGCAAATTTATCCACTTGTTGATCATCTAATTCTAGACGAGCAAGATGAGCAACGTGCTTTACTTGATCTTTTGAAATCTTTGTCATGATCCTTGCACCTCCAATATGGTTACGAACACTCGCAATACCTTTGATAATAGCAAAGAAAGGCTATACCTCGCAACTTGTGTGAGTATTTTGTGCATAGATCTTTCTATATTAGGACAAAGTATTCGTGCGACCTCCGATAGGGTTGTCTAATTTTCAGAATATTTTTATTTTAATTTGTTTATGGTAACGCTTTCATTACTGGTTTAATGGTAATTATAGCTTGTCACAAATTTGTAACATTACGTTTACATGGTTGAGACACTGGGTATAGTTTGTTAGCGTTATATAGGAAAGTGCGTTTTTAAGCGTGCTTAAAAAACTTGAAAGGGAGAGATGTATGGATATAGGAATAGGTATATCGTTAGCCATTTACTTTATCGGGATGCTACTTATCGGTGTCTATGCGTACAAAAAATCTACGGGTAACCTATCGGAGTACATGCTAGGAGGACGTCAATTAGGACCTTGGGTAACTGCTATGTCAGCAGGAGCTTCTGACATGAGTGGTTGGATGCTTATGGGTCTGCCAGGTGCGATGTATGCTACTGGTCTTTCCAGTGCGTGGATTGCGATCGGTCTCTCTATAGGAGCATATTTAAACTATTTACTACTTGCTCCAAGATTACGTGTTTACACAGAAGTTGCAAACGATTCAATCACAATTCCAGATTTCTTGGAAAATCGCTTTGGAGATAAGAAACGTATTTTACGACTAGTGTCAGGTATAGTAATCATTATTTTCTTCACACTTTACACAATGTCTGGAATGGTTTCAGGTGGTACGTTATTTGAATCGGCATTTGGGTTAAACTATCAAGTTGGACTATGGGTAACAGCAGGTGTTGTAATTGCCTACACGTTATTCGGAGGATTCCTTGCTGTAAGTTTAACGGACTTCGTTCAAGGATGTATCATGTTCTTCGCTTTAATCTTAGTACCAGTTGTAGCGTTTACTGACTTAGGTGGCGTTGGAACGGTATTAGATACGGTAGAAAGCGTTGACCCATCACTATTAAGTTTCTTTACTGGTGTTGGACTACTTAGTATCATTTCTTCCCTTGCTTGGGGACTTGGATACTTTGGTCAACCACATATTATCGTTCGATTTATGGCGATTAAATCTGTTAAAGAATTAAAGCCTGCACGTCGTATCGGTTTATCATGGATGATTGTTTCCATCATCGGTGCTCTAGCAGTAGGTCTTGTCGGGGTTGCATATGTAACGGTTAATGGAGGAACGTTAGAAAATCCAGAAACTATCTTTATTTATTTCTCTGATGTATTATTTAACAACTACATTACAGGTTTCTTACTAGCAGCAATCCTTGCAGCTATCATGAGTACGATTTCTTCTCAGCTACTAGTTACTTCTAGTGCTTTAACAGAAGACTTCTACAAATCATTCCTACGCCGTAATGCTTCTGATAAAGAATTAGTATTAGTTGGTCGTATCTCTGTATTCTTAGTAGCCATTGTGGCGATCTTAATGGCTATTAATCCAAGTGATACAATCTTAGGATTAGTTGGTAACGCATGGGCAGGATTCGGTGCTGCATTCGGTCCAGTAATTCTAATGTCTCTATACTGGAAAGGTATGACTCGTTGGGGTGCCCTTGCAGGTATGCTTGTCGGTACATTCACCGTTATTATCTGGATTAGTATTGAAGCACTTAAATCCACGATCTATGAGATGGTACCTGGTGTAATCCTTGCTGCACTAGCAGCTTACGTTGTTTCTCTAGTTACGAACAATGGTAAAGAAATTAGCGATGAAACACTTGAAACATTTGATCGTTACGAAGCGAAATTGAAAGAAGAGCAAGCGAAGTAATTCGATTGTGGAGAACCGCCTAACATTGCGTTGGGCGGTTTTTTTGTTTGTAGAGATGTAGTCATGATGTGCTTTACACTTACTTTTCCTTTTCATGAGCACTCGTTATTCTCGTATCGTGTGCTCTACACTTGCTTTTCCTTCCCTTGAGCGCACGTTATTATCATATTGTGCGCTCTACACTTGCTTTTACTTCCCTTGAGCGCACGTTATTCTCATATCGTGTGCTCAACTCTTGCTTTTCCTTCCCTTGAGCACTCGTTATTCTCGTATCGTGTGCTCTACACTTGCTTTTCCTTCCCTTGAGCGCACGTGAAACCCCAATATTCGGACTCAATATATAGAGACTCCTCTAAGAGCAAGCCATATCACGTGGCTAACGAGGAGTTGTTACTGTTCACGTAACAAAAACGCCGTCTAAAAAAGCTACTCACCAACTTTTTCTGACGACGTTTTTACTTTATCGATAAATATGAACATAAGGCTCTTGCGCATTTGCCTCTTTGACAACTAGCGACTCCGCACCACTTACAGAAGAGATGTTTACCTCAACATGTAAATACTCTGGGAAGTGCTCTGTTACTAAGCCTGTCACATATTGTGTAAATCCAATTGTTTCTGCTTGTCCGTAAAACTGGATTGGAATATCAATGGTCAACCTATTTAACTGCTCACCTTGGTATAATCCTCTACCTACTACCCCATTATAGTTAGGGTAATATTCATCAATATCCTGTTTAAAGTTTAAGAAGCGCATGTAATCATCACGGTGATCTCTTTGTGCCGCATCTGATGGGAACAACATATACTTCTCATTCCATTTTTTCCAGGAACCTATATTGTTACTCCCCTTCTCCACTTCTGTGAAAGAAACGAAGTTACCAGGTGTTACAGAATGCTTTGGACGTTGCTTAAACAAAGCGATGGTCACAGGTACTTCTTGTAAGTCTTCTCTAGCTCTAATACGATTTAGAATTTGTTGCGCCATCTTCTTTCCTTGCTCTTCTACTTGCTTATCCCTATCTGCAAGGTTCACCTCATACGTAGCACCAAACTGTTCTTTTTGGTAGTAATGAGTAGTGTTTAAAGCAAGTCCAATAACTAAACCACCTAATTCCAAAGAATCCTCTTTTTGCACTAGATAGTTATGTTCTAAAATATGAGCAAGATACAACGGGCTATCTTCCTGCACTTCGTCATTCGTTGGATCTCCCTGTAAAACAGGATTAAGCCCCAGGTTTTGGTCTTCTGTCATCTTTTCTTCTGCTAATTGCTTCTCTGTTTTCTTCCTAGCTAACCATGACCTAATTGTATCTCTGTCTAAATATTGACCTTCTTGGAACAAGAATCTCTCTGGAGAAAATGACTCTTGTGCAATTCTCATCAGTCCTCGTTCAAACTCTTCAATATCATATTGCGTGTTTAAGTTTGCTGCAATCAGACCACGTGATGCACTAGGTCTAAATGGTGTAATTGTTCGATAATATTGATCGGATATTTGCACACTAGGTATTACTGCTTTTTCTTGGGAATCATCTGTTTCCTGTACTACTTCATTCTCTCGATCAAAGCTCGGTGCGCATCCCCCTAACACCAGCAAGCAAGCTATCAAACTGGCCGTAAGCTTCCTCATGCCCTCACCCTCTTACCTTACTTATTTAATTCCTCTACAAGGCGATTTTCATTCCAGATCTCAATTCCTAAACTTTCTGCCTTCGTCAACTTCGAACCAGCATCTTCTCCTGCAATAAGTAAATCTGTACTCTTACTCACACTTCCGGTTACTTTTGCACCCAATGCCTCTAATTTTTCTTTTGCTTCATTTCGTGTCAACTGTTCTAGTTTACCTGTTAACACAACCGTTTTACCAGCGAAAACTGAGTCGATATCTTCTACTTTTACCTTTTTCGGTCCTTTGTAGGATACGTTTACTCCATGGTCTTTTAATCTTTGGATCAATTGTTGTGCTTCTTCGATTTGGAAATAAGCAACGATGGACTCAGCCATCTTGTCTCCAATTTCGTGGATAGCCGTAATATCTGCATGCGTGGCGTTCATTAATTGATCGATGCTCTCAAACTCTTCTGCAAGTGTTTTGGCTGCCTTTGCTCCTACATGACGAATACCAAGTCCAAATAATAATTTCTCGAGTGAATTCTCTTTTGATTGTTCAATTGCAGCTAACAATTTCTCAACAGATTTTTGCCCCATGCGATCTAATTCTAGTAGCTCTTCTTTTTGTAACTTGTAAAGATCCGCTACGTCTTTAATAAGTTCATGTTGGAACAATTGCGTAATGACTTTTTCACCCAAGCCATCGATATTCATAGCAGTCCTGGAAACAAAGTGTATCAATCCTTCTCTTATTTGAGCTGGACAGGCAGGATTTACACACCTCAGTGCTACTTCTTCTTCTAATCTTACGAGTTCACTTTCGCACTCTGGACAATTCGTTGGCATAGTGAATTCTTTTTCTTCCCCAGTTCGCTTTTCAACCAGTACATTTACTACTTCTGGAATGATGTCCCCAGCTTTTTTAATAATCACTTTATCACCAATTCGCAAATCCTTTTCGCGAATAAGATCTTCATTATGTAAAGAAGCTCGCTGTACAGTAGTTCCCGCTACTCGAACTGGTTCTAAAATAGCAGTTGGGGTTACGACACCCGTTCTGCCAACGCTAAGTTCAATATCCAGTAAAGTCGTTTCTACCTCTTCCGCTGGGAACTTATAGGCAATAGCCCAACGTGGACTTTTGGCTGTGAATCCTAACTCTTCTTGATGCGCTAAAGAGTCCACTTTAATCACCATGCCGTCAATATCGTAAGGAAGGTCTGCACGTTTATCCGTCCAGCCCTCTACAAATTCAATGACATCCTCCATAGAGTCAAACGTTTGTCGCTCTTTATTTGTCTTAAAACCTAGCGTATCTAAATAATCAAGACCACCAGAATGAGAATCGATTGGCGCGTCTCCTTGGTTTGCAATGGAATAGACATAAATGGATAGATTACGGGAAGCTGCAATCTTGGTATCTAATTGACGAAGGGATCCCGCAGCAGCATTACGAGGGTTTGCAAACAGCTCTTCCCCGTTTTCTTCTTTTTGTTTATTTAAAGCGTCAAAAGATCGTTTGGGCATATACGCCTCACCGCGAACTTCTAGCGTCACAGGCTCTTTTAACGTTAATGGGATAGACTTAATTGTTCGTAGGTTAGCGGTAATGTTCTCCCCAACCGTTCCATCACCACGAGTTGCTCCTCTGACAAATTGACCGTCTTCATAGCGAAGAGAAACAGCTAATCCATCAATCTTCAACTCACTCACGTATCGAACATTTTCTCCCACTGCTTGTTTGACACGCTGGTCGAAACTACGTAAGTCATCTGCATTAAATGCGTTACCCAAACTTAACATGGGCGTCTCGTGTGTAACCTTTTCAAAAGCATCCAACACCGCTCCCCCAACTCGTTGTGTAGGGGAGTCTGGTGTGACTAACTCTGGATGTTCTTGTTCTAACTTTGACAGCTCTCGTAGTAATTGATCGTATTCTGCATCTGATACTGCAGGTTTATCTAACACATGATAGTCATAGTCATACTGTTGAAGGAGGTTTTGCAGTTCTTTCACTCGTTGTTCCGCTTGATTTGTCATGGAATCACCTTATCCTTCCGTATCCGTTAGCTCTTTTTCTGTATTGGCGCATATTTAGCCATTAGTCGTTTTACACCAGTTGGTGCTGGGAATGCGATATCTAGTTCCAGTCCGTCACCTGAACCTTTTACACTTACAACTGTTCCAGTTCCCCACTTTCCGTGTTCTGCTTTATCTCCCACACTCCATGAACTTTGCGTAGCAGCATTGTTCACTTGTGGGCGTTTTACAGGAGGTCTTGTAGGTGCTCCATAAGAAGTTGTTGATCTCATGCCACCATATCCACCAGAACGAGAAGAACCAAATGGAGTGTTTAGCGTAGATTGTGACTCTCTCTTGTTTCCTACTTCCACTGTATCAATTAATTCTTCTGGAATTTCTTTAATGAAGCGAGAAACAGGATTCATCTTGGTTTGTCCAAAAAGGGTACGCATTTGTGCATTTGTGATAAATAGCTGTTCCTCTGCACGAGTAATACCTACGTATGCTAGGCGGCGTTCTTCTTCCATTTCCTCTTCTTCCATTAAGGAACGGCTATGCGGGAATACCCCTTCTTCCATACCCATTAGGAATACAACAGGGAACTCTAGTCCTTTAGCAGAGTGTAGAGTCATTAAGATAACAGAGTCTGAAGATTTCTCTTCATCTTCATCCGAACGATCAATGTCGGCAACTAAAGCTAAGTCCGTTAAGAAAGCTATTAAGCTTTTATCGTCTTGAGACTCTTCAAATGACTTGGTAACTGATAAAAACTCGTCGATGTTCTCTAATCTACTTTGCGCTTCTAGAGACTTTTCAGCCACTAACATATCTCTGTATCCAGACTTCTCAATTACTTGCTCTACTAATTCCGTTACAGATAGGTATTCTTGCATGTCGTGCAGATTTTTTATTAGTTGTCTAAACTCCGTGACAGCTTTGGAAATCTTCGGACTTAAGCCTATTAAGTCTAAATCTTTCAATGCTTCAAACATGGACACATCTGCCATATCTGCAAAACGACCGATTTTATCCACACTCGTTGCTCCAACGCCTCTTTTCGGAACATTTATCACTCGTTGTAAACTAATATCATCATCTAAGTTCGCAATTAAGCGTAAGTAAGCAAGTAAGTCTTTAATCTCTTTTCTGTCATAGAACTTGATACCGCCAACAATGGAGTATTCGATATTCGACTTTAGTAGCATTTCCTCCATTACACGAGATTGTGCATTTGTTCTATATAAAATTGCGAAATCAGAGAATTTACGATTATCTTGCTTTTTCAGCTCTAAAATTTTACCCGTAACGTACTGCGCTTCTGTTTGCTCACTGTCAGCACGGTAGTAGGAAAGTTTCATTCCTTCGTCATTGTCCGTCCACAGATTTTTCGGCTTACGGTTAGAGTTGTTTTGAATGACTTTGTTTGCTGCATCTAGAATTGTTTTGGTGGATCGATAGTTTTGCTCTAATAGGATTACTCTTGCTCGAGGATAATCTTTTTCAAACGATAGGATGTTCGCAATATCAGCACCACGCCAACGATAAATGGACTGATCAGAGTCCCCTACGACACAAAGATTTTGGTATCGTTGTGCAAGCATCTTTACTAACTGATATTGTGCTCTGTTTGTATCCTGGTACTCGTCCACATGGATGTATTGAAACTTACGTTGATAGAAAGTCAGTACTTCTGGCACACGCGTGAATAGTTGGATGGTAATCATAATTAAATCATCAAAGTCTAATGCAGAATTCTTTCGTAGACGACGTTGATATTCTTTATACACATCTGTAATTGTTTGATCATAGTAGTTACCAGCTTGCTTTTCGTATTCATCGGCATCGATCAGTTCATTTTTTGCTGAGCTAATGGTATTTAAAATAGCTCTAGGCTCAAATTTCTTCGGATCAATATTTTTATCTTTTAAAATACCTTTTACGACAGATTGTTGGTCAGTCGGATCGAGAATGGTAAAGTTCCTGTTGTAACCAAGTCTGTCGATATCACGACGTAAAATACGAACACACATGGAGTGGAATGTGGAAATCCAAACATCCTCTGCGGCCCCACCCATGACTGCACCAATACGCTCTTTCATTTCTCTAGAAGCCTTATTGGTAAACGTAATAGCTAGAATATTATAAGGATTTACTCCTTTTTCTACCATCAAATACGCGATACGTTGTGTTAACACTCGCGTCTTACCACTACCAGCACCAGCCATGATTAGTAGCGGTCCATCTGTTTGTTGTACTGCCTCTTTTTGCTCTTTATTTAAACCTTGTAATAGTCGTTCCACAAGGGATTGCATACAAGCACCTCCGTTAATTACGAACGTTTGTTCTATTTTAACACATTACTTTTCAAATTGCATTTATTTACCTTTCACAGCTTGAACGGTTTTTAACGCTCCTGCTAAATCATCATATAAATAGTTTCCTACAACTACTACATCTGCATACGCAGCCATTTCTGTAGCCTTCTCTGTAGACGTGACTCCACCGCCGTAAAACACAGTTATGTCATCCGTTCGAGTTTTTACTTGCTTCACTACTTCTGGGTCTCCATACGTTCCGCTATATTCTATATAGAAGATTGGCAGATGAAACATCTTTTCCGCCATTTGTGCATAAGCAACAACATCTTCCGTATCAAGTTTTGTATTAGCTTCTGTCACTTTCGCCGCTTTACACTCTGGATTTAAAATGCAGTAGCCTTGAACAAGGATTTCTTCCCAGTTCATGATCTCCCCGTACTCTTTCACGGCTGCATGATGGAGTCCAGTAATCCAGTCCGTCTTTGTTGTATTAAGGACTGTCGGGATAAAGTAAAGGTCGTAACCTGGTGTGATCGATTCTAAGTTTGACACTTCTAGAATAACTGGAACAGAATATCTTCTTATTCTTACTAGAAGATCTAATACTTGATCTAACGTGACTCCGTCCGTACCTCCTACCATAATAGCGTCTGTACCAGATTCACAAATTGCCTCTATAAACTCATCCGAATTCTCTTTGTTCGGATCTACTTTAAACACATGTTGCCACTCTTTAATATCGTACATTTTACATGTCCTCCTTACGCTTAATGGATTAAGCGTCTATCTCCATCATCAAATTATAACAAAAGTCGAGGGCAGACCATAGGGATAGTTAGATGGTGGAAGGAATTTCGTTGGTAGTGGTTATTGGAAGATTTTTTGGTGGGGCTTGGGGCAAGGATGTTTGGTGCTTAAGCGCTTTTGCCGCATGGGATTTTCTCTTTTCTTGACGGCTTAGGCCGTTTGTCGCCTTACGTTTTCTCTTCTCCTGGCGACTTCGGCCGCTTGTCGCCTTGCGTTTCCTCTTCTCTTGGCGGCTTCGGCCGTTTGTCGCCTTGCGTTTCCTCTTCTCTTGGCGGCTTAGGCCGTTTGTCGCCTTGCGTTTCCTCTTCTCCTGGCGACTTCGGCCGTTTGTCGCCTTGCGTTTCCTCTTCTCTTGGCGGCTTAGGCCGTTTGTCGCCTTGCGTTTCCTCCTCTCATGGCGGCTTCGGCCGTTTGTCGCCTTACGTTTTCTCTTCTCTTGGAGGCTTCGCACGTTTGTCGCCTTGCGTTTCCTCTTCTCCTGGCGGCTTCGCACTTTTGTTGCCTTGCGTTTCCTCTTCTCCTGGCGACTTCGGCCGTTTGTCGCCTTGCGTTTCCTCTTCTCTTGGCGGCTTAGGCCGTTTGTCGCCTTGCGTTTCCTCTTCTCCTGGCGACTTCGGCCGTTTGTCGCCTTGCGTTTCCTCTTCTCTTGGCGTCTTCGGCGGTTTGCCCCTTGGATTCCCTTCTTCTCTCAGCGGCTTAAGCGCTTTTGCACCTTGAATTCCTTCCTTCTCTCGGCGGCTTCGGCGGTTTTCCCCTTGGATTCCCTTCTTCTCTTGACGGCTTAAGCGCTTTTGCCACAAAGATTCCCTTCTTCTCTCGACGACCTAAGCGCTTTTGCCGCATGATTTTACTTCTTCCCATGGCGGCTTAAGCGCTTTTGTACCCCGATTCCTCCCGCTTGCCTTTAAACATTAAACTAACAAAGGAGACTCATCTAAGTACAAGCCACATCACGTGGCTAACGATGAGTTGTTACTGGTCACGTAACAAAAAAGAACAAAACGCCTCAACGTTTTGTCCCATCACTTCTTATTTTTCTGCTGCTTCCGCTTTGTCTTCGTGTACACGCGCAAGCATTTCTTCGTATGCGTCGTTTCCGTAGTTTAGGCAACGCTTAACTCGTGAGATAGTTGCCGTACTTGCTCCTGTTTCTGTTTCGATTTTGTGGTATGTTTTTCCTTCACGTAGCATTCTTGCAACTTCTAAGCGTTGTGCTAGTGATTGGATTTCGTTTACCGTACACAGGTCATCAAAAAATCGATAGCATTCTTCTAGATCATTTAAAGAAAGAACCGCTTGGAATAGTTGGTCAAGTTCGCGACCTCTTAATTTATCGATTTGCATGTATTTCGCTCCTTTTTAATAGCTTGCAAAGGATAGTTCCGGCACGAGATGTATCCACGTCTTCCCTGGTAGCAGCTTGATGGGTTCTCCATTGCTGTATGGCACAAGACGGCCATCTTCATTTTGCCATTCTATCTCTTGGACAGTTCCTTGTTGGAAAAGTAGGGCGTTTCCACCACTTTCTAAGTCAATCGTTCTTCTTCCAACGTCGTCTACTATTTTATGTTTTGCTTCCATTATAACTATATTCCTCAGCTCAACTGGTCTCTCGTCTTCGTTGTTCTTGGTTTGTTCTCCCTTTATAGATCGGTGAAAGGCATTGGTTCCTTCATCGTATGTATAAGTGGAGGTAAAGCTAGCGTCATTATAATACGAAACTGTGAATTCTTTTGCAATGGAATCGCTTGAATTTCCAACTTGTAACTCTTTTACAAAGTCATTAGCGCTTGGCGGTGTGTCCATGGATGCACTCACCATTTCGGCACCTTTTTCAATGTTTGCCCAAGTAATATACGAATTATGAGGTGCTCTACGCTCACTAGAACGATTAAATAGACTACCATCATATTGCATTCCGTTGATATGATCGATTTCACCTGCGTCTAATTTAGATTTCGCATCAGGGCTATAGCCGTGCGAAACGTAAAACGCATCATATCCATTTGCTAAGTCAATAAAATAATCCCTTGAACTTCGCACCGGGCCGATTTTCTCTGGTTGTTCACTTTGGTATATGGCTAATAGTCTCGTAACGGACCCTTCCGCTAACATCTCCAGCACGATATCTGCTTCTGCTAAACCGGATTGAGGTCTTGCTTTTGGGTGATTATTAATCGTTACTGCTACTGCTCGCTGTGTAGTTTCTTCTTCTAGAAGTTCTCCTGACAATGGTGCTTCGAAACCAGCTTCTACTTCTTTACCATCTTCTGTTTCTTCTTTATTGTCTACTACTTCTTCAGCTGGAACACTGACTGGTTTCACCGCTTCTTCCTTAGAACAAGCAGTTAACAGCCATATACTTAAACCAGCTCCAATCATGGAACGCAAATAACTCATGGCACTCTCCTTCATCGCTTTTCTTATATATAATATTAACGCATTATTGTCGGAAAGAGTATTGTTTTCTTCATGACATCATAGATTCCTTGCGATGTTAGACGAATATAAGGCAAGTGCGTGCTACAGAAAAATAATAGAGAGTAGATAGGATCTTGGAATGAGTACCCGTGCTCCTTCATTTTGGCGGAGAATTTACTCTCCTCTATCATTAATTCTTCCAACGGTTTATCGGACATTGTACCAGCAATTGAAAGGGAAACCCTTGCTTCCACTTCACCCTTTTGTACAAGTACAATTCCACCTTTCATCCGCTTCATTTCCTCAAACGCTTCAAGCATATCTTCTTTACTTTTACCTATCAATAAAAGGTCTCCGGAGCTAGAAAAAGACGAACATAGCCCTCCAATCGATTTAGCAAACCCTTTTAATAGAGTGTTTATTCGCCACCTGCCTTCTCGATCAACTAACATCAAGAAGCACTCGTCTCCTTGTTCTAGCAGTGCATCCGTATAAGGATCAATGCCGATTGAATAAGGTTTAGTGATAACTGCATCAACCATCTCTAATCCAAATGGCATGGAAAATTGCAAGTCATCCGATTGTAAGCTCCAATCTAACGATAACGGAGCTAAGTCATATTCCTTCCAGTTTACCTCTTCTGGTTCGTATTGATTTCCTTCCATATCAACTATCCAAACACCTTTTGAAAGTACCGCTGATGGCTTTGGCTCTAGCATATGATCTAGAATGTTTACATTCGCCACTTGACCCGGGGCAATTTCTCCATGCAGATGATCGATGCGATAGTATTTGGCGACATTGGCAGTAACCATTTGATACGCGTCTACTACTGGCACTCCGTTATCTATTGCAAGTTTAACTAAGATATTGGAGACTCCTTCTTTATAGAAAGAAGGGGAGGATCCATCTGTTGTCATCATAAAATCATCGTAATTTGTTAAATCATACTTTTTAAGCTCTTCCAGAATTTTAGGTATATCTGGTCGAATAGACGAGTGTCGTAAGGAAACTGTCAAACCTGCTAGCAGGCGCTGATACACATCTTCGCCACTGATCGATTCATGGTCGCTATCGACTCCAGCAAGGGCCATTTTGGTTAACGTTAGCGGAGATGCTCCAGGTAAATGGCCTTCCACTCTTTTTCTCATTCTTTTCGCTTCTTGAACCCAGTGAAGCAACATATCGTCGCCAGCCAAAAGTTGAGGCCATGCCGTAAGCTCTCCACCTTGTAAAACCGCATCGTGTTCTAACCAACTTTTTACGTTGGCATGGGTAAAAGGGTCGTCTTCCATACCGAGTACCGTTTGAGAGTCAAAACGACTCCACCAGTATAACGATACAGGCAGTTGACGGAATTTTCTTAATAAGGTAAACGCTTTCTTTTTTTCTAACAATAAAGCAAGCATTAAGTTGTCTTGTATAAGGGTAGTCGTTCCGAACTTTGATGCATACAGCGCGAATGACTGGGGATTATATAACTGAAATGGATGCACATGAGGCTCAATGTATCCAGGTACCACCACTTTTCCTTCTAATGAAATGATGTTACTTTCATTTATTTTAGAAGGGAGTTCAGGGCCGCAGTATACGATACGATCTTCATGAATCCAAATATTTTGTGTTAGGAAACGACGTAACTTGCTGTGAAGATAAGTAGCGTCTTTTAGGACAAGAGTCGGTGTTACTTCTTGTGAAAGGACGGATAACTGTTCGCGAATCTGTTTATTTTTCCAACGGTAGCGCTGCTCGATCAACTTGTCCCCTCCTCAAACTGTTTATGACGTTATCGTACCATATTTCTGACTTTAACGCATAAACGGATTGGAATTTTAATGTAAAACATATGACAGGAGTGAGAGAATTATGTTTAAAGTATCTCAGAATATTGGCCTTGTTAACGCGCTTATCCGCATTACACTTGGTTTAACGTTAGTTGTTTGGTCTGCAGCAAAGTATACAAAGCGACCTTGGAAAGAGCATTACGTTTGGTACATTTTAGTGGGAGCAATGAAAGTGGCGGAAGGAATTGTACGCTATTGCCCAGTGACAGCATTATTTGATGATAATGATGATTCACTAAAACGCGGTACAGAGAAGGTAAAAGGATTTTTCGGCGGTAATGATGCTGATGAGCGCAAACAGATGTCGCATACACCAGAAGCTAGCCCAAGCGAGATTGCAAAAGAAGCTGGGTTACCTCCTGAAATGTTACATGAATTTGCTGAGCAAGCTGGGATTGAGAAGAAGGATAACCTGTAAGAGGAACGAGGCGTGATGAGCTTCGTGGGAAGCTGATGGTCGTCTAGCGTTTGTATTTTAACTTTTGACAACCATCTCAGCTCGCTGACGGTCGTTTAATCTTCATGCTTCACCTTTTTACAACCATCTCAGCTTGCTGAAGGTCGTCTAATCTACATGCTACACTTTTTGACAACCGTCTCAGCCCGCTGACGGTCGTCTTATCTACATGCTACACCTTTTGACAACCGTCTCAGCCCGCTGGCGGTCGTCAAACCCACATGCTACACCTTTTTACAACCGTCTCAGCCCGCTGGCGGTCGTCAAATCAACCTGCTCTATCTTTTAACGACCGTCTCCAACGGCTGACGGTCGTCAACTAAAGAAAGCCGCACTTTCACGACCATCAGCCAAACCAAAAAAGGGTGCACGCCGCAGCGTCACCCTTTTATCTCACATTAGGAGGTGTTACTTATGTTTATGGAATACGTAACCGACATGGTGTATGTCTTAGGAAGTGTCATTGGCGGTATTGTTGCGATTACTTACGTATTTGTCCGACGCTCTCGGAGACGAACTCGATAAGTTTGTTTCCGATATCGCGTCTTGCTCTTACGCTACCAGACGCTACGACCTGATCTACCACTTGATATACTAATTGCTGCGCTTCTTGTAGAGTGTTTCCAAACGCTTGATACAATGCCACTCTTCCACCGTTCGTTAACCAGCCACCACGCTCGTTAGACCAAGTTGTTCCCGCGTGATAAAGATTTCCATCTGCAGTTTCGATTAACTCTACCGCTTCCCCATAAGATGAACTTACTGGATAGTTGCTGCCTGCCAACACAACACCGATGGAAAAGTCTTCACGCCACACAACTTTCTCTACCTTTTCTTCGTTCAGCAGTTGCAGCATCGTCACCACTAAGTCACTCTCCGCCATTGGCAACACGACTTGTGTTTCTGGATCACCAAAGCGTGCGTTAAACTCAATAACTTTCGGACCATCCTCCGTAATCATTAAGCCTGCGTAAAGTACGCCTTGATACGTAATTCCGTCTGCTAGCATACCGCGAAGCGTAGGCGTTATGATGTTTTCTTCAATAAAGGACTGCCACTGGAACCTCACATGTTCTAGCGGTGCAATCACTCCCATTCCACCGGTGTTGGGCCCTTGATCTTCTTCCAACAAACGCTTGTGATCTTGGGAGATTGGTAATGTTACGAAGTTCTCTCCGTTCGCCATGACCATGAAAGAACATTCTTCGCCATCCAAATATTCTTCCAGTACAATCGTTTTACCCGCATCGCCTAATTGTCCGTCAAAGAAAGATAATGCCGTATCTACCGCTTCTTGCTTCGTCAACGCAATGACGACACCTTTCCCAGCAGCAAGTCCGTCTGCTTTCAACACGTATGGTGGTGCGACCTTGGCACACCAAGAAATAACCGCCTCGATTCCCGTCGCTACCTCATATGAAGCTGTCGGAATACCGTGGCGATCCATAAATGCTTTGGCAAAAGATTTACTTCCTTCTAGTTGCGCTGCTTTTTGGGAAGGACCGAAGATAAGCAATCCTCGTTGTTGGAACTGGTCCACAATGCCTGCTAGTAACGGAACTTCAGGACCAACAATCGTCAAACCAATGCCTGCTTCTTCTGCAAATGTTGCTAGTCCCTTTACGTCCGTTTCTTGTACATTTACAAGTTGTGCCATCGCACCAATCGCATCGCTTCCTGGTGCGCAATATACTTCCTCTACTAAAGAACTTTTTGTACACATGTGAACGAGCGCATGCTCACGTCCACCACGTCCAATTACTAACACTTTCATGTAACGCCCTCCTCACATGATTAATGTTTAAAATGTCGTACTCCAGTCATGATCATGGCAATACCGTATTGATCTGCCATGTCGATGCTATCTTGATCCTTGATGGAACCACCTGGCTGAATAATGACTTTAATCCCTGCTTTCGCAGCCGCTTCCACTGTATCATTCATTGGGAAGAACGCATCCGATGCCATCGCTGCACCTTCTGCTAATTCACCAGCTTGTTCGATAGCGATTTTCGCTGCACCTACACGGTTCATCTGTCCCGCACCAATTCCCACTGTCTTCTCATGTGTTGCTAGTACAATTGCATTGGATTTCACGTGCTTCACTACATTCCATGCAAGTTCTACAGCATTCCACTCCTCTTCCGTAGGCTGACGTTTTGTCGGCACTGTTACGTTTTGAAGGTCCAGTCTCTTTTCATCTTGCTCTTGTACTAGTAATCCACCTTCTACAGATGTTAACCAGTACTCAGACTTTTTCTCTCCTTCAAACGGAATGGTCAGTAGACGGATATTTTTCTTTTGCGTCAAGATTTCTAATGCTTCATCTGTAAAGGCTGGTGCAATAACAATCTCCAAGAAGATCTCGTGTAATTGCATTGCCACATCCTTATCTACTATGCGGTTAAGCGCAACGATTCCGCCAAAGATGGAAACAGGATCCGCAGCGTATGCACGTTCGTAAGCTTCTACCAGTGTTTCTCCCACACCGACACCACAAGGGTTCATATGTTTCACTGCAACAGCAGCTGGTTTCTCAAATTCTTTTACAATTTGAAGAGCTGCGTCTGCATCGCGAATATTGTTAAACGATAGCTCTTTCCCATGATGTTGCCTTGCATGTGCGATCGAGAATGCAGATCCAAGTGGATTCGCATAGAATGTCGCTGCTTGGTGAGGATTTTCTCCGTAACGTAACGATTGTTTTCGTTCATATGTAACGGTGAAACGTTCTGGGTTCTCTTCTCCCACTAGCTCTGTAAAGTAATTTGCAATATACGCATCGTATGCTGCTGTATGTCTAAATACTTTTGCTGCTAGAGCTTTACGCGTCTCTAATGAAACTTCTACAGCACCTTTTACTTCTTCCACGACTTTATCGTAATCACGTGGGTCCACTACTACTGTGATCGAAGCAAAGTTCTTTGCTGCTGCACGAAGCATTGTCGGTCCACCGATATCAATATTCTCGATTGCATCTGCCTCTGTAACCGTTGGGTTTGCTATGGTTTGTTGGAACGGATAAAGGTTAACGATGACAAAGTCGAATGGTGAAATGCCACGTTCTTTTAGTGTTTCCATGTGGTCTGCACGGTCTCTTTTTGCTAGTAGTCCACCGTGAATGTTCGGATGAAGTGTCTTCACTCTTCCTTCTAGCATTTCTTTCGCACCAGTCACCTCTTCTACACCGATCACTGGAACGTCAAATTGCTGAAGCATTGTTTTCGTTCCACCAGTTGAAACGATTTCTATACCTTGTTCCACTAATGCTTGAGCTAACTCCACCACTCCTGCTTTGTCTGATACACTAATTAACGCTCGCTTTTTCATGCTTTGTTCCTCCTCTGTTCTTCTGGTCATCTAGCCATGATCGTACGGTTTTCGGATACCATTCATGTTCGACAGCTTGAATAGCTTTTTGCATCTCTACTAATGTCATTCCCTCTGTCCTCGGAACGGAAACCTGTTGCAATATCGGTCCTGTGTCCATCCCTTCATCCACTAAATGAATACTGATGCCAAGTTCCTCTTCACCAGCTTCAAACGCTCGTTCAATCGCCTGTAAACCAGGGTAGTAAGGCAGTAACGATGGATGGACATTCACTATTTTCCCCTCATAAGAATGCAAGATGGTTGGACCAATTAACCTCATATATCCCGCTAAAATCAGTGCATCCACTTGTAAGGAGTGGAGTGTTTGAAGGATACACGTTTCATACTCCTGCTTGGTAGAGAACAAAATGGGACTGATCGCCAAGACAGGCACGTGCAGAGAGCGGGCTCTTTCTATGACATAAGCACTTGGTTGGTCACAAACCACTAAGACCACTTGCTCTTCCCACTTTTCTTGACGACTCGCTTCAATCATTGCTTGTGCATTGGATCCATTTCCTGATGCAAAAATCGCTAACCGTTTCATTGTATGACCTCTTTCTTTATCTTACTAAAGAACTAAAGAATTCTCCAGTGTTACTCCTTCTGTAGCCGTCACTTCTCCCATCACAACTGCTTCTGGCACTTGAGCTAAGATAGACAATACGCTTTTCGGATCCACGGCAAGTACCATACCGATTCCCATGTTAAAAACCGAATACATTTCTTCTCTTTCAAGAGAACCTACTTCTTCTAACCAAGTAAAAATTGGAGGAACACGCCAGCTATCCACATCTACTTTTGCCCCTACTCCTGCAGGCATCATACGTGGAATATTCTCGATAAATCCTCCTCCAGTGATATGCGCCATTCCTTTGACGTATCCTTTTCTCACTAGAGGTAAAACGGTTTTGACGTAAATTTCCGTTGGCGTTAACAATGCTTCCCCAAGAGTCATTCCAAGCGCCGGGACTTCCATTTCTAGATCCATTCCTTTGACAATTTGACGAACTAACGAAAAACCGTTGCTGTGTAAGCCTGAAGAAGGCAATCCAATTAGTACATCACCTTCTGCAATAGTTTCACCCGTTATATACTCACTCTTTTCACACACACCAACTGCAAATCCAGCAAGGTCGTACTCTCCCTCTGGATACATGCCTGGCATTTCTGCCGTCTCCCCACCGATAAGTGCACTTCCTGCTTGCACACAACCATCCGCTACTCCTTTCACGACTTGTTCTAGCAAAACAGGATCAGCTTTTCCACACGCCAGATAATCTAAAAAGTACAGTGGCTCAGCTCCTTGTGCAACAATGTCATTCACACACATTGCTACACAATCGATGCCAATAGTGTCATGTCGACCAGTTTGAAAAGCTAGCATCAATTTCGTTCCTACACCGTCTGTTCCAGAAACCAACATCGGCTCTTTTACTTGTAAAGAAGACAAATCAAACGCTCCACCAAATCCGCCAATCATCCCCATCACACCTGGACGATTCGTCTTTTGGACATGCTTTTGAATTCGAGAGACGGTCTCATATCCCGCTTCTAAACTAACACCTGCATCCGCATAACGTTTTGACATATAAGACACTCCCTATCTCGTAAGTTCTTTTTCGTGCGGTAAAACCGTATCTGGATAAAGTTCTGTAGGATATTGACCAGTGAAACAAGCGACACATTGTCCACGGTGCTCTCCTTGATCTGTTCTACCAATTGCTGTCACCATATCTTCTACGCTTAAAAAGGTAAGAGAATCTGCTCCAATCATTTCGCGGATTTCTTCTACAGAATGCTTAGAAGCAATTAACTCTTCATGCGTCGATGTATCAATGCCGTAAAAACATGGGTCTTTGATAGGCGGAGAACTAATACACACATGTACTTCCGTTGCTCCTGCTTCCTTTAACATCGTCACAATCCGCTTACTCGTCGTTCCACGAACGATGGAATCATCCACCATGATGACGCGTTTCCCTTCTACTACACCGCGAACAGGAGACAGTTTCATTTTCACCCCTTGTTCACGCAGAGACTTCGTAGGTTGAATAAACGTTCTACCAACATAACGATTTTTAATTAGCCCTAACTCATAAGGAATACCCGCTTCCTCTGCAAATCCAATTGCAGCAGATATACTGGAGTCTGGCACCCCCGTTACCACATCTGCTTCAATGTCTACTACTCTCGCTAATTGCTTACCTAAATTTTTGCGGGCTGTATGGATATTGACTCCTTGAATATCGCTATCTGGTCTTGAGAAATAGATATATTCCATTGAGCACATTGCTCGCTTTGCGCCGTAGGAAAAGCGCTCCGAACGAATGCCTTCTTCATTAATAATGACGAGTTCGCCAGGTTGCACGTCGCGTAGATACTCCGCTCCGACTACATCAAACGCGCACGTTTCAGACGTTACAACATACGCATCTCCAATTGTCCCAAGGGATAGTGGTCGCAATCCGTTTGGATCTAGTGCAACCATCATCTCTGTTTCCGTTAATAAAAGAAGTGCGTACGCTCCTTTTAACATCGTTAAGGCATTCTTTACGCGGTCTGAAAAAGTAGAATACCCACTTCTCTTAATTAGGTGAGCGACCACCTCTGTGTCTGATGTGGACTGAAAGATACTGCCTTGTCCTTCTAGCTGATGCTTTAAGGCATTGGCATTTACTAAATTTCCATTGTGTGCAATGGCTAAGCTACCTGTTTGTGAGTGAAACAGAAGAGGTTGGACATTTTCATATCCGCCTCCTCCAGCTGTTGCGTATCGCACGTGACCGATGGAAGCATGGCCTTTTAGTTCGGACATATCGTGTTGTTTAAACACCTCTGTTACTAGTCCTTCGCCTTTTAATCCGCGAAGCACATCGCCATCCGTCGTGACGATACCAGCTCCCTCTTGACCACGATGTTGTAAGCTATGAAGTCCATAGTACGTAATGGACGCGGACTGGGGATGCCCCCAAACACCGAATACGCCGCACTCTTCATTCAGACCTTTTATTTCAGGTAACATGCGATAGCCCCTCTCCATGCTTCTTCCAGTTTCTGAACTGGTGTTTGGATTACTGTTTCCCCGTCTTTATTAGTAATAGTCAAAGTCCCATCAGCCGTTACCATTCCAAGCTTCGTCACAAGGTGTGCATTGTCTTGTAGGAAAGCTGCTTCCTGCTCCGGTTTAACTGTCACGATAATACAAGACGGTGTTTCACTGAATAATTGTTCTTTTGAAAGTGTCATTTCCACGTCCATGCCAAGTCCTTCTGTTCCAAAGCACATTTCGCTTAACGCAACCGCTAATCCACCTTCTGCAATGTCATGAGCTGCTGTAATGAACCCCGCTTGGATAGCACTCAATACTGCTTCTTGTACGTTCTTTTCTTTTTCGATCGAGAAGTCTGGTGCTTTTCCAGAAGTTTCCCCATGTAACACTTTTTGCACTTCGCTACCACCGTAATCGTGACCAATCTCTCCAACTAAGTACACCGCGTCTCCCGCTTCTTTGACTTGTTGGGTAGTGACGTTTGCAATGTCTTCGATTAATCCAACCATACCGACGATCGGCGTTGGGTAAATTGCTTGCCCATTTGTCTCGTTGTAAAGAGAAACATTTCCACTAATTACTGGTGTAGACAAAGCGTTACAGCTGTCTGCCATTCCGTTGATTGCTTGTTGGAACTGCCAGAAAATTTCAGGTTTCTCCGGACTTCCAAAGTTTAAGCAGTCTGTTACCGCTAGTGGTTGCGCTCCCGAACAGACCAGATTACGCGCTGCTTCTGCAATCGTTAATTGTCCTCCCACAAAAGGATCTAAATAAACGTATCGACTGTTACAATCCGTCGTCATCGCAAGGGCTTTTTTCGTACCACGAATTCTTACTACTGCTGCATCGGAACCAGGTGTCACGACTGTATTCGTGCGAACTTGCGTATCATACTGTCGATATACCCACTCTTTGCTTGCAATCGTTGGCTGTTGTAGAAGCGTTTCTAGCATCTCCTCTGGTTGTTCCACTTCGATTGTTACTTCTTTCGCTTGCTCAAAGTACGTAGGTACGGCTGTTTTTGGTGAATAAACAGGAGCTTCTTCGGCTAATGCGTCTACTGGTGCTTCCGCGACTACTTCTCCGTGGTGTAGTAAACGAAGAACTTTTTCTTCGATAACGGTACCGACTGCCACTGCATCAAGAGAGTAGCGCTCGAATAAGTCATAAAACGGTTGTTCCATCCCTTTTTCTACTACTAAAAGCATTCGCTCCTGTGATTCAGAAAGCATCATTTCATAAGCTGTCATGCCTTCTTCGCGTTGCGGAACGAAATCAAGATTCATTTCGATTCCTGTTCCCGCCTTACTCGCCATTTCTGCCGAAGAACTAGTTAGTCCAGCAGCTCCCATATCTTGAATACCAACTAGGCCAGGTAATGTAATAGCCTCTAAACATGCTTCCATTACCAGCTTCTCCATGAACGGATCACCGACTTGTACACTTGGGCGCTTTGCTTCTGAACTTTCGTTTAGTTCATCGGAAGCAAACGTTGCTCCGTGGATGCCGTCGCGACCAGTCTTTGCACCAACGTACATCACCGTGTTACCAATTCCTTTTGCGACACCTTTTTGTACTTTGTCATGTTCGATAATCCCAACACACATCGCGTTTACAAGTGGATTTCCTTTATATGTAGCATCGAACTGCACTTCTCCTCCAACTGTCGGAATTCCAATACAGTTCCCATAACCAGCGATTCCCGCTACGACACCTTTCATCGTCTGACGAACAGCAGGATCTTGTAATTCTCCGAAGCGAAGCGAGTTTAATAGAGCAATAGGACGTGCGCCCATGGAGAATACGTCGCGAATAATACCGCCTACACCAGTTGCAGCTCCTTGGTACGGCTCAATGGCAGAAGGGTGATTATGGCTTTCCATCTTAAACACTACCGCTTGATGATCACCGATATCCACTACCCCTGCACCTTCACCAGGACCTTGCAGCACACGTTCACCTGTTGTCGGAAAAGCACGTAATGCTTTTTTGGAGTGCTTATAACTACAATGTTCGGACCA
The DNA here is from genome assembly GCF_015482585.1 of Mangrovibacillus cuniculi. NCBI lineage: Bacteria > Bacillati > Bacillota > Bacilli > Caryophanales > Bacillaceae > Mangrovibacillus > Mangrovibacillus cuniculi. The sequence goes on along the minus strand of NZ_CP049742.1, from coordinate 21,724 downwards.
CATAACAGAGAACAAACCTAACTCTGTGTAATTTGGTAAACGTCCTAGGGTTTTTGTCACTAAATCAAACTCGCTATCTTTTAATCCCATCGTTTGATACAGTTTTTCTTCTTGGATCTGTTGTGGACTTGGTTCAAGCATGGTAAGCATATTCATTCCTCCAATTTTTGATCATGGATTCAAATAGACGTTTCCCATCTGTACTGCCTAAAAGTGCTTCTACCGCTCGCTCTGGATGTGGCATCATGCCAAGGACGTTTCCTTGTTTATTTGTAATTCCAGCAATGTTTGCCATACTACCGTTTGGATTGTTCTCGTATTTAAAAGCAATTTGACGATTGTCATGTAGTTCTTGTAACGTCTCCTCACTGCACACGTAATTCCCTTCTCCATGCGCAATTGGAATCTCTATTTTTTCACCTACTTCATAGTTTGTTAAAAATAGAGAATGATTGTTTTCTACTCGTAACGTCACAGTTTCACACAGGAATGTTTGCCCTTCATTTTGAAGTAATCCTCCTGGTAAAAGTCCAGCCTCTGTTAGAATTTGAAATCCATTACAAACGCCTAATACTGGTTTTCCTTCATCTGCAAAGCGTTGTACCTCGCTCATCACAGGAGCAAATCGAGCAATGGCTCCGCAGCGTAAATAATCGCCGTAAGAAAAGCCGCCTGGCAGTAAAACGCCATCGAATCCTACTAAACTAGTAGCAGTCGAAGAGACATACTCCGCTTCTTCTCCAAGTGCATCTACAACAGCATGGTACATATCCACATCACAATTGGATCCAGGAAACACGATGACAGCAAATTTCATTACAAAGCCATCTCCTTTACGAAAATCTCGTAATCTTCCATTACTGGGTTAGCAAGTAGTTGATCTGCTAGTTGCTTCGCTTTTTCCTCCACTTCTTGCACGGAGTTTCCTTTCATTTGTACTTCAATTAATTTTCCCATCCTTACTTCTTGCACCATCTCTTCACCAGAAGATTGAATCGCTTGAAGAACTGCTTTCCCTTGAGGATCTAAAATACTTGGACGAAGACGAACGTGAATTTGAACATTAAACATGAGCGGACACTCCCTTAATTGTTTGATAGAATTCTTCATAAACGCTTACCATATCTCCAGTACCTAAACGGAACACATCTTTATCCAATCGTTCCTTTGTACCTTTTCTCCAAAAGCGACACGTATCTGGAGAGATTTCATCTCCAAGCATGATGCTGCCATCTTCTGTACGCCCAAACTCCAACTTTCCATCTATTAACTGAAGTCCTGATTGATCACATAACTTTTGCAAATATTTAAAAATGATAATTGCTTCGACTTTCACCTTTGCATATTCTTTTGGCGAAAGAAGTTCTAGGTACTCTAAATGGTCTTCCGTTAGGAGTGGATCTCCTAACTCATCATTTTTGTAATAAAACTCAATAATCGGCTGAGGGAATATTTCTCCTTCTGGTATCCCTAGTCGCTTAGATAAGCTACCAGCAGCAACAAAACGGACAACTACTTCTAAAGGAATCATACTTAATGGTTTAATCAACTGCTCTGTAGGACTGACTTGTTCAATAAAATGTGACTGCACCCCTTGCCTACGAAGATAAGCAAAAAGTTCACTTGAAATTATGTTCGTTAAAGACCCTTTGCCCGAAACTTTCTCTTTCTTTTCTCCATTGAAAGCTGTTGCTTCATCTTTATACTCCACCCAAAGAACGGAAGAATCGTTCGTTTTGTAAAGTTTTTTTGCCTTCCCTTCGTAGAGAAGTGATCCTTTTTCCACCATCTTAACCCCTCCGATTATTAACTTTTCTGACAATTTAAGCATACAAAAAGAGGCAGGTGACATTTACCTACCTCTTCACTTGTCTTAGTTCAGTCCTAGTCGCTCAAAAATCATGTCCACCTGCGCTAAGTGGTATGTGTAATCAAAGCATTGATCTAGTTCATCGCTAGAGAGTGTATTTGTTACTGCTGGTTCCTCTTGAAGTAATTCTTTAAAAGGAACACCTTTCTCCCAAGATTCCATCGCTTTTGGCTGCACGATGTCATATGCTTCTTCTCTACTCATCCCATGGTCGATGAGAGAAAGAAGAACTCGTTGGGAATAGATTAACCCGTGCGTACGCTCCATATTACGTTTCATGTTCTCTGGGAACACCGTTAAGTTCTTGATAATGGAAGCAAAGCGAGTTAGTTGATAATGTAGAGCAATCGTAGCATCTGGTAAAATGATACGTTCTGCCGAAGAGTGAGAAATATCTCTCTCATGCCATAAAGCAACATTTTCGTAAGCCGTTTGCATGTACCCGCGAAGGACACGTGCTAGTCCTGTCACGTTTTCAGAACCAATTGGGTTACGTTTATGTGGCATAGCAGAAGACCCTTTTTGCCCTTTTGCAAAGTACTCTTCCACTTCACGTGTTTCAGATTTTTGTAAGCCACGAACTTCCACTGCAAACTTTTCAATAGAAGTTGCCACTAATGCTAGCGTCGCCATGTAATGAGCGTGACGATCACGTTGAAGTGTTTGCGTAGATAGTGGAGCTGGTGTTAAGCCTAGTTGCTCACACACAAACTTTTCAACGAACGGATCAATATTGGCATACGTTCCTACAGCTCCAGATAACTTACCGAACTCGATACCTTTTGCTGCGTCATTGAAACGATCTAAATTACGTTTCATTTCTTCGTACCAAAGAGCAAGCTTTAAGCCAAATGTCGTTGGCTCTGCATGAACGCCATGTGTACGTCCCATCATAACGGTATGTTTATGTTCTTTCGCCTTATCCGCTAACACGTCGATCATGTTTTGGATAGCATCACGAATTAGATCATTCGCTTGTTTTAACAGATAAGATAATGCCGTGTCTACTACATCTGTAGACGTTAATCCGTAATGAACCCACTTTCTTTCTGGTCCAAGCGTCTCCGAAACTGCGCGAGTGAATGCAACCACGTCGTGACGAGTCTCTTCTTCAATTTCTTTAATACGGTCTACATTTACTTTTGCGTTTTGACGAAGAGCTACCACATCTTCTTTTGGAATTTCACCTAGTTCTGCCCACGCTTCACAAGCAACGATTTCGACTTCTAACCAAGCCGCAAAGCGATTATCTTCCGTCCATATGTTTGCCATCTCTGGACGTGAGTAACGTTCTATCATGTATGTAGTTCCTCCCTATTACCTGGCCATATACCAGAGTTTCTAATTTCGCTTAACGTTTTCTGGCGTTCTTGCGAAAGAATCGTGACATGACCCATTTTTCGAAACGGTGCAGGTGTACCTTTTCCATACAAATGCACGTGCCAATCTACGAAAGAAGGCATTCTCTCTTCCAAACGAGCTAAGTCCTGTCCTACTATATTTACCATGAAGGCTTCTTGATGTAAAACTGGTTGTGGGAGGGATCGATTGCATATAGCTTGAATGTGTAGATCAAACTGAGACCAATCACACGCTTCAATCGAATAGTGCCCACTATTGTGAGGTCGTGGAGCCAGTTCATTAACGTAGATGGAGCCATCTTCCATTAAGAACAATTCAATCGCTAGTGTTCCAACCAATTGCAGGTGCTGCACCAATCGCTGTGCTTGCTCTTCAATATCTTGTAACACGTGCTTTGATACGAGAGCAGGTGCTTCTGTCAGCCAAAGTTGTTGATGACGATGGTGATTCTCCACAACTGGCAACATGACTGTTTCCCCACGTTTGTTACGGTGAACCATGATGGATAGTTCCTTTGTAAACGGCATCCACGCTTCTCCGATACATGCTGCTGTTTGTATTAAGGATAATGCTTCCTTCATGTCGCTCTCGCTCTCCACTACGACTTGCCCTTTCCCATCATACCCACCCTTAACGGTTTTCACTACAAGTGGTAATCCGAAGAGCTGCATGGCTTCTTCAAGGTCTTCTTCGTTTTCTAACGGCATATATGGAGCGACGTGCAGGCCAGCATCTTCTATCATTCTCTTTTCTACTAAACGGTGTTGCGTCCACTCTAGTAAAGCAATCCCTTGTGGCACATTACCTTTAGCAGCAAGTTTTCTCATAAAAGATAAAGGCAAGTGTTCAAACTCATACGTGATTACGTCACACTTCTCCGCAAACCAATCTAGCGTTTTACCTTCTTCAAACGGTTCTTGTATATGTAAATCTGCCACCTGGCCAGCCGAACAATTCTCTGTCGGATCCCAAATAAAGACGATGTAGCCCATCTGTTTAGCGGAAAAAGTCATCATTCTACCTAACTGCCCGCCACCTATAATTCCAATTGTTTGTCCTGGCTTCACCCAATCTCTAAACAAGTGCATCACTACTTTCTAATGCCTGTTCGTGTTGAGCAGCTCGGAATGATTGTAGTGCGGCTTGATAGGTAGTGTTATGGATTGCTAGGATTTGTGTTGCTAAAAGCGCAGCATTTTTGGCACCAGCTTCTCCAATAGCTACCGTTGCCACTGGAACTCCCGCTGGCATTTGAACGATAGATAGCAAAGAATCCATTCCCTTTAAATATTTAGAAGCGATGGGAACTCCGATTACCGGTAGTGTTGTCTTTGCGGCAACCATACCTGGAAGGTGAGCAGCTCCACCAGCTCCTGCAATGATGACACCTATATCTCTTACTCTAGCAGTCTCTGCATACGAAAACATCTCATCTGGTGTTCTGTGAGCAGATACCACTCTAGTTTCGTATGGTATTCCTAACTGATCTAATAAATCACATGTATTCTTCATCGTAGACCAATCTGATTGGCTACCCATGATAACGCCGACTTTCATGTCATTTCCCCCAATCCACTTTATTGTAGGAGAGAGAGGGAAGCTCGATTTTCCCAAAAGAAAAAACCGGAGCCTCACTCTCTCTAGGAGAAAGCGAGAATCCGGTGACAAAAGAAACGTATAGTGAACCTACACTATCGTTCTCATACTATCATTCGCCAGAAACGTTCACTTCCTCATAGTCCAGCCATTTACGGTAGCCAGGTAGAAACTTATGGGCCATATTCCCAAGATTATATGAGGTCATTTAATTCTCTTTTATCTTACCAATAGTGATGGGGAACGTCAAGCTATTTTCGAACAATTTATACTTATTTTTAACTAATGTTCGTGATTTAGTTCTTTTTTACTCCTTCAAAGACAATTTTCTGTCTGATTGGACGATAATCAACTTTACTTCCTTCACGAATTTCTTCAAACACTGGCTCTTCCATACGTCGAACAGGCATAAATCCTTCTTTCGCCATACGGTCTAAACAATCGCCAATCGTCTCGGATTCCAAGACTTCGAATTTCTTCTTCAAGACTGCAGCCTCCCTTTCCGAACAGCTTTTACCCAGAAGCCGCCATGTATCGTTTTCGGTTCATAAGCGATGATAAACGCTTTTGGATCCAACTCTTTAATGGTATCGTACAACTTTAGCTCGTATTTACGAGGAGTGAGGATCTGCATTGCCATACGATCACCTTCCAAACCTTCTGCCGCCCAATTTGTCACGCCATATCCTTTTTGACGTAGCACCTCTGGTAACTGCTTGTCATACTCTTTCGTAATCACATTAACAGTAATATACCCAAGTGCCATCTTTTCTTCAATTTTCATCCCGACAACAACACCAATACCATATCCTACTGCATATGCAATGACATTTTGTATTTGATTTAAATTGTCTAACACCAACCCAAGTCCAATGACATAAATAATAACTTCAAACACGCTGACAAACGCAGCCATATATCGATACCCTTTTAACGTAAGAATCATTCTAATGGTAAAAAATGACACATAAACAATATTGATAGCAAGGATGATCAAAACCATCCACAAACCATTTTCCAGCATACATACACTCCTTTATAAACCTGGCCTTGAGCCTACATTTTACTAAACATTCTAGTAATGTGGAAGGGAATTGTGGATAATGACATTTTTTCTCTATTATCGGTGGTGGATAAGTCCGGTTGTACACAGAGTTATCCAAGTGTTTTGGATAACTTTTTGGGAGAAGGAGAATTTTTGTCCCTTTTGTTAGGGGTAAGGTGTGGATAAGGGGAGTTATGCACAGGACGTGATAGGAAAATCCTTGGTTGGGAGAGTCAGTGTGTGGATTACTTGGGGATTTGGCTGGTGATTTAGTGATAGAACTGCTAGGGGATTTGTTTGCGGAGCACCTGTGCGTTGGTTTTCTTCTTTTGGTGGTCTGCGAGACGTTCTTGCGGGACACCTGTGCATTGGTTTCCCTCTTCTCGTGGTCTGCGAGACGTTCTTGTGGGACACCTGTGCATTAGTTTTCCTCTTCTCGTGGTCTGCGAGACGCTCTTGTGGGACACCTGCGCATTGGTTTTCCCCTTCTCGTGGTCTGCGAGACGCTCTTGTGGGACACCTGTGCATTGGTTTTCCTCTTCTCGTGGTCTGCGAGACACTCTTGTGGGGCACCTGTGCATTGGTTTTCCTCTTCTCGTGGTCTGCGAGACACTCTTGTGGGACACCTGCGCATTGGTTTTCCTCTTCTCGTGGTCTGCGAGACACTCTTGTGGGGCACCTGTGCTCTGAGTTTGCTTCTCTCATGGTCCGTGAGAAACTATTACTAATTCTTGATCATTTATTTAATTTTCAATTAAACGGCATATAATTTTTCCTCTGATATAGCTAACGACGATTCTTGACTTCTTCTATACCCCGGGAAGCTCCTCTGGTATACCTAATCGAGCTTTTTCGGCTTCTACTATACCGCTGGAGCTTCCTGTGATATACCTAATCATGTTTTTTCCGCTTCTGCTATACCGCGGGAAGCTCCTCTGATATACCTAAATATGCTTTATCCGCTTCTGCTATACCGCGGGAAGCTCCTCTGGTATACCTAAACATGCTTTTTCCGCTCCTGCTATACCGCGGGAACTTCCTCTGGTATACCTCATCATGTTTTTTCAGTTTCTGCTATACCGCTGGAAGCTCCTCTGATATACCTAACAATGCTTTTTCCGCTCCTACTATACCGCGGGAGCTTCCTGAGATATACCTAATCATGTTTTTACGGCTTCTGCTATACCACGGGAAGCTCCTCTGATATACCTAACCATGCTTTTTCCGCTCCTGCTATACCGCGGGAAGCTCCTCTGATATACCTAATCATGTTTTTTCAGTTTCTGCTATACCGCGGGAAGCTTCTCTGGTATACCTAACCAAGCTTTTTCGGCTTCTGCTATACCGCGGGAACTTCCTCTGGTATACCTAATCATGTTTTTTCAGTTTCTGCTATACCGCAAGAGCTTCCTGTAATATACCTCATCATTCATTTATCTTTTCTACTATTAGTCTCTCTACGCATTGCTAAAAATATGTATCTATGAAAAGAAATATATAATTACTAAAGTATATAATAACTATCATTTAAATCTAAGATTCTATTTTTCCAGAACAAAAAAACACTCTCCATCTACGTAAGTAAATGAAGAGTGCTTGTTGCCTGGCGACGTCCTACTCTCACAGGGGGAGAACCCCCAACTACCATTGGCGCTGAGAAGCTTAACTGCCGTGTTCGGGATGGGAACGGGTGTGACCTTCTCGCTATCGCCACCAGACTATGTACATGTAAAAGAACGTTGTTCTTTCAAAACTAAATACTGCGCGCCACCAAAGCGTATTGCCGAGAATCACCAAGTTTGACTTGGTTAAGTCCTCGATCGATTAGTATTCGTCAGCTCCACATGTCGCCATGCTTCCACCTCGAACCTATCTACCTGATCATCTTTCAGGGATCTTACTTCTTACGAATGGGAAATCTCATCTTGAGGGGGGCTTCATGCTTAGATGCTTTCAGCACTTATCCCTTCCGCACATAGCTACCCAGCGATGCCTTTGGCAAGACAACTGGTACACCAGCGGTGCGTCCATCCCGGTCCTCTCGTACTAAGGACAGCTCCTCTCAAATTTCCTACGCCCACGACGGATAGGGACCGAACTGTCTCACGACGTTCTGAACCCAGCTCGCGTACCGCTTTAATGGGCGAACAGCCCAACCCTTGGGACCGACTACAGCCCCAGGATGCGATGAGCCGACATCGAGGTGCCAAACCTCCCCGTCGATGTGGACTCTTGGGGGAGATAAGCCTGTTATCCCCGGGGTAGCTTTTATCCGTTGAGCGATGGCCCTTCCATGCGGAACCACCGGATCACTAAGCCCGACTTTCGTCCCTGCTCGACTTGTAGGTCTCGCAGTCAAGCTCCCTTGTGCCTTTACACTCTACGAATGATTTCCAACCATTCTGAGGGAACCTTTGGGCGCCTCCGTTACCTTTTAGGAGGCGACCGCCCCAGTCAAACTGCCCACCTGACACTGTCTCCCACCCCGATAAGGGGCGCGGGTTAGAAGTTCAATACAGCCAGGGTAGTATCCCACCAATGCCTCCACCGAAGCTGGCGCTCCGGCTTCCAAGGCTCCTACCTATCCTGTACAAGCTGTACCAAAATTCAATATCAGGTTGCAGTAAAGCTCCACGGGGTCTTTCCGTCCTGTCGCGGGTAACCTGCATCTTCACAGGTACTATAATTTCACCGAGTCTCTCGTTGAGACAGTGCCCAGATCGTTACGCCTTTCGTGCGGGTCGGAACTTACCCGACAAGGAATTTCGCTACCTTAGGACCGTTATAGTTACGGCCGCCGTTTACTGGGGCTTCGGTTCAGAGCTTCGCGTGAGCTAACCCCTCTCCTTAACCTTCCAGCACCGGGCAGGCGTCAGCCCCTATACTTCGCCTTGCGGCTTCGCAGAGACCTGTGTTTTTGCTAAACAGTCGCCTGGGCCTATTCACTGCGGCTCTCTCGGGCTTTCACCCTATCAGAGCACCCCTTCTCCCGAAGTTACGGGGTCATTTTGCCGAGTTCCTTAACGAGAGTTCTCTCGCACACCTTAGGATTCTCTCCTCGCCTACCTGTGTCGGTTTGCGGTACGGGCACCTTCTTCCTCGCTAGAGGCTTTTCTTGGCAGTGTGAAATCAGGTACTTCGGTACTATAATTCCCTCGTCATCACAGCTTGACCTTACGGTAACGGGATTTGCCTCGTTACCAGTCTTACTGCTTGAGCGCACATATCCAGCAGTGCGCATACCCTATCCTCCTGCGTCCCCCATTGCTCAAACGGAAGAGAGGTGGTACAGGAATATCAACCTGTTGTCCATCGCCTACGCCATTCGGCCTCGGCTTAGGTCCCGACTAA